>NZ_JBICYZ010000015.1:0-157801 GCF_043201465.1 Kitasatospora sp. NPDC048298
CGCAGCACAACCCACCCCGCAAACCGCCAACCCACCAAAACCGGAAGGAACTTACTGTCCCACACTCACCCCAACCGACTTCGCCAGCAGAGTCGAGGGGCCGACTTCCTGCGCGGTGGGGTTCAGGGGTGGGGGGACCTCCCTACAGGTGAACCGGGAGCCTTCGCCTGCCGGCAGGAGCGGACGGTGTGGGATGGCGGCCCGGGAGCCGGCCGGCCCGCGTATCGACGCGGGCCTGGGCCGCGTCGCAGGCAAGATCGTTATGGGTTCCTCACGTTGGGGTCGGGTGCGATGGGCGTCACGCTAGGCGTGGTGGTGCTGACGATGGGAGACCGGCCTGCGGAGCTGACGGCGCTGCTGGACTCGGTGCGGGCCCAGGACGGCAGCGGCAGCGGTGTGCGGACCGTGGTGCTCGGGCAGGGCGTGAAGCTGTCCGAGCTGCCGGACTGGGTGGACGCCGTGGAGCTTCCCGAGAACCTCGGTATCCCCGGCGGCCGCAACGCCGGCGTCGAGCGGCTGCGCGAGCTGGGTGGCACGGACGTGTTGGTCGTCCTGGACGATGACGGCCTGCTGCCGCGCACCGACACCTTCCGGCTGATCCGGGAAGTCTTCGGGCAGGAGCCGCGGTTGGGGATCGTGGCCTTCCGCATCGCGGACGAGACCGGGCACGCCCAGCGCCGACACGTCCCCCGCCTCGGAGCCGGCGACCCGATGCGGTCCGGGCCGGTCACCACGTTCCTTGGCGGCGGGCATGCCATCCGGATGCGCGTGATCGACCAGATCGGGCTGTTCCCCGCCGAGTTCTTCTACGCCCATGAGGAGACCGACTTCGCCTGGCGCGCCCTGGACACGGACTGGCGCATCGACTACCGCGCCGACATGGTGCTCCAACACCCCCGCACCGACCCGGCCCGGCACACCACCTACTACCGGCTGACGGCCCGCAACCGGGTCTGGCTGGCCAAGCGCCACCTGCCCGCGGCGCTGGTGCCGGTCTACCTCACCTCCTGGGCGCTGTACACGCTGCTCCGCCGGCCGCCGCTGTCCGGCCTCAAGGCGTGGTGGTCCGGCTTCTTCGAGGGCGTGTGCACGCCGTACCCGCCGAGGCGGCCGATGCGGTGGAGCACGGTGTGGCGGATGGCGAAGCTGGGCCGACCGCCGGTGTTCTGAGCGGTAAGGCTGTGGGGGTGCGCAGGAAGTCGGCGGGGCCGACTTCCTGTGTGTGGCAGCGCCCCGCGGTGCGGATGCAGGAAGCTTCGAGTGCTGCCACGCAGGCGCAAGGCGCTCGCTCTCCTGGACCGCACACGGCTGCCGCGTCCGGTCGGTCAGATCAGTGACGGGAACGCCCCGATCGGCCAGTGGTCGAGCCAGAACGCGGCGGTGGAGGGCTCGGGGAGGCCCATCGTGGAGCCGTCGTGGGGCAGTAGTTCGGTGGGGGCGAGGTATCCCTCGCCGGGGTCGAGCCACAGCCGCAGGCAGCGCAGCGGATGCCCGGCGTGGACGTAGGCTCGGATGTCGTCGGTGTGAGGGTGGTGCGTTGGATCGTCCCTGCCGAGGCGGCGACAGATGGTCAACGCGTCGGTGTCGCCGACGAGGAGGTAGCGGGAGCCAGGGCCCGCGTTGAAGCAGAGCCTGCGGCGGGACAGCCGGCGGTGGGCGTAGGGGAGCCGGTCCCAGTTGTCGAGGTGGATGCCGAGCCGTTTCCCGTTCGCGGGGTTCACCGTGGCGGTGAGATCGCCCGCGGGGGTGGTGGCGTGGTTGGCGTACCAGGTACGTGCTGAGGGGGCGAAGGGCGGATGGGCGGTCCACCAGGGGCCGTCCACGGCGTCCAGCGTGCGGAGGGTGGGGAAGGCGACGAGTTCGACGGCCTCGGCTTCCGGTGCGTGGTGCGGTGCGCGTAGGAGATTGGCCTCGGCCGGGCTGATGGGTGTCCACTGGCCGGTCGGGACCACCGTCCCGTCCTCGTGAGCTGGGTGGTCGTGGGCGACGGTCGTGCTGGTGATCTGGCAGCGGTCGCGGAGCTTGGCGTAGTCGGTGAAGACGATGAACGGCCGCACGTGGGCCCCTCCGGGTGACGGTCAGTGGTGCTGCGGCAGGTCCTCGCTGAAGGTGACGTTCAGTTCGGCGAGGAGGGCATCGGTGAGCTGGTACTGCTGGGTGCGGCTGATCACGGCCTCCCGTAGGTTGCCGACGCCACGGACGGTGGACAGGTCGCTGCCGCTGAGGTCGAGGTTCTTGTAGCTGCCGGCCTCGAATGCGGTGGCGCGTAGCGTGCAGTCGCGCATCACCACGCCGGTGAGGTCGCAGCCGGTGAAGGTGGCCTCGGTGAGCACGCACCGGTCGAAGACGAGGGGGCCGCTCGCGCGGACCTGGTCGAAGGTGGCGTAGTCGAGGCGGCAGTTCTCGAACAGGACGCTGTCCAGGACGGTGCCGGTGATGGCCGCACCCATGAGCCGGCAGTCTCGGATCAGGGTGCGGGAGGCCTTGGTGCCGGTCAGCTGGAGCGAGCCGAGGTCGCCGGTGGTGATCTGGACGGAGCTGAACCGGACGTTCTCGATGGTGGTCCGCCGGGCGGTGACGTTGTGCAGGATGCCGTTGCGCAGATCGGCCTCGGTGAGGTCGAGGTCCCGCAGGTCCTGGTCGGTGTAGCGGAACTCGGTGACCGTGCTGCCGGGCCTGGGCGGGGAGCTGATGACGCCCAGGTACGGGTCGTCGGCCAGGTCCGGGAGGGTGACGGTGGTGCGGCCGTAACGGCGGGTGGGCACGGGGTCCTCCGGTCGGTGGTCGGGTGCCGCCCGCTGCCCTGGGAGGCAGCGGGCGGCATGGGTTGGGGAGGGCCCATGGTGCTGCCGTGGTGTCAGCGGTTGGACCAGTCGGACCAGGACGGTCCGTTGTTCCAGTTGTCCCAAGGGGCACTCTGCCAGTTGTCCCAGGACGGGGCGTTGTTCCACGGGCCTCCGCCGCTGTTGTCCCAGGTCGGCTGGTTGCCCCACTCGATCGTGGGCGTCCCGTCCGACGGGGCCACGGCGGTGATCAGATCCGCGACGGCGGAAGCGTTGTCGGCGGCGGAGAGCTGTTCCAGAACGGTCACGTGGTTCGCTCCTTGCGTACGGTGTCGGCCAGTGCCAGGACCGGGGCCTGCTCGGTGACGCGGCAGTAGTCGGTCTCGGCGACGGCGAAGGTCTGGTGCTCGAAGTAGCGGTTTCCGGCCTGTGAGCCTCGGCAGTAGTCGAAGAACTCGCAGGTGGACTCGCACTCCTCCAGGCCGGTCAGGAACTCGCCCACGTAGCTCAGCCGGTGCGCCTCGCGCAGGATGGCGCTGATCGGCTGTTCGAGGACGTTCCCGGCCCGGAAGTCGTTGTAGGTGGGCGCGGTGATGCCCGCCAGTTCGGGAGACAGCAGGAACACGTCGCCGTTCCTGGCGATGGTCGGCAACGGGTCCACTCGGCTCAGGTGCGCGCGGTCCGCGCGCTGGGTGCGGCTCATCCTCAGGTACCGGCCGAGACGTTCCAGCTCCCGTACCGGGGCGGTGCCGCCCGGCTGGCGGCGCGACCAGGCAAGGACCTTGAGCCAGAACTCGATGGCCTGTTCTCGGGTAGGTGGGTGACGCTCGGTGTTGACGCCCTCCGACTCCTCGATGTTGAGGCCGATACTGACCGGTCGGAGCGCGGCAAGGAAGTCGAGGAGTCGGTCGGGGTGGGTGATGTTCTCCCGGCTGACGACGGCGATCAACGAGAACGGGACACCGCGGTGCTGCAGCCGCTCGACTCCCCTCATGATCCGGTCGAACGCCGGGCGGCCCCTGCGGTCGGTGCGTCGGAGGGTCAGATCCTTCGGGCCGTCGATGCTGACGCCGACCCGGAACCCGTACTCGGTCAGGAGGTCGCACCACTCGTCATCGATCAAGGTGGCGTTCGTCTGGACGGCGTGCTCCAGCAAGCCCTTGCGGCGCAGTTCCTCGAACGGCTGGAGCAGTTCCGTGAACCGTCGCCGTCCGAGTGCCAGCGGCTCTCCGGCGTGCCAGATCAGGCCGAGGGGCTTGCGGTGGTGGCCGCCCACCAGCTCGCTCGCCGACCGTGCGACGGCCTCGGCGACCGCTGTCGGCATGGGGGTCTTGTCGTCGCGGTCGGGCAGGTAGCAGTAAGTGCAGTCCAGATTGCAGAAGCCGGTCGGCTGGACCACCAGGTTTCGGGGAACGCGGTGGATCCGGTGCTGGTAGCGGCGCAGCAGGGCCGCCTGCTGATGGGGTGGCGCGGTGTTCACGGTCGGTCCTCTCCGTTCGGCGCGAGGAAGGTGTGGACGTGTGCGATTCCGGCCCTGGGTCGGCGCATCGGTTCTTACCGCGCGCAGGAAGTCGGCGGGGTCGACTTCTGGTTCAGGTGCGGGTGGCTTGGGTGCGGCAGTGGGTGAGGGCGTATTTGAGGCGGGGGTCGGGGTTGGGGGTGGTGGTGAGGAGTTCGCCGGCGGTGGTGAGGGTGGTCCAGTAGGTGGTGGGGTCGCCGGTGCGGGGGAGGGGGTGGGTGGCGGTGAGGGAGAGGTAGGCGGTGGTGAGGTTGCCGGTGGTGAACCAGCGCGTCAGGCCGTGGTGGTGGCCGGGGCGGATGCCGCCGATGGCGTCGATGGCGGTGAGGAAGAGGGCGACGATGGTGTGTTCGGTGGGGGTGAGGGGTTTGGGGATGTCGAAGACGCCGAGGGCTTCGAGGAGTTCGCCGGTGTCGGCTTCGGAGTTGGGGCGGGGGTCGGTGAGGAGGGCGTCGTGGCAGTCGGCCAGGCGGCGGGTGGTCTCGGCGTGGGGGATGTCGAGGGCGAGGCAGATGGCTCGGGCGACGGGCAGGGGGCGGTGGCCGAGACGGGCGAGAAGCGCGTAGGTGGCGGCGGGGGTGGCGCCGCGGGAGAGAGTGTGGCGGGCGAGGGTTGAGAGGTTCACGGGGAGCGGACTTTCAGACGGTGACGAGCGCGAGGGCCGGAACGGGGGCGATGTGGGCCCAGACGAACTTGCCGATGCCGCCCGGGTGGGAGGCGCTGCCCCAGCGTTCGGCGAGCTCGTTGACGAGGAACAGGCCGCGGCCGTGCTCGTCGTCCAGGGTCGGCACGTGGAGGGCGGGGTGCTCGGAGCTGGTGTCGTGGACTTCGATCCGCAGGCGGGAGTTGACCAGGGAGAAGCGGACTTCGATGTGCCGGTCGTCGGGCGCGTCGGAGTGTTGGACGGCGTTGGCGAAGAGTTCGCCGAGGAGCAGTTCGGCGGTGTCGCCGTAGCGCTGGCCCGAGGGGAGTCCGGAGAGGTACGCCCGGAGCAAATAGCGGGCCAGGGGCGTGGATTCGGTCCGCGAGTCGAGACGTGCGACGAACGTGCGGGGCCGGCTGGCAGTGAGCATGGTGCCTAGGCTGCCGACGAATCGGGAGCCCGTGAACGTGCGGCGCGTACCACTTTCGGAAGTCGTACCGGCCCCGGGTGATACGCCCCGTATCGGTGTGGTCTCAGTGCGTGAAGAGGCTGATGCCGAGAATGCTGCCGAGCTTGCGCACGCGCGTGGTGCTGGCGTGGCCGGCCCGTTGCATGATCGCTCCCGGTAGGGCCTGGTGTCGGGCCCAGTCGGGGTGTGCGCTGCATACCTGGAGCAAGGTGTCCAGAGCGGCGTCGTACTGGCGGGTGTCGGCTTGCGCGAGTGCGATGTCCAGAGCGAGCCGGTTGCGAGCGGCCTGTGGCAGCGGGGCCAGGTCCCCAAGGGAGCGGGCGAGCGTCAGGGCCTTTCCGGGTTCGCCGATGACGGTGTGCATGCCGACGGCCTGTGCGGTGACCGTGGTCGGCCCGTAGCTGGTGCCGTTGATCATCACGTCGTGGCCCATCCGGGCGGCGACCGCGTGCGCCTGGGAGAGTAGGTCGCGGGCCCGGTCGGCGTCGCCGTGGCGGGTCGCGACGACAGCGGCGAAGGTGACGTGCCATCCATAGGTGGCCAGCGTCTCAGGATCACGTTCTGTATAGCGGGGTTCGATGGACATGAACGCGTTCTCGGCGGTCGTGGTGGCTTGGTCGAGACGTGCGTCTCGCATGTAGATCCATGACCGGCCGCAGTCCACCATGGCTGCCCGTAGTGGGTCGGCGGCCTTGAGGACGTGGCGGCGTGCGTGTCCGATCGCCGCGTACGCGAGGTCTCGGGCGCCATGGAACTGGGCGGCGTAGGAGGCGAGCCGGTAGGCGTCGGCGAGGATGCCGTGGGCCGAGCACTGCTCGCCGTCCGGGGCAGAGCGCAGTAGGGCGGCGGCCTCCGTGATGGCGGGGGCGGCGAGGCCGCCGGCGCGGGTGTAGTCCCCGGCCCGGTAGTCCGCCCAGGCTCGTGCCAGATCGGCCCGCAGTGCTGCGGCGTCCGGTGGTTCGACATCGGTTCCGACCCCTGCGGCGGTGTCGTGCACGGTCCGGGACAAGCTGTGCAGCATCGCCCGGTCACCGATCAGTGACGCCCTGCGGGGTGCCTGTTGCCCGAGGATCACCGAGACGTCCGCGTGCAGCGCGGCGGACAGCTTGAGTAGCGACGGCAGCCCGATGCTGCCTCCTGCCTTCTCGGCCTTGCGGACAGTCGGCACGGACACCCCGGCAGCCTCGGCGAGTTCTTCCTGTGTCATGCCTGCTCGCAACATCTTGATGCGTTGGCCAGTGGAGTAGTCGGACCACTGCGTCATGGGTGCCTCCGAAGGTGAGCGGCCTCGAAGCGGACCGTACCTCCGTCACTTCGCGCCCGGTACCGGAACGGCTTGACTGTCATCCGTGTTGACGACGGCCCGGGTCGTGGCGGGGACGCCGAGCAGGGTTGTGATGCGGGCGGCAGTGCCGGGTGTGCCGTCGGCGAGGACGGTGGTGATGCCGAGCGCTTCGGCCGGGGGAAGGTTCCTCGGGTGGTCGTCCACGAACAGGCACGCCTTGCCGGGTAGTCCGAGCCGATCCAGGGTGAGCTGGTAGATCGCCGGATCGGGTTTGGCGATGCCCTCGCGCTCGGAGATTACCGCGACATCGAACAACTCCCACACGCCCAGGGCCTCGTACGGGTCGTACGGGTCGAGGCCGAAGGAGTTGGAGAGCAGCGCGACCGCCAGGCCGGCCTGACGTGCCGAGCGGGCGAGCGCGATCATGTCGTCGGCCGCACGGACGCCCGACCACGCCCGGCCCATCAGGTTCTCGTGTTGTGGCACGCCGAGGATGGGAGCCACCCGCCGGTTCCACTCCGCCTGGCTCAGGCGTCCGGCTTCGAGTTCGGTGTACAGCTGGCTTGCCTCCGGGTCATGGCCGAGCGTGTGTCGCCATGCCCCGGCATCGAGGCCCTGGGCGAGGCACCATGCGCGGTGAGCGGGTCCGGCGTTGGCTGTCAGTACGCCGACGAAGTCCAGGATCAGAGCCGCGAAGGGAAGTTCGGGTTCGCGGGGACGGGTCACGGTCGGGGCAGTCGGTGCCATGGCGGGTGTCGTCCTCCGGTGGAGTGGCTTCTCCAGGACCGTACCCGCTGGACTTCTGTCACTTCCGGCCGTCGCGTGCGGCAGTGAGTGAGGGCGTACTTGGGGCGGGGCGGGGCGGGGCGGGGTTGGGGGTGGTGGTGCGGGAGCTCGCCGGTGGTGACGAGGGTGGTCCAGTACTCACGGGGTGAACTCAGGCTGGTTGCCCGCCAGTCGGGCAGTGGGGCCTTCTGCGACTACTTCTGGGGGCTTCGGGTACCGCGGGCCCCTGCCAACGTGGCAGGGGCCCGCGGTGTAGGGAGCTGCGGCCCGTCCTCGATGAGCGGCGTCCTTACCGCCTACCGCCGGCCTGACGGCCCGGACTCACTTCAGGTGGCGGGCGAAGAAGCGGGCTCCGGCGTCGAGTTCGTGCTGCGGGACGCCGGTGTGCCCGCCCATGTTGGCGTGCAGGGTCTTCTCCTGGGAGCCGAAGGCGTCGAACAGGTCCAGGGCTGCCTGCCGGGGGTTCCCCTCGTCGTCCCACTGCAGCAGGACCTGCAGCGGGATGGTGACCTGCCGGGCCTCCTCGAAGATGGCGGCGGGCACGAGACTCCCGGCGAAGAGACCGGCGGCCGCGATGCGCGGCTCGACCACCGCCAGCCGGACGCCGATGGAGATGATTCCCCCCTCGTATCCGACCGGGCCGCCGATCTCGGGCAGCGCAAGGAGGTCGTCGAGCGCTGCCTGCCATTCCGGGACGGACTTCTCGACCAGCGGGAGGATCAGGGCGTCGATGATCTCGTCGCTGACCGGCTCCCCCGCCTCCATGACCCGGCGCAGGTCGGCGCGGGCCTGATCGGCGGCGGCCCAACGGGGACGGTCACCGCTTCCGGGGAGCTCGATGGTGGCCGAGGCGAAGCCGTACTCCGCCGCGTAGTACCGGGCCCGACCCGCCAGCCGGGGGTACATCTTGCCCAGTCCGAGCGGCGGGGGGCAGATCAGGATCAGCGGCACCGGTGCGGACACGGAGGCGGACGCGGGCGTCCACAGGATGCCGGGGATCTCGCCGAGGGTGAACTCGCGCTCGATGACGCCGTCGTCGAAACGCTGCTCAGAAGTGAAGTGCATGGTCGTGCCTTTCGGGAGTGCTCAGAGATGGCGCTCCCGGACGACGACCTATCGCCCGACCGTGACCCCGGAGGGGAGCACCCATGTCGATACTGCGTTCACGGGTACCACCTCCTCGTTCTCTCACACGGCCTCCGGAAAGGTAGCAGTGGTCGCCGTGGTCCGCCAAGCGGGTTGTTGCGAACGGGGATCCGGGCGGCGCGACTGACTCCGCTGCCGGGCGGCGTCAGTCGCGCAGGCTACTTCCGGGCGTTGGTGCGGCGGGTGGGCTCGGCCGTCGTCGGGTCTTCGGGCCAGGGGTGGCGGGGGTAGCGGCCCCGCAGATCGGCGCGGACGGCGCGGTAGCCGTCGCGCCAGAAGGACTCCAGATCACCGGTGACGGCGGCGGGGCGGCCGGCGGGGGAGAGCAGGTGGATGGTCAGCGGGACGCGTCCGCCGGCCAGGGCAGGAGCGGCCGTCCAGCCGAAGAGTTCCTGCAACTTGACGGCCAGCACGGGGCGTTCGGTGGTGTAGTCGACGCGGATCTTGGATCCTGACGGCACGGTGATGCGTTCGGGGGCGAGTTCGTCCAGGCGGCCCGCCTCGCCGGTGGTCCAGGGGAGGAGGCGCTGGAGGGCTGACGTCGTGTCGATCCTGGCGAGGTCGGATCGGCGGCGGGCGCGGGAGAGTTCGGGTTCCAGCCACTCGTCGGCGCGGTCCAACAGCCCCTCGTCGGAGACGTCGGGCCAGGGTTCACCGATGGCGGTGTGGAGGAAGGCCAGACGCTCGCGCAGGTTGGACGGGAACGTCAGCAGCGCGCTGACGCCTTCGCGAGCCAGGCCTTCGAGGAGGGCGGCGCGGACCAGTTGGGCGTCGGGGCGGTTGAGGGGCTTTTCGGCGAGTTCGATCGCGCCCAAGGATTCCACCCGGCGGGAGACGACCTCACTTCGCCGGCTGTCCCAGTGGACCTCCTCGCGGGCAGTCACCAGCGCCGCTCCGGCGGCCAGCGCGGTGTCCTCGTCCAGCGCCGCGGCGTGCAGCACCCGTGCCGAGTGCGAGCCGGCCGGGCGGTCGGCGACCGCGACGGCGAGCCAGGGCAGCGCGCCGAGTGCCGTGCCCGGGGCGAGTTCGGCGGCGGTCCCGCTCGCCATCAGGTACGGGCTGCGCTCGCCCGGCGCGGGCCGCTCGACCCGGGCGCGGGCGATCCGTTCCGGGAAGGCGAGGGCGACGACCAGCCCTGCGGCCGTCGAGTCGGGCAGGTCGGTGGCGGGTTCGTCGGAGGTGGCGCGCAGCAGGCGGCGGACTTCGTCGCGCCAGCGGCCCGCGTACGGGTCCCGGGAGGAGCGAACGGTCCGCCACACCGCGCCGAGGTCGTCCCCCAGGGCCCGCGGCGGTTCCTCCGACAGCAGCGCGACCACTTCGGCCGCCCGCCGAGCCCCGACCGCCGCCGCTCCGTCGACCAGGGCGCGGCCGAGCCGCGGGTGCAGCCCCGTGCGGGCGAGGCGCATGCCGCGCTTCGTCGCCCGCCCGTCGGAGGAGACCGCCCCCAGCGCCTGGAGGGTCTGCCGGGCGGCGGCCATCGCCCCCGCCGGTGGCGCGTCGGGCAGGGCGAGGCCGGTGGCGTCCGGGTCGCCCCAGCAGGCGGCCTGGAGGGCGAACGAGGTGAGGTCCGCGAGCGCGATCTCCGGGGTGGGGAAGCGTGCCGCGAGGGCGTCCTCGGCCTCGTTCCAGCAGCGGTAGACGGTGCCGGGCGCCTCGCGCCCGGCGCGGCCGGCCCGCTGGCGCGCGGCGGCGAGGGAGGCCCGGACGGTGACGAGCCCGGCGAGGCCGCGGGCGTGGTCGGTGCGCGGCTCGCGGGCGAGCCCGGCGTCCACGACGACCCGTACGCCGGGCACGGTGAGCGAGGACTCGGCGACGGCGGTGGCCAGCACGACCCGGCGGCCCTCCCCACGGGAGAGGGCCGCGTCCTGGACGGCCTGCGGGGCGCGGCCGTGGAGTTGCAGGACGTCGACGCCCACTGCGCCCAGCGCCCCGGCCACCCGGGCGATCTCGCCGACGCCGGGCAGGAAGCAGAGCACGTCCCCGTCCTGCTCGGCGAGGGCTCGCCGCACCACCGAGGCGACGTGGTCGAGCAGCGCCGGGTCGACCCGGGTGCCGTGGGCGGGCCGGACGGCGCGCGGCGGTGGCGCCCAGAGCACCTCGACCGGGTGGGAGACGCCGTGCGCCTCCACCACGGGCGCGCCGCCGAGGAGTTCGGCCCAGGCCTCGGTGTCGGAGGTGGCCGAGGCGCAGACCAGCCGGAGTTCGGGCCGCAGCGCCGCCCGGACGTCGAGCAGGAAGGCGAGCGCGGTGTCGGCGTCCAGGTGCCGTTCGTGGCACTCGTCGAGCACGACCACGTCCACACCGGGGAGCTCCTGGTCGCGCTGGAGGCGCTGCAGCAGCACTCCGGTGGTGACCACCTCGACGACCGTCTCCGGCCCGACCCGGCGCTCGCCGCGCACGGTGTACCCGACCCGGCCGCCGACGGCCTCGCCGAGCAGCCAGGCCATCCGCCGGGCGGCGGCCCGTACGGCGAGCCGGCGCGGTTCGGCGACCAGCACCCGCCGTACCGGGCCCTCGGAGGAGAGCAGCCCCGCCAGGGCGAGCGGCACCAGCGTCGTCTTGCCGGTGCCGGGTGGTGCGGCGAGGACGGCGGCGCCGTGCTCGTCCAGCGCGCTGTGCAGGGCGGGCAGGGCGGTGTGGACGGGCAGTTCGCGCCAGGCCGGGTTCATCGGGGCGCTCAGCCCCGCTCGGTGACGAAGATCGCGGTGCCGGGGATCAGCCGCCCCCGCAGCGGGGACCAGCCGCCCCACTCCTGCTCCAGGCCGGCCGGCCACTCGGGCTCGACCAGGTCCACCAGGCGGAAGCCGGCGGTGACGAGTTCGCGGACCCGGTCGCCGAGGGTGCGGTGGTGCTCGACGTAGGTGGCGCGGCCCTGCTCGTCCTGTTCGACGTACGGGGTGCGGTCGAAGTAGGAGGACATCGCGGTGAGGCCATCGACGCCCGGCTCGTCGGGGAAGGCCCAGCGGATCGGGTGGGTCACCGAGAACACCCAGCGCCCGCCGGGCCGCAGCACCCGGTGCACCTCGCGCATCAGGGCGACCGTGTCGGCGCTGAACGGGACGGCGCCGTAGGCGGAGCAGGCGAGGTCGAAGGACGCGTCGGCGAAGGGCAGCACGGCGGCGTCGGCCTGGACGACCGCGACGGGTACGGTGCCGCGGCCGAGGTCGATCCGGCGGGAGTGCTGGAGCTGGCGGTAGGAGATGTCCAGGGCGACCGGTCGGGCTCCCCGGGCGGCCAGCCAGCGGGAGCACTGGGCGGCGCCGGCGCCGATCTCCAGGACGTCCCGGCCGGCCACCTCGCCGAGCAGGTGGGCGTCGGCCTCGTCCAGGCCCTCGGGGCACCAGGTGAAGCGGTCGTCGCCGAGGAACTCGCCGTGCTCGTCCTGGTACTCGTCGGCGTTGCGGTCCCACCAGTGCCGGCTGGCCCGGCTGCTCTCCCCGGTGCCGGCCTCCCTGCGGGTGGCCTCGTCGCCGTCCTCCTCCTCGGCCCGCGCGGGGGAGGTGTCAAGATCGTGCAGGTCTGACTGGGGGGTGGTGGCCACGGTGACAATGCCCATCGCGTAGGGTATGTAAGTGCGGAAGCGCCGCTGCCGCGAACCGGCCCGTAAGGGTCCGGATCCTGGCGGTGGCATCCGGGGACAGGGCCCCTTCGGGCGCCGCCGCGAGGCGCGCATTCGGAGGATATGGCCTGATCCGTACCGGGCTCCACCGTCTTGCCGTCCTTCGGCATTGACCGTGCCTGGCCGTCCCCGTATGCTACAAGTTGCGCTGCGGGCCTGCGCGCCTCGGACGGAGCAGGTCGCGCTCGCATCTGTCGAAGACCCCACGGTCGCAAGACGGACGCCGGTTCTCGTTGTACGGGATCCTGGTGTGCCGTGTTCTTGGCTGTCCGGCTTTCGGTGGGAGCGATACAGGCCCTCCGCGTGGCATTACCTACGACTTTCATGTCCGTACCGGAGCCCTTTTCCTAATGACGAGCCCCACCGACTCCTCCCTCAGCACCACCCCGCAGGTCGCGGTCAACGACATCGGCGACGCGGAGGCGTTCCTCGCCGCGATCGACGAGACCATCAAGTACTTCAACGATGGCGACATCGTCGAGGGCGTCATCGTGAAGGTCGACCGTGACGAGGTCCTCCTCGACATCGGTTACAAGACCGAGGGCGTCATCCCGTCCCGCGAGCTCTCGATCAAGCACGACGTTGACCCGCACGAGGTCGTCGCCGTCGGTGACAACATCGAGGCCCTGGTTCTCCAGAAGGAGGACAAGGAGGGTCGTCTCATCCTGTCCAAGAAGCGCGCTCAGTACGAGCGTGCCTGGGGCACGATCGAGAAGATCAAGGAAGAGGACGGCATCGTCACCGGTACCGTCATCGAGGTCGTCAAGGGTGGTCTCATCCTCGACATCGGCCTCCGTGGCTTCCTCCCGGCCTCGCTCGTCGAGATGCGTCGTGTCCGCGACCTCCAGCCCTACGTGGGCAAGGAGCTCGAGGCCAAGATCATCGAGCTGGACAAGAACCGCAACAACGTGGTCCTGTCCCGCCGTGCCTGGCTGGAGCAGACCCAGAGCGAGGTCCGCCAGACCTTCCTCACCACCCTGCAGAAGGGCCAGGTGCGCTCCGGCGTCGTCTCCTCGATCGTCAACTTCGGTGCCTTCGTGGACCTGGGTGGCGTCGACGGCCTGGTTCACGTCTCCGAGCTGTCCTGGAAGCACATCGACCACCCGTCCGAGGTTGTCGAGGTCGGCCAGGAGGTCACCGTCGAGGTTCTCGACGTTGACATGGACCGCGAGCGCGTCTCCCTGTCGCTGAAGGCGACCCAGGAGGACCCGTGGCAGCAGTTCGCCCGTACCCACCAGATCGGCCAGGTCGTTCCGGGTAAGGTCACCAAGCTGGTTCCGTTCGGTGCGTTCGTCCGCGTGGACGAGGGCATCGAGGGTCTGGTCCACATCTCCGAGCTGGCCGAGCGCCACGTCGAGATCCCGGAGCAGGTCGTCCAGGTCGGCGACGAGATCTTCGTCAAGGTCATCGACATCGACCTCGAGCGTCGTCGCATCAGCCTGTCGCTGAAGCAGGCCAACGAGGCCCTGGGTGCCAACCCGGCCGAGGTCGAGTTCGACCCGACCCTGTACGGCATGGCCGCCTCGTACGACGACCAGGGCAACTACATCTACCCGGAGGGCTTCGACCCCGAGGCGAACGACTGGCTGCCCGGCTTCGAGAAGCAGCGCGAGGAGTGGGAGCGCCAGTACGCCGAGGCGCAGTCCCGCTTCGAGCAGCACCAGGCCCAGGTCATCAAGAGCCGCGAGGCCGACGCCCAGGCTGCCGAGGAGGGTGGCGACGCCGTCGCCGCTGCCGCCGGTGGCTCCTACTCGTCCAGCAGCGACGAGGGCTCGGGCGCCCTGGCCTCCGACGAGGCCCTGGCCGCCCTGCGCGAGAAGCTGGCCGGCGGCCAGAGCTGAGGCTCTCGCTTCCCGCTAGCCGATAGCTAGACGGTGGGCCCCACCCGGAATTTCCGGGTGGGGCCCATTTCGTTTTTCGCGATGATTTATACCGGCTTGACTTATGTGAAGCTGATGTGAAGAAAAGTGTGAGATGAGGCTCATTGCCCATCTATAGGCCTTGGTTCGGGTTCCACCTAGATTGAGGGGAGCTGCCCGAAAGGCTTCTCATGCGCAATACCTCCTCCGCCGCCCCCACCGCCGTGGTCGGCGGCCGGCTCGCGGCCATCGGCCGGTTCTGCTTCCGTCACCGTCGCTGGGTACTCGGCCTGTGGGCCGTCGTCCTGGTGGTCGGCGTCCTGATCGGGGGCCGGGTCTTCGAGGGCTCGGTGGCCGGGGCGTCCTCCGCCAGCGCCGAGGCCGACCGGGGGAGCGCGGTGGTGGCCGCGGCCGACCCGGCCAAGGGCACCGTCACCGCCGTGGTGGACGGTAAGCCGGTGGACGATCCGACGGTGAAGGCCGCCGTGGAGCGGGCCACCGCCGAGATCGCCGCCCTGCCCGGGGTCTCCTCCTCGCTCGACGCGTACGGCACCGGCCCGGAGGCGGCCGCGCTGAGCTCCGCCGACGGGACGGCGAGCCTGGTCACCGTTCGGATGGCCGACACCGCGAGCACCGCCCAGACCGACGCCGTCACCGCGCGGCTCGCCGCGCTGGACGGAGTGGGCGGCGCCCACGTCACGGTCGGCGGGGACCTGGTGCTCCAGCAGGAGGTCAAGCAGCAGACCGAGAAGGACACCCGGTTCGGTGAGCTGGTGACGCTGCCGCTCACGCTGATCGTCATGGTGCTGGTCTTCGGTGGGCTGGCGGCGGCCTCACTGCCGGTGATCGGGGCGGTCGCCTCGGTGGGCGGCGCGCTGCTGGCCATGTTCGGTTTCAGCCGGATCATGGACATCGACACCAGCGTGCTGCCGATCGCCACGGTGCTGGGGCTCGGGCTCTCGATCGACTACGCGCTGCTCATGGTGAATCGTTTCCGCGAGGAACGCGGCCTCGGCGCGGGCATCGCCGCCGCCGTGGAGCGGACCGCGGCGACCGCCGGCCGCACCGTCGCCTTCTCCGGGCTGACCGTGGCCGTCGCGCTCTCCGGCCTGTTCGTCTTCACCAGCCCGGTGCTCGGCGCGGTGGCGGCGGCCGGAGTGAGCGTGGTGGTGATCGCCGTCGCCGCGGCGCTCACCCTGATCCCCGCGCTGCTCGGCTTCGCCGGCGCGCGGATCAAGACGCCCACCGCGCCCGTCGCGGACGAGGGGTTCTTCAGCCGGACCGTGCGCCGGGTGCGCAAGCGGGCGGTCGCCGTCACGCTCGCCTCCGTCGCGCTGCTGATCGCGGCCGGGGTGCCGTTCCTCCACGCCGACATGCGCAACTCCGGTGCCGCGGTGCTGCCCGCCTCCTCGGCCGGGCGGCAGGTCGCCGAGACGATCGACCAGCGCTTCCCGCAGGTCTCGGCCGCGCCGATCACGGTGGTGGTCGAGGGCGGGGCGTCGGTGGCCCAGGCGTACGCGGACGACGTGATCGCCAAGCTGCCCGGGGTGAGCGGGGTGCGGGCGGTGTCGCCGGTGGGCGACACGGTCTCCACGATCGACGTGCTGGTGCACGGGGACCCGCAGGGCGCACAGGCCAAGCAGGTGGTGGAGGAGCTGCGGGCCGACCGCGGCGGGCTGACCACCTACGTCACCGGCGGCGCGGCCTCGGTGGTGGACTTCCAGGACGAGCTGCTCTCACGCGGGCCGTGGGCGCTGGGCCTGGTGGCGGTCGGCACCCTGGTGCTGCTGTTCCTGATGACCGGCTCGGTGGTGATGCCGGTCAAGGCGCTGCTGATGAACCTGCTCTCGCTGGGCGCCTCGCTCGGCGCGCTCACCCTGGTGTTCCAGGACGGCTGGTTCAGCGGGCTGCTCGGGTTCAGTCCGACCGGCGGGCTGGAGACCTTCATCCCGGTGCTGGTCTTCGCCTTCGCCTTCGGGCTGTCGATGGACTACGAGGTGTTCCTGCTCTCCCGGATCAGGGAGCTGACCCTGCGCGGGCACGACTGCGTCCGGGCGGTGGAGCTGGGCGTGCAGCGCAGCGGTCGGATCATCACCTCGGCGGCGCTGCTGATGGTGATCGTCTTCGCCGGGTTCGCGCTCGGGGACATGCTGATGGTCAAGCAGATGGGCATCGCGCTGGCCGTCGCCGTCGCGGTGGACGCCACCCTGGTGCGCTGCCTGCTGGTGCCCGCCGCGATGAGCCTGTTCGGCGAGTTCAACTGGTGGGCGCCCGCTCCGCTGCGGCGGCTGCACCGGCGGTTCGGGCTGAGCGAGCACGTCGACCTGCCGGAGGTCCGGCCGGCGGCGGTCCCGGTGCCGCGGCCGGTGGCGGAGCCAGTGGGAGAGGGCCCGGCGGGAGAAGCGCCGGCGGGCAAGGACCTGGTGGGCTCAGCCCAGTCGGCGTAGCAGGTCGACCGCCGCGCGCAGCCGGTGCTGCTCCTCGGGGGTGAGCCGGGCCTCGATGGCGGTGGCGATCCGGTGCTCGCGGCGGGCGCGCTGGTCGAGCAGGGCGCTGCGGCCGGCCTCGGTGGCGGTGACCAGCAGTTTGCGGCCGTCGGTGGGGTGGGGCTGCTGGGTGACCAGTCCGGCCTCGGTCATCAGCGCGACGGTGCGGGCCATCGACTGGTGGCGGACCCGCTGGAGCGCGGCGAGTTCGGCGACCGTGCAGGTGCGCCCGTCGCGGACCAGCAGGCCGAGGACGCCGGCCTGGTTCTGCGGCAGCTCGTCGCCGTCGCGCAGGGAGCGGACCAGGCCCCCGAGGGCGGCGCGCAGGTCGGCGGCGAGTTCCAGGGTGTCCGGGTGCGGGTGCGGGTGCGGGGCTTCGCTGCTCATGGGATGAGTCTACCGGGAAGATCTACAGCATCGCTGTACAGTCTTGCTGTATGGTTCCCGGCATGCGAATCACCAAGTTCGGACATGCCTGCGTACGCGTCGAGCACGGCGACACCACCGTCGTCGTCGATCCCGGGGCGTTCACCGACTCCGCCGCCGCGCTGGCCGGCGCGGACGCCGTCCTGATCACCCACGAGCACATGGACCACTTCGAGGAGTCCGGGCTGCGCGCCGCGCTGGAGGCCGACCCGGCGCTGCGGGTGTGGACCAACCGGGCCGTCGCCGCACAGCTGGACGGCGTGGCGCGGCGGGTCACCGTGGTCGGCGAGGGCGACGCCTTCGAGGTCGGCGGGCTCGGGGTCTCGGTGCACGGCGAGTGGCACGCGGTGATCCACCCGGACATCCCGCGGGTGCACAACATCGGCTTCCTCTTCGACGGTCGGCTGTTCCACCCCGGCGACGCGTTCACCGTGCCGCCGCACGCCGTGGAGACACTGCTGCTGCCGCTCGCGGCGCCGTGGAGCAAGGCCTCCGAGGTGATCGACTACGTCCGGGAGGCCGGTCCGCGCCGGGCGGTGCCGGTGCACGAGGCGGTGCTCAGCCCGATCGGGTTCGCCGTGCAGACCCGGCTGGTCGGGCCGCAGGGGCCGGGGACGGGGGCGGAGCTGACGGTGCTGGGGGAGGGCGAGAGCCTGGAGCTGGACTGAGCGGGCTCCGGGGGTGGCCCGTACTGACGGGCCCGGTGCCGCGCCGGTAGCCTGACGCCATGCTGAAGATCGGACTGACGGGTGGCATCGGCGCGGGCAAGAGCGAGGTGTCCCGGCTGTTCGCCGCGCGCGGCGCGGTGATCGTGGACTCCGACGTGATCGCCCGCGAGGTGGTCGCCCCCGGGACGGACGGTCTGGCGGCCGTGGTCGCCGAGTTCGGACCGCAGGTGCTGCGCGAGGACGGCACGCTGGACCGTCCCGCGCTCGGGGCGGTCGTGTTCGCCGACCCGGAGCGGCTGAAGGCGCTCAACGCGATCGTCCACCCGCTGGTGCGGGACCGCGCCGCCGAGCTGGAGGCGGCGGCCGCGCCGGACGCGGTCGTGGTGCACGATGTGCCGCTGCTGGCCGAGAACGGCCTGGCGCCGCTGTACGACCTGGTCGCGGTGGTGGACGCGGCCGACGAGGTGCGGGTGGACCGGCTGGTGCGGCTGCGCGGGATGGCCGAGGAGGAGGCCCGGGCCCGGATGGCCGCACAGGCCTCCCGGGAGGACCGGCTGGCGATCGCCGACCTGGTGATCGACAACAGCGCCGGCCTGGCGGAGCTGGAGGCGCGGGTGGACGAGGTCTGGGCGGAGCTGGCGCGGCGCGCGGCGGCCTGAGCCCGGGCTTCGGCTGAGGGCCGGGGCCGCGGATACACGCTGCGGATACGGCCCGCGGATACGGCCGGGGTTCGGTGCCGGGGTTCGGTGCCGGGGTTCAGGCGGCGCCGAGCGGCAGCCGGGCCCGGACGGCGAAGCCGCCCTCCGGGGTCGGCCCGGCGTGCAGGGTGCCGCCGAGGTCCCCGGCCCGGGTGCGCATGCCGCGCAGGCCGTGGCCGCCGGAGGGCAGTTCGGGGCGCTCGGCCCGCCCGTCGGCGGCTCCGGCGCCGTCTATTTCGGGAGCGCGGGCGGCGGGGGAGTTGACCACCGCCAGGCTCAGCGCGTCCGGTGCGACCTCGACGGTGACGGCCACCTCGGCGGCCGGGGCGTGCTTGTGGGCGTTGGTCAGCGCCTCCTGGACGATCCGGTACGCCGCGTACTGCACGGCGGGCCCCGGGTCGGGCAGGCCCTCGGCCGGGCCGCTGACGGTCAGCCCGACCGCCAACCCGGCCTGCCGGGACTCCTCGACCAGGGCGGGCAGCCCGCGCAGCGAGGGCGGCACCTGCGCGGTTGGGGTGGTCAACACGCCGAGCAGGGCGCGCAGTTCGGTGAGCGCCTGGAGGCCGAGGGTGCGGATCAGGCCGAGCGTCTCCCGGACGGCGGCCGGGTCCTCGGCCAGGGCGACCTGCCCGGCGCCCGCGTGCAGGGCGATCAGTGAGACCCGGTTGGACACCACGTCGTGCATCTCCCGGGCGAGCCGGGCGCGTTCGGCGGCCACCGCGCGCTCCTCGGCGTGCCGGCGGGCCTCCTCCAGCAGCCGGTTGCGCTCGCCGAGCAGCCGGTTGCGTTCGGCCAGCACGCTGACGGTGCGGGCGCGCTGGTGCGCGGTCAGCCCGAGGGCGAGCGGCACGGCGCCGAAGACCAGAGGGTCCTCGACCAGGTTGGCGAGTCCGGACGGGTTGCCGACGTCCCCGAGATCGAACGGCACGAACAGCCGCAGCAGGGCCAGTGCCGCCAGGACGGACACCGGCACGGTGCCGCCGCGCCGCGCGGCCAGCCCGTAGAGCGCGACGGCCAGCGGGAGTTGGCCGCTCACCAGGGTGACCACGGTGACCGCGGCCGGGTGGCGGCGGCGCAGGGCCAGGGCGAGCGCGCCGATCGCGACCAGGCCCGTGTTGGTCGCCGGTGAGGCGGTCGGGCCGAAGTCCGGGTCGCCGGCGGCGAGCGGGACGAGGAGCAGCAGCACCAGGGCGGTCGGCGCGAGCGCCCGGACCGGGCGTGGCAGGTGCAGCGGTGGGCCGGGCAGCGGTGCGGCGAGGTCCTCGGCCGACGGACCGGCTGACCGTCCGGCGCCTGACGGCCCGGTGGCCGACTCGCCGGTGGCCGACCGGTCGGTGGGCTGCTGCATGAGGGGCATGCTTCCACACCGGCGCGGCGCCGGGACGGTCGTCGGATCGAGTGGCCGGGAAGGGACTGGTGAAAGGCCCGGGCGGGAGGGGAGCATGGCGGGATGGATGATCGTTTCTCGCCCGAGCCGGCCCTCGCCGGGGCGCCGGTGGTCGAACGGCTCGCGCGGTACGGCCGCGCCGAGCAGGAGGAGGTCCTCGGCCCGGGGGAGGACCCGTACGGCGTCGCGTACACCGGGCTGACCTTCCGGCCCAAGGAGATCCACTTCGGCATCCGGGCCGCGGACGGCCGGCTCGTCGCCCACACCGGGCTGGTGCCGCTGCCGCTCACCGCGGGCGGCACCGACCTGACGGTGATGGGCGTCGGCGGGGTCTGTGTCGCCCCCGACCGGCGGCACGGCGGCCTCGCGCAGGCCGTGGTCGGGGCCGGCCTCGACCACGCGCGCACGCTCGGCCACCGGTACGCGCTGCTGTTCTGCCGCCCGCCGCTGGCCGCGTTCTACCGGGGGCTCGGGTTCCGGGAGGTGGTGCGGGGGGTGACGGTGGAACAGCCGGAGGGGCGGCTGGCGGAGATGCCGCTGCGCACCATGTGGGCGCCGCTGGCCGCCGGGGCAGGGTGGCCGGAGGGCCCGGTACGGCTGCGCTCGCTGCCGATGTGAGGTGTGCCCGGGCCGCCCCGGGCCTGGCTCGGGCCGTCGCGGCGAGGAGGCCGGCCGTTCCGGGCCGGGGTCAGGCCGTCGTGGCCGGGGTGCCCGCGTCCGCGTGCGCCACGGCGGCGCCGGCCAGGGCGCGGATCATGGGGTGCGCCCGGGTGCCGTCGCCGGACAGCTCCGGCTGGAACAGCGAGGCCAGGAAGAACGGGTGGCCGGGCAGCTCCAGGATGCGCGCCTCGCCCGACCCGTCCGCGCCGCTGAACCGCAGGCCGTGCGCGGACAGCCGGTCCAGGTAGGCGCCGTCGAGGCCGTACGCGCAGTGGTAGCGCTCCAGGGTGCGGGTGGCGCCGAGGACCCGCTCGGCGAGGCTCCCGGGGGTGACCGTGACGGGCCCCTCGTGGCCGACCAGCGAGCAGGCCAGCGGCGCGATCACCTGCTGCTCCGCGTCCGGGTGCGCCTCGCCGTGGACGGCGTCCGTCAGGCCGCAGACGTTCCGGGCGTACTCCAGCACCGCGTGCTGGAACCCGGCGCAGGTGCCGAGGAAGGGGATGCCGCGCTCGCGGGCGGCCCGGACGGCGGCCAGCGCGCCCGCCTCGCTGCGGTACGGACTGCCGGGCAGCAGCCAGACCGCGTCGAAACCGGCCAGGGCGTCGGGCGCGGCGGCGTCCCCGGTCGGGATCCAGTAGGCGTCCAGGACGAGGTGGTCGTGCTCGGCGAGGGCGTCCAGCAGGCCCGGGATCCGGGCGTGCGAGCGGACGGCGGGGGAGCGGTCGCCGACCAGGGCGATCCGCGGGGTCAGGTAGGTCATGGGGCTATCCTGACCCCGCACCCGAGATCAGTGCCAACGATGATTCCTTAAGCTTCGATCAGATCGGTTGATGGTCGCCGTGGACCCTCAGCAGCTGCGCACCTTCGTCACCGTCGCCCGCCTGGCCTCCTTCTCGGAGGCCGCGCGGGAGCTCGGCTACACCCAGTCCGCGGTCTCCCAGCAGATCGCCGCGCTGGAGGCGGACCTCGGGGCGGCGCTGCTGGTCCGCCGTCCGGTCGGGCCGACCGGCGCCGGGCGGCGGCTGCTGGAGCACGCCGCGCCGCTGCTGGTCCGGCTGGAGGCGGCGCGTGCCGACGTCGCGCGCCTGGCGGGCGCACCGAGCGCCCGGCTGGTGCTCGGTGCCACCCCGCTGGCGGTCGGGGCGACCCTGGGGCGCGCGCTCGGCGAGGTGCGCCGGATCTACCCCGGGGTGGAGCCGGTGGTCCGGGTGCTCGCCCAGGACGTGCTGCCCGCCCAGGTCGCCACCGGAGAGGTCGACCTCGCGCTGATCGACGGACTGGCCGCGCCCAGCGACCCGCTGGCGCTGCCCGACGTCGGCCCGCTGCGCACCGTCGCGGTGGCCGAGCGGCCGGTCGCCGTCGCCCTGCCCGTCGGCCACCCGCTGGCCGGCCACCGCGGCCTCGCGCTCGCCGACCTCTCCGCCGCCCGCTGGCTGGACGCGCCCGACCTCACCCCGACGGCGGCCCGGCTGCGTGCCGCCGCGGGCGTCGACGGCTTCCGGCCCGCCGTCCGCTACCAGGGCACCGACCTGCACGGACTGCTCGCGCTGGTGGCGGCCGGGCACGGGCTCACCCTGCTGCCCGAGCCGGTGCTCGCGCGGGCGCCCGGGGTCGGGTCCGCGCCGATCGCGGTGCCCCGGCTGGCACACCGCACCGAACTCGTCCACGGCAGCCTGCCGGAGGGCCCGGCGGCGCTGCTGGTGCGGCTGTTGGAGGGATCCCGGGGCGATCGGGATCGGTCGGCGGCGCCGAATTCGGTTGCACGGGGCGTTGGCCCCGATGAAATGATCACGCGATGAGTACCGGAATCATCATCAGACGGGTGCGGGCCGAGGAGTGGCAGTCGCTCAGGGACCTCCGCCTGGAGGCGCTGCAGGACCCGGTCGCGGCCGTGGCCTTCCTGGAGACGTACGAGCTGGCCGTCACCAAGCCCGACGAGTTCTGGCAGGACCGCGTGACCCGGGCCGCGACCAGCCCGGACGTGGCGCAGCTCGTCGCGCAGACCCAGGACGGGCGCCTGCTCGGCTCCATGACCGGGGTGGTCGAGCGGTCCGGCGGGGAGGGGGCGCTGGGAGGCGACGTCATCGAGGTCGACCAGGTGCACGTGGTCGGGGTGTACGTCCGGCCGGAGGCGCGGGGCACCGGGCTGGCGCTCGACCTGATCCGGGCCGTCCAGGACTGGGCGTGGGCGCTCACCGAGCCCAGGATCGAGCGGGTGCGGCTGTTCGTCCACGAGCACAACCCGCGGGCCGAGGCGATGTACCGCAAGGCCGGCTTCGAGCACTCCGGGGTGGCGCTGCCGGTGCCCGGTGGCGGGGCCGGCCGGGAGATCGAACTCGCGGTGCTCCGGAGCTGACCCGGGGGGCGGTCGGTTGTGGAGCCCGGGCACCAGGCGTTCACGCCCCCGGGCCTGACGGTGGTCGGCCGCGAGGTGCTGCCATGAGCACAGTCGCCCGGCTCCCCGGGAGCGGGCGTGAAGGGGCCGCCCGGCCCGTCCGGTCCCCTGGGGGCGTGAACGGGCCGGGCGGCCTTCCGTGCGGTGCGGTTCCTCCGTGCCGTGCGGGCGGGTGCCCGCCGGGGGTCAGTGCCCGTCGCAGCCCGGGAGGGCCTCGCACATCGGCGCGGTCATGCCGGTGCCGACGTACTTGTCCTCGGGCGCCTTCCAGGCGTCCTTCGGCTGGGCGCCGGCCTTGGTGGTGGCCCAGACGGTCAGCTCGCTGACCACGCCGCCGTCGCTGACCACGTACTCGTGCAGGGTGACGGTGCCGCCGTCGGCCTGCGGGACGGTCAGGACGGCCGCGAAGTAGGGCGCCTCCGGGGCGCTGTCGACCTTCACGGTGGCGCCGGGCACGGTCTTGGCGCAGGACTTGACGGCCTCCGTCAGGCGGGCCTGGGCCAGGTTGGTGGACTGCTTGGCGCCGCTGCTGTGGGTCGGGTCACCGTGGAACAGCAGGGTCTGCTGGGCCGCCCAGCGGTCCCCGCCGAAGCCGACCTCGGACTTCGCGGCGGCGGCGCCGGTGAACAGCGCCTCGTCGTCCTTGGCGACCGCGGCGCGGCACAGCTCCATGCCCTTGAACTGGGTGACGCCGGAGACCGGCTTGGCGTTGGCCGCCAGCGGCGTGTAGTGGTAACTCTCGTCCATCGGGATGCTCTTGGTGTCCATCCAGGCCTTGTCCGGGATGCCCTTGTCGCTTCCGGTGGGCTTGGTGGGGTTGGTGGCGGGGGTGGTGGCCCCGGCCGGGGCGGCGATCGTGCCGCCGTCCTGACCGTTGTCCGGCCCGCAGGCGCTGAGCGCGCCCAGGCAGACGAGGGCTGCGGCGGTGGCGGTGACGACTCTGGTGGTGCGCAACTGACGGTTCCTCGGATGTCCGGTGGCATGGGTCGGGGTCGGGCGCGCGCCGGCCGTGGGCCGCTGGTGCGCGGCGCCGTCCGTCCGTCCTCGCCGCCCGGTCGACCCGTGGTCACGGGCGTGCGGCATGGCGGCTCCTCCCCCTGTGCTTGGGGCCGCCTGGCTCCTCGCCCCGCCCGCCGCCCCGGGATTGAGGGGTGGTCAGGGCCGATGCGCATCGACGGCGATCGAAAACCTATGTCAACGGACCGTCGGTCGCAAAGCCGGGTTCCGGGCCGGACGCCCGGATTCCCTTTTGTGGCCGATGGTGCTGATTGGGCCTGTGTGGTGGATGTGATCGGATGCGGCGGGGGCCGTGGACGGGGTTCGGGATGGCCCCCGGGGCGCGTGATCGCCCCCGCGCGGGCCCCGGCCGGGGATGCGTCCGGCCTGGTCAGGCGACCAGGCCGCCGATGCCGGAGCGGCCCGCCGGAACGCCGTCGAGGGTGACCACGGTCTGTCGGCCGACGGCCTCGCCGAACACGGCGGCGATCGCCCCGGCCGCCGCCGCGACCAGCCGGGCGGGCGCGTCCGGGAACTGCGGCAGGTGGTACGCCGCCTCCCGCATGCTCAGCGTGACCACGGGGGCGGCCTCGTCGGTCGGCACCCCGCCGATGCCCCGGCGGCGCTGCGGGACCCCGATCAGCTCGACCGCGACCAGGGGGCGGAACTGCTCGCCGAAGACCGAGGTGACGGCGTCGGTGAGGCCGGCGATGAGCGTCGGCTCGACGGCGGGGGTGAGGGACTCCTCGCGGATGTGCAGGCTCAGGTGCGGCATGGTGGAGCTCCGTTCGGCTCGGTTCGTACCATGGGCTGACGGGTTTGCTTTGCACGTAAAACAGCTTTGATTTCAAAGATAGTTGGGGAGAGGTGGGCGATGTCAACGCCCGAGGGAGAACCGCGGAACGCGGGAGCGGCGGGCGGGGAGGGGCTCGACGACGCCGTGCGGTCGATGCTGCTGCTGATGCCCCGGCTGGTCGGGCGGGCCAAACGGATCCCCGTCCCCGAAGCGCTGCGCGGCCTCGCGCTGGCGCCCCGGCACCTGTCCCTGCTGGCCTGCCTGCTGCTGGACGGGCCGATGGGCGTCAACGAGCTCGCCGCCCGGCTGGAGGTCGCCCCCACCACGGTCAGCCTGATGGTCGGGGACCTCAGCCGGCAGGGCGTCCTCGAACGGCGGGAGGACGAGGTCGACCGGCGGCGGCGCATCGTCGCGATCACCCCCGACCGGCTGCCCGCCATCGAGGCCTGGCTCGCCCCCGGGGCCGCCGCCTGGCGCACGGCCCTCGGACCGCTCGGCGCGGCGCAGCGGCGCCTGGTGGTGGACACGTTGCTGGCGTACGAGGCGGCGGTGGGGCGGGAGCGGGACTGACCGCGGGGGCGACGCGGAGCCGGTGGCCGGTGGCCGGGGCGCGGGAAGCTGTCCGCGGGCGCCGGGGACGCCGAGCTGCCGGGCGAGCCGGGGAAGGGCCCGGGCGAAGCAGCCGGACACGCCCAGGAACCGGGGGTGGTGGCGAGCGCGGTCTACGGATGAGCGGCCGGTCGGAGGCTGACGGTTCGCTGGAAGAGCGCGGTGAGGAGGAAGGGGACGCCGAACAGCGCCGAGTCGGGGTCCTGGGCGGCCATCGGGCGGATCTCCAGCGGGGTGAACCCGCGGAACAGCGAGCGGAGTTCGTCCGGCGAGTAGGCCAGGCCGCCCTCCAGCGCGCCGAGCCGGTAGAGCTCCTCGTCGGGCCGCTCGGACCCCGTCGCGCCGGCCGCGAAGGCGGTGACGGCGAAGTGCCCGCCCGGCGCCAGGACCCGGTCCAGCAGGGCCAGGTAGCTGACCCGGCGGTGCGGCGGGAGGTGGTGCAGGCAGCCGGAGTCGTAGACCAGGTCGTAGCGGGTGTGCGGGAGTTCGGCCTCGAAGATGCTCGCCCGGTGGAACCTCGGGCCGGTGCCGGTGCCGGTGCCGGTGCCGGTGCCGGTGCCCGTGCCCGTGCCCGTGTCGAGGCCGAGGCCCGCCTCGCGGGCGCGCTCCTCGGCCCAGGCGATGGCGGTGGCGGAGAGGTCGACGGCGTCCACCTCGAAGCCGAGGGAGGCCAGGTGGATCGCGTTGCGGCCGTTGCCGCAGCCGAGGTCGAGCGCCCGGCCGGGGGCGAGCAGGCCGCGGTCGAGGTAGTGGGCCAGGTTCTCGTCCGGCTTGGGAGCGAAGAACGGGCGCCCGGCGGACCGGTCCGCGTAGAACCGGTCCCAGAACGGTTCGGCCGGCGGGAAGAGGCCGTCGAGGAGGGTGAGGACGTCTTCGGTGGTGCGGATCGTACGGTTCATGCGGCCGAGCCTAGGCGGCTCGCCGGGCGGGCTCGCGGGGCGCAATAACCGCTGTACGGAGGCCTGTTGGGTCTGTCGAAGGCCAGGTCGGGGCGAGGGTCCAGGTCCGGGGCCGACGGGCGGCGGCGCCCCCGCCGGGAGCCGGGAAAGGCCGTTTCCGCGGGGCGGGGAGAGGCGCCCGGGGGAGCGTTCCGGAAATTCCTCCGGGGACTTCCGGGTGAAGGGCCGAAGGGTGCGCGGAACCGGTCGAAACGGCGTGCCGGGGCCGGACCTGACGGCGATGAGAACCCGCTGGGACCGTGACGGCCCGCGCCGCCCGTGTGCTAGGTTCGCGCGCATTCGAACGGTCCGGTGTGCACGGGGGGAAGCATGGTGGCGGTGCCGATGAGTGCCCGGTGGCTGACCGGGCTGGGGATCGTGGCGTTCCTGCTGCCGATGCTCGCCATGGCGGCGAGTCGCAGGATGTCGGCGCCGGCGTTCTACCTGCCCGCGCTGTTGTGCGTCGCGGTCTGTGCCGTGCCGTCGTTCTTCCGCCGCCGGGACCGTTTCCGGATCGCCTGCGCGGCCGCCGGGATGACGGTGGCGGCGGTGTCGGCTCCGCCGGGGGTCCTCGGCCTCCTGTTCGCGGTGTTCGCGCCGGGCTGGGGCTGGCTGCTCTACCTCGCCTTCCTCGCCCTGCCGGTCACCGCGATCGCCGCACTGATCGCCGGCTTCCAGCGGGCCAAGGGCCGCGACAGCGGCCGGCGGGCGGTCGCGGTCGCCTGGGCGGCCACGGCGATCACGGTGACCGGCTGGGGGTACATCGGCGGCCTCGCGACGGCCTGAGCGACGGACCCCGAGAGATCAATCGGATTGCCGCCCCACGGCCCGGTCGGATAGGAAACTCGCATGCTCAGGGGAAGCAAGGTCGGGCTCAGGGCCCGGCACGAGGAAGACATCCCGGTCCTGCGGACCGAACTCTTCGACGACGTGGTCACCTCCGCGCGGTCCGAGGGCGCCCCGTGGCGGCCGATCCCGCCCGGCTCGAAGGACCGCCGGCTCGTGGTGGACGACACCGTACCGACCCACGTGCCCTTCTCCGTCGTGGAGTTGGACGGCGGCGCGCTGGTCGGCACCGCGACGCTGTGGGGCATCGACACCCACCACCGGTCCGCGCACATCGGCCTCGGAATGCTGCCCTCCTGCCGCGGCAAGGGCTACGGCACCGACGTGGTCGCGGTGCTCTGCCACTACGGCTTCGTCGTGCGCGGCCTGCACCGGCTGCAGATCGAGACGCTGGCGGACAACGCCGGGATGCTGCGCTCCGCCGAGCGCAACGGCTTCGTCCGCGAGGGCGTGCTGCGCTCCGCGGTCTGGGTGATGGGCGAGTTCGTGGACCAGGTGGTGCTCGGGCTGCTGGACCGGGACTGGAAGCCGGACGGGAACCACCCCCGCCCGGAACGGCCCGGGACCGGCCGATGATCACCGTTCCGGCCGGCCGGGTCACCCTCTCCGACCGCCGCACCCAACGCAGTTGGACCGTCGACGTGGCCTCGTACCGGCTGGCGGCCTGCCCGGTGACCCGCGAGCAGTACGAGGGCGCGAGCGGCGACCACCGCCCCGCGCACAGCGTCTCCTGGCTCGACGCCGTCCGCCACTGCAACGAACTCTCCCGCCGCGAAGGCCTCGTACCCGCCTACGCGGTGGACGGCGAGGAGGTCTCCTGGGACCGCGCCGCCGACGGCTACCGGCTGCCCACCGAGGCCGAGTGGGAGCACGCCTGCCGCGCCGGCACGGACGGCCCGCGCTACGGCCCGCTGGACGAGATCGCCTGGCACCGCGGAAACTCGGGTGAGCGGCCGCACGAGGTGGGCGGGCTGCGCCCGAACGCCTACGGGCTGTACGACCTGCTCGGCAACGTCTGGGAGTGGTGCTGGGACCACTACGACCCCGAGGTGTACGGCAGTTACCGCGTGCTGCGCGGCGGCGGCTGGTTCGACGAGCACTGGAGCTGCCGCGCCTCCGTCCGCCGCCGCAGCCATCCGACCCTGCGGATCGACGACGTGGGATTCCGGCTCGCGCGCTCGATCGCCGGGTGAAGGCGGGCGCGGTGAAGGCGGGCGCGGTGAAGGACGGGCCGGGTGCGGTGGAAGCCCTCCGGTGCGGTGAATCGCGGGCTCCCGGACATCCGTCCGGAATTTCTCGCGGAATCGAGGAACCGTCACGAACGGGCCGGCGTTGGCGCCTGCATGAGTGACGAGAGATCCGATGAGCCGGTGTCCCTGCGCCCGATCGCCGAGGCCGACCTGGCCGTGATCGAGGAGATGGTGAACGACCCGGAAGCCCTGGGTGAGTTCCAGTGGTACGGCTGGCGGGACCCGCAGCGGTTCCGCCGCCAGTGGGTGGAGGGCGGGCTGCTGGACGACCGGCAGTGGATGCTGGCGGTCGTCGTCGGGGGCGGGTTCGGCGGCTTCGTCGCCGCCAACCGCAGCGGGGTGCGGCCGTCCGCCCCGTACTGGAGCATCGGCGTGCAGCTGCGGCCCCAGGTGCGCGGGCGCGGGATCGGTACCCGGGCCCAACGGCTGCTGGTGGACTACCTGTTCGCGCACTCGCCGGTGATGCGGCTGGAGGCGGACACGGAGGCCGGCAACCTGGCCGAGCAGCGCGTCCTGGAGAAGCTCGGCTTCACCCGGGAGGGCGTGCAGCGCGCGGTGACCTTCCGCGGCGGCGAGTGGCGCGACGTCGTCCGGTACAGCCTGCTGCGCACCGACCCGCGGCCCTGACCGGCCCTGACTCGACCGCCGGCGGACCTGGACGCCGAACCACTCCTCGGCGAGGGCGTCCAGCGTCCGCGCCGAGGGCCTCAACTCCCGCAGGTGCCACGGCAGGTTGCCGTACACGTGGAGCAGGGTGCACGCCATCGGCAGGCGGGGCTCGACGCGGCGCCCGTGGGCGTCCGGCAGGTGTCCGAGCGGGTGCGGGTCGGTCCGGGTGGTGAACGCGGCGCCGTTGCGCGGCGTCGGTTCTCAGTCCCCGTCCCGGCGGCTGCCGCAGGCGTCGGCGTCCGTGGCGACCGGCTCCGGGGTGGACGGGTCGCGGGTGAGCAGGTAGCGGGCGCCGGGACCGGCCTCGCCCGCGCGGTCGGCGGCGTTGTAGAGGGCGCAGCGCGACAGCGAGAGGCACCCGCAGCCGATGCAGCCGGAGAGTTTCTCCTTGAGTCGCCGCAGTTCGGCGATCTGTTCGTCGATCCGGCTCTGCCAGGACTCGGCCACCCGGTCCCACTCGGTGCGGCTGGGGGCCGGGCGGTCGGGGAGGCGGTCGAGGGCGACCTTCGCCTCGTCCAGCGAGAGGCCGACCCGCTGGGCGGCGCGGACGAAGGCGATCCGGCGCAGCGTGCCGCGGGTGTAGCGGCGCTGGCCGCCGGTGGTGCGGGTGGCGTGGATCAGGCCGAGGCTCTCGTAGTAGCGCAGCGCGGAGGGGGCGAGGCCGCTGCGCCGGGCGAGTTGGCCGATGGTGAGCAGGTCGCCGTGGTGCGGGCCGGGGGCGTGGCGGGCTTCGGGGCGGGCTTCGTGGCGGGCGGTCACGGGGACCCACTCTAGCCGTTTGACCTCAAGTCGGCTTTAAGTTGCACGATCGGGGGCATGACGACGAACCCGACGGCCGAGGCCGGGACCGGCACCCGTTTCGAGGACCTGCCCGCCCTGATGAGCCTGATGACCGGCGACGAGAAGCACGGCCCCGCCGCCACCTCCACCCTGGACGCGCTCTGGGTGCTCTACGACCGGGTGCTGCGGGTGGCCCCGGAGACCGCCGACGCGCAGGACCGCGACCGCTTCCTGCTCTCCAAGGGCCACGGCCCGATGGCGTACTACGCCGTGCTGGCGGCCAGGGGCTTCCTCGACCCACAGGTGCTGCCGAGCTTCGGCGGCTACGACTCGCCGCTCGGCCACCACCCGGACCGCACGCTGGTCCCCGGCGTGGAGATCGCCTCCGGGTCGCTCGGCCACGGCCTGCCGCTGGCCGTCGGCAGCGCGCTCGGGCTGCGGGCCCAGGGCCTGACCGACCCCGCGGTCTGGGTGCTGGTCGGCGACGCGGAGTTCGACGAGGGCTCCAACGCCGAGGCGGTGGCCTTCGCCGGGGCCTACGGGCTGGAGCGGCTGCACGTGGTGGTGATCGACAACTCCTCCGCCACCCACGGCTGGCAGGGCGGCATCGCCCAGCGGTTCGCGGCCGAGGGCTGGTCGACCGCGACGGTGGACGGCCGCGACCACGAGGCGCTGTACCGCGCCTACACCGCCGAGCACCCGGGCCGCCCGCACGTGGTGGTCGCCCGGGTCGAGCCCAAGTACTCCTGAGCACCCACGTACTCCTGAACACGCCGAGCACCGCCGACCTCCCGGCGACGAAAGGACCTTCACCGATGGACACCATGCGCGACCGCTTCGTGGCCGTGACCACCCGCCTGCTGGACGAGGACCCCCGGCTGGCCCTGATGCTCGCCGACATCACCGCGGCAGCCTTCGCCCCGGCCCAGGAACTCCACCCCGACCGGGTGGTCAACGTGGGCATCCGCGAACAGCTGCTGGTGAGCGCGGCCGGCGGCCTGGCGCTCACCGGGATGCGCCCGATCGCCCACACCTTCGCCAGCTTCCTGATCGAGCGGCCCTTCGAACAGGTCAAGCTGGACCTCGTCCACCAGGGCGTCGGCGCCGTGCTGGTGAGCGCGGCGGGCTCGTACGACTGGCCGGCCGGCGGCCGCACCCACATGTCCCCGGGGGACGTCGCCCTGCTGGACACCCTGCCGGGCTGGACGGTCCACGTCCCCGGCCACCCGGACGAGGCCGAGCAACTGCTGCGCCACGCCTACGCGGACGGCGACCGCAACGTGTACGTCCGGCTGTCGGTGCAGCAGAACGCGGCCCCGCTGCCGGTCGAACCGGGCCGCTTCACCACCGTCCGGACGGGCTCGCGCGGCGCGGTGCTCGCCGTCGGGCCGATGCTGGACGCGGTGCTCGCGGCCACCGAGGGCCTGGACGTCTCCGTGCTGTACGCGGCGACGGTGCGCCCCTTCGACGCCGCCGGACTGCGGGCGGCGCTCGGCGACCGGGCCGATGTGGTGCTGGTCGAGCCGTACCTGGCGGGCACCTCCGCCGGTGAGGCGCACGCGGCGCTCGCCGACCGCCCGCACCGGGTGCTGGGCCTGGGCGTGCCGCGCGAGGAGCACCGGCACTACGGCTCGATCGAGGAGTACCTGGCCGCCTACGGCCTGGACGCCCCGTCGCTGCGGGAGCGGATCGGCACCTTCCTCTGGTAGGCGACTCCCACGGCGGGTTCCTGCCGGAGGCGGACGCTCAGACGGCGACGATCGCCACCGCGTCCGCCGCCAGCCGCACCGCCGACCCCTCCAGCGCCGCCGCCCCGAAGGCCGCCACCACCTCGCGCCCGGTCGCCCCCAGTGCCGGCGCGGCCTCGCCCGGCCCGAGGTTGACGGCGATCCGGTACGGCCCCCGGTGCACCACCAGCAGGCCCGCCGCCTCGTCGTGCGTCACCCGCACCGCGCCGAGGTCCGGGTCGGACAGTTCCGGGCGCTCGCGCCGCAGCCGGATCAACTGCCGGTACCAGGCAAGCAGTTCGGTGTGCGGGGCGCGCCGGAGCTCGGTCCAGTCGAGAACCGAGCGCAGTACGGTGGCGGGTTCCTGCGGGTCGGGGACGGCCTCGGCGGCCCAGCCGTGCTCGGCGAACTCCCGCCGCCGGCCTTGCCGGACGGCCTCGGCGAGGTCCGGGTCGGTGTGGTCGGTGAAGTACTGCCAGGGGGTGGCGGCTCCCCACTCCTCGCCCATGAAGAGCATCGGGGTGAACGGCGAGGTGAGCACCAGTGCCGCGCCGCAGGCGAGCCGGCCGGGGGAGAGGCTGGTGGAGACGCGGTCCCCGAGCGCCCGGTTGCCGACCTGGTCGTGGGTCTGGAGGTAGCCGAGCAGCCGGTGTCCGTCGCCGAGCGGGGCGAACGGGCGCCCGTGGGTGCGGCCGCGGAAGGAGGACCAGGTGCCGTCGTGGAAGAACCCCCGGGTGAGCGCCTTGGCGAGGGCGGCGAGCGGCGCGCGCGCGAAGTCCCGGTAGTAGCCCTGGGATTCGCCGGTGAGCGCGCAGTGCAGGGCGTGGTGGAAGTCGTCGCTCCACTGGGCGGTGAGGCCCTGCCCGCCGGCCTCGGGCGGGGCGGTGGTGGCCGGGGTGTTGCGGTCGGACTCGGCGACCAGGAACAGCGGCCGATTGGTCTCGACGGCCAACTTCCGCACCTCGCCGGAGAGTTCCTCCAGAAAGTGGACCGCCCTGTGGTCCACGAGGGCGTGCACGGCATCCAGCCGCAGCCCGTCGATCCGGTAGTCGCGCAGCCAGGCCAGCGCGCTGCCGATCAGGTAGGCGCGCACCTCGTCCGAGCCGGGCGCGTCCAGGTTGACCGCCGAGCCCCACGGGGTGTGGTGCCGGTCGGTGAAGTACGGGCCGTACGCGGGCAGGTGGTTGCCGGAGGGGCCGAGGTGGTTGTGGACGACGTCCAGCACCACCCCGAGGCCCCTGCGGTGGGCGGCGTCCACGAAGCGCTTGAGTCCGTCGGGGCCGCCGTAGGGCTCGTGGACGGCCCAGGGCGAGACCCCGTCGTAGCCCCAGCCGTGCTTGCCGGGGAACGGGCAGACCGGCATCAGCTCGACGAAGTCCACGCCCAACTCGACCAGGTGGTCCAGACGTTCGGCTGCGGCGTCGAAGGTGCCGCGGGCGGTGAAGGTGCCCACGTGCAGTTCGTACAGCACCGCGCCGGGCAGCGGCCGGCCGCGCCGGCCCTCCTGCGACCAGCGGAACGCGGCGTGGTCCACCGCGCGGCTCGGCCCGTCCGGCCCGTGCGGCTGCCGGGCCGAGCGCGGGTCGGGCAGCGGCGGGCCGTCGTCGAGCCGGAAGGCGTAGTCGCCCGCCGGGGCCTCGCCGGACCACCAGCCGTCCCGGTCCGGGCAGCGGGCCAACTCGTAGGCGAAACCGTTGACTTCGACCCGCACGCGGTCGGCCGCGTTGGGCGCCCACACCTCGTAGGCCGGCATCATCCCCTCCTCGTCAGCAGCGCCACCGGCAGGGCCGCCAGCAGCTCGGACACCGGCACCGCGCCCGCCGGGAAGCTCCGCCCGGTCAACTCGTCCGTCCACGGCCCGCCCGCCGGCAGCTCCAGCACGGTGTCGCGCCAGCCGCCCGCCCGCTCCAGCCCGTACGGCAGCCGGGTGACGGCGGTGACCACGTCCTCGCCCCGGGCGAAGGCCAGCAGGTGGTCACCGGAGAGGTCCACGGCGTGCAGCGGCCGGTACGGGCCGAGCGGGCGGGCGCGGCGCAGGTGCAGCGCGGTGGCGGTGAGGTGCAGCTTCTCCCGGGCGAGGTCGCCGGGGCGCGGCGCGGCCGCGTCGGTCAGCCGCACGGCGAGCGCCCCGAAGTCCACCACGCCCCGGTTGTCCGGGTCTACCAGGGTGTACAGCGGCTCCTCGCTGCCCTGGTAGAGGTCCGGCACGCCCGGCACGGTGAGGTGCAGCAGCGCGGCGGCGAGGGTGTTGGCGCGGGCGTACGGGGCGAGGGCGTGCACGGCGCCCTCGATCCTGGGGAGCAGCCCGGGGTTGCCGTGGACGGAGCGGGCGCGCTGCTCCAGGGCCCGCTCGTAGCCGGGGTCGGGGCTGGTCCAGGAGGTGCGCAGCTTGGCCTCCCGGGCGGCCTTGAGCAGGGCGGCGACCAGCCGGTCCGGGTCGATCGGCCAGGCGGCGACCAGGGTGTGCCAGAGCAGCCAGTCGGCGTCCCGGTCGAAGCCGGGGCCCGCGGCGGTGGACCACGCGGCGGCCTCGGCGGCCCAGGCGTCCGGCCGCTCGGCGAGCACGGCGAGGCGGGTCCGGGCGTCGGCGCTGCGCTTGGTGTCGTGGGTGGAGAGCACCGTCATGCTGTGCGGCCAGGTGCGCTCCAGGTAGCGGCACCAGTCGTGGAACTCCGCCGGGCGCAGCCCGGGCCGGGCGGGCTCGCCGCCGACCTCGTTGAGGCCCGGCAGGGCGTTCCAGCGGTAGAAGGCGGTGTCCTCGACGCCCTTGGCGGCCACCGCGGCGGCGGTCTGGGCGAAGCGCGCGCAGAACTCGTCCTTGTCGGCGCCGCGGCCCAGCTCGCCGAGCGCGAGCGCGGCCACCAGCCGGTCGGTCGGGTCGGCGGAGCCGTCCAGGGCCGCCCGCAGCTGCTCCACCGACGCCGTCGACGGCGCCTCGCCGGGCCGGGCGTACGGCCGGTACGCCGGGTAGCCGGTGAGCAGCCGGCCGAGCGCCGCGCGCAGCTGCCCGGGCGCGTGGTCGGCGTGCGCGGGCTCGGCCGCGCCGATCCGCAGCGCGATCCGCACCAGCCGCTCGACCTCGGCGGCGAGCTCGCCGTCCGGCCCGGCCATGTCGGCGCGCCCGCGCCGGGCCTCGGCGATCGCGGGGTGCGGGTCGACACAGAGGTCCCGGACCGGCCCGCCGTGCAGGAAGGACTCGTACGCCCCGGCGAGGCGGCAGGCACCCGCGTGGTCGGTGAGCACGCCGTCGATCCGGCGCAGCGCGTCGTAGCCGGTGGTGCCGGCCACCGGCCAGTCCGCGGGGAGCCGCTCCTCGCCGGTGAGGATCTTCTCGACCACGACGTACGCCCCGCCGGTGGCCGCCGCCAGGCGCTCCAGGTAGCCGCGCGGGTCGGCGAGCCCGTCCGGGTGGTCGATCCGGAAGCCGTCCAGGACGCCGTCGGCGTGCAGCCGCAGGAGGACGGCGTGGGTGGCGGCGAACACCTCCGGGTCCTCGGCGCGCAGTGCGATCAGCTCGTTGACGGTGAAGAAGCGCCGGTAGTTGAGCTCGGTGCGGGCCAGCCGCCACCAGGCCAGCCGGTACCACTGGCGGGCGAGCAGCTCCGGCAGCGGCAGCTCCTCGGTGCCGGGGCGCAGCGGCAGCTCGTGCCGGTGGTAGCGCAGCACCCCGGCGTCCACGGTGAGCTGGTCCAGCACCGCGCCGAGCCGGTCGCCGAGCAGCGGCAGCAGCACCCGACCGCGCCCGGGGGCGTCGACGGGGCCCGCCTGGGCCGTCCAGTCGATGTCGAACCAGCGCGCGTACGGCGAGTCGGGCCCGTCGCGCAGCACCTGCCACAGCGGCCGGTTGAGCCGCTCGGGGGCGGGCACGGCCATGTGGTTGGGTACCACGTCGGCGATCAGTCGCAGGCCGTGGCGGTGCGCGGCGGCGGCCAGCTCGCGCAGCGCCGGCTCCCCGCCGAGCTGCTCGCTGATCCGGGTGTGGTCGACGGTGTCGTACCCGTGGGTGGAGCCGGGGACGGCCTCCAGCAGCGGGGAGAGGTGCAGGTGGGAGACGCCGAGGGCGGCCAGGTAGGGGACGGCGGCGCCGGCGTCGCGGAGGGTGAAGCCGGGCTGGAGCTGGAGGCGGTACGACGACGAGGGGACGGCGGCGGCCGGGCGGGGCTGCGCGGGCTCGGCGGCGGGGGTCATAGCTCCATAGGTACCCGGGGGAGGGCGCCGCCAAGACCCGCTGCTGACCCGAACAGGTGACCTGTCCGACCGTCCGAAGGGCCGCGCCGCTCCCGGGGAGCGGCCGGGCACCGCCTTCGAGGACCCGCTTCGAGGACCGCCTTCGGGCACCGCCCGCGCGCGCCGGCTACGCGGGCCGTTGCAGCACCATCAGCGAGCGGTCGGTCAGCCACAGGCTGTCCCCGGCCTTGACCCGCGCGCCGGTGCCCGGGGCGGGCAGTCGGGGCCGGGCGGTGTCGACCACGACCTGCCACTCCTGCCCGTGGTCGGCGGGCACGGTGAACTCCAGCGGCTCGAAGTGGGCGTTGAACATCAGCAGGAAGGAGTCGTCGACGATCCGCCCGCCGCGCCGGTCCGGCTCGGAGATCGCGTAGCCGTTGAGGAAGACGGTCAGCGACTTGGCGTGGCTGGCGCCCCAGTTGCGCTTGGTCATCTCCTCCCCGGTCGGGGTGAACCAGGCGATGTCGGTGAGGTCGTCGAAGCCGCCGGAGGCGGACACCGGCCGGCCGTGGAAGAACCGCCGCCGCCGGAACACCGGGTGGTCGCGGCGCAGCCAGATCATCCCCTGGGTGAACTCCAGCAGCCGCGCCTGCGGCCCGTCGCCCTCGGGCCAGTGCACCCAGGTGAGCTCGTTGTCCTGGCAGTAGGCGTTGTTGTTGCCCAGCTGGGTGCGGCCGAGCTCGTCGCCGTGCGAGAGCATCGGCACGCCCTGGGAGAGCATCAGGGTGGCGATGAAGTTCCGCTGCTGGCGCTCCCGCAGCTCCTCGACGGCCGGGTCGGCGCCGGGGCCCTCGACGCCGCAGTTCCAGGAGCGGTTGAAGGACTCGCCGTCCCGGTTGTCCTCGCCGTTGGCCTGGTTGTGCTTCTCGTTGTACGAGACCAGGTCGCGCAGGGTGAAACCGTCGTGGCAGGTCACGAAGTTGATCGAGGCGATCGGGCGGCGGCCGTCGTCCTGGTACAGGTCGGAGGAGCCGGTGAGCCGGGAGCCGAACTCGGCGAGGGTCGCGTTCTCGCCGCGCCACAGGTCCCGCACGGTGTCCCGGTACATGCCGTTCCACTCCGTCCACAGCGGCGGGAAGTTGCCCACCTGGTAGCCGCCCTCGCCGAGGTCCCAGGGCTCGGCGATCAGCTTGGCCTGGGACACCACCGGGTCCTGCTGGACCAGGTCGAAGAAGGAGGACAGCCGGTCCACCTCGTGGAACTGCCGGGCGAGGGTGGCGGCGAGGTCGAAGCGGAAGCCGTCCACGTGCATCTCGGTCACCCAGTAGCGCAGCGAGTCCATGATCAGCTGGAGCACGTGCGGGCTGCGCATCAGCAGGCTGTTGCCGGTGCCGGTGGTGTCCTCGTAGAAGCGCTGGTCCCGGGCGAGGCGGTAGTAGGAGACGTTGTCCAGGCCGCGCAGCGACAGCGTCGGCCCCAGGTGGTTGCCCTCGGCGGTGTGGTTGTAGACGACGTCCAGGATCACCTCGATCCCGGCCGCGTGCAGCGCCTTGACCATGGACTTGAACTCCTGCACCTGCTGGCCGCGGTCGCCGGTGGAGGAGTAGGAGGAGTGCGGGGCGAAGAAGCCGACGGTGTTGTAGCCCCAGTAGTTGGCCAGGCCGAGGTCCCGCAGCCGGTGGTCACGGACGAACTGGTGCACCGGCATCAGCTCGATCGCGGTGACGCCGAGCTTGGCCAGGTGCTCGATCACCGCCGGGTGGGCCAGGCCCGCGTACGTCCCGCGGATCTCCTCGGGGATGCCCGGGTGCAGCCGGGTGAGGCCCTTGACGTGGGCCTCGTAGATGACGGTGCGGTGGTAGTCGGTGCGCGGCGGGCGGTCGGTGCCCCAGTCGAAGTACGGGTTGATGACCACCGAGTGCATCGTGTGCGGGGCGGAGTCCAGGTCGTTGCGGCGCTCGGGGGCGCCGAAGTGGTAGCCGTAGACCGACTCGTCCCAGTCGACGTGCCCGCTCATCGCCTTGGCGTACGGGTCCAGGAGCAGCTTGGCGCTGTTGTGCCGCTGGCCCAGGCCCGGGTTGTACGGACCGTGCACGCGGAAGCCGTAGCGCTGGCCGGGCTGGACGCCCGGGAGGTAGGCGTGCCGCACGAAGGCGTCCGTCTCGCGCAGTTCGACGGCCGTCTCGGAGCCGTCCTCGGCGATCAGGCACAGCTCGATCCGGTCGGCGCTCTCGGAGAACACCGCGAAGTTGGTGCCGGCCCCGTCGTAGGTGGCGCCGAGCGGGTAGGGCGTACCGGGCCAGACCTGCATGACTCCTCAACTTCCTTCCTGGCGACGGAAACTGGCACGTGATCCGAGGGTGATCCGGATCGCCTGCCCGGACCGGACGCTCTCTTCCCGGCCGGGCGGCCGGGCATGTGCGCGACCGGGCGCCGTGACGCACGGCACAGCGGCCGCGACGGGCGGCACAGCGCATACTCCCCGAGCCCGTCCCCGGCGGCCGGGACATCCGGCCCGGGTTGGGCCGAACGAGCGCCCACCGGGCATTCGTGTGAAGAGTGCGACCGGTGGTGCGGGGGAGCCCCCGGGCATCCGGCTGCGAACGGCTCGCGACGGGCAGTACCCTTGATCGTCCGGCCGCGTGGGCGGGCCTCCAGGAAGTCACAGGGAGTCAGCGGCCCCCGCGCCCGCGGGGGTCGGCCGCAGCAGACCAGACGAGGTGGCGCATGGTGTTCCCCGCCGACGGCCCCGGCCGGGGCGCGGCCCGCAGCGAGGCGCCCACGGTCGTCATGCGCCCCACCCTGACCGGCCGGGCCCTGGTGCCCGCCCAGGGCGGCCCGATCGAGGTGCCCGCCCTGGCCTGGTCGGCCGGCGAATGGGAGGACGCCTACCAGCGGGTCCGGCTGTCCGGCCGCGCCTACGTCTGGCTCAACCTCGTCGAACAGCGGCTGCGCGCCCTGGTCGACGAGGTGCTGCACCCGATCTACGCCCCCGCCCACGGCGAGGACTGGGTCACCGCCGCCGCCGGGCCGGCCGGCGAGGAATGGGCGCACCGGGCCGGAGCCGTCCGCGAGGTCAGCCGCCGCAAGGGCTACCTCCTCGACCCGGCCGACGACGACCCGCTGGTCTTCCTCACCCTGCCCCAGCTGCGCGAACTGATGGTGCAGCACTGGCCCTGCTTCGAGCCGTACCTGGCCGACCGGCGCGAGATCGAACTGGCGCTGGACGAGCTGGAGGTGGCCCGGCACGTGGTCTCCCGCAACCGGGTGCTCACCCAGACCGTGCTCGCCCAGACCGAACGGGCCGCCGCCCGGCTGCTGGCCGTGCTGGACGGCGGCGCCGGCGGGGTGCCCGCCGACGTGGTCGAGTCCCTGGTGGCCGGCCGGTACGCCGACGTCGTCGCCGTGCACGCCGACCGGGTCCGGCTCCAGCGCGACCTGCCCGTCGAGGACCTGCTGGACGGCGCCCGGCGCCTGGACGCGCTCGGCATCGGCCTCGGCATGCTCTGCCAGAACTACACCGGCAAGCGCCTGGTGCGCCTGGCCGGCGAGGGCTGCCGGGTGCGGCTGCTCTTCCTCAACCCGGCGAGCAGCGCGGTGCGCCGCCGCGAACGCGAACTCGGTCTCGGGCGCAGCGAGTTGTCCCGCTCCATCGAGATGAACATCATGCACGTGCGGCGGGTGCGGGCCCGGCTGCGGGACCAGGGCGGCTTCGAGATCCGGGTCTTCGACGAGACCCCGCGCTTCACCGCCTACCTCGTCGAGGGCCCCCGCACCGCCGGCCAGGCCGGCGGCCGACGGCAGGGCCGCGACCTCGGCGTCGTCCAGCCCTACCTGCGCCGCGCCCGCGGCATGGAGTCCCCGGCCCTGGTGCTGCGCGGCGGCGCCGGCCAGCAGCCTGGCGGCACCGAACCCGGACTGCTGGAGGTCTACCGCGAGGAGTTCGAGGGCGTCTGGGCCGACTCCCGGCCCGTCTCCTGAGCCGCGCGCCCTCGAAAAGGCGCTGGTCGGGGCGGTCGCGCCGCTGCCAGACTGCGGCCGTGAACAGCGAACCAGACTGGAGCCTGCGCCCCGCCACACCCGAGGACCTCGAACCCGTCGCCGAACTGCGGGCCCGGGTCATGCGCGCCGACCTCGAACGCCTCGGCCGCTACGACGAGCCGGAAGGGACTCTCAGTACTCCCACGGATTCAGGACGGCCGCCCCGGTCCGCGCCAGGTGCTTGACGTTACGACTGACGAGCGTCCACCCGTTCGCGATGGCCGTGGCCGCGATCAGCGCATCGGGCGGGTCGATGCTCGTCCCCGCGCTCTTGAGCCGGCGGTGGACGGCGAGGTACGCGGCGGCCTCCCGTTCGCCGATGTCGGCGATCCGGCCCTGATACTCGGCTCGCACGCCGTCGAGGACCCGCTCAAGCACGGCCCGGCGCAGTGGATCGGGCGTGGCATCGACGCCTGCCTGGACCTCCGCGACGGTGATGACGCTGAGACGGTGTGAGGTGGCCGGGACGGAACGCGCCCAGTCGGTGACAGCGGGCGCCGGCTTGGGTCGCGTGGTGAGCTCGGCGACCACGTTGGTGTCCAGCAGGTAGATCACTCGGAGCCCGCCGGGTCGTCGTAGGAGCGCGCCCCGAACTCCACCCCTTCGAAGGGCGTCGACAGGAGCCAGTCGACGAAACCGTCGGTCCCCAGTGTCGCCCAGCGGTGCAGTATCGCCGGCAGCGCGTCGATGTCGGTGTCGGCGAGCTCGGCATCGAAGTGCTTGACCTGGTCCGCGGGCAGCGATCCACGGATCTCCCTGATCGTCCGCAGCGGGTGGACGCTGTCAGCTCGGCGCGGGGGTACGGGCAGGTTCGGGGCGGTGCTCATGGTCGGCTCCTTCGCTCAGGTCCGAGGAACAGCGTAGGGCGGACGGGTCCATGATCGGGCTCCCCGTGGGTCGGGCTGTCGGTGGGGCGGGTGATGATAGGGGCTGTTTCGAGAGGCAGGACGGAAGGACACACCTGATGAGCTGGTGGCAGCAGCCACTGGTCGGCTTCGACCTGGAGACCACGGGCACCGACCCGGCCGTGGACCGCATCGTCACGGCCGCGCTCGTGGACACCGTCGGGGCCGCCCTGGTGGGCGCCGCGCACTGGCTGCTCGACCCCGGGGTGCCGATACCCGCCGAGGCGGAGGCGATCCACGGGATCGGGGACGAGGTGGCGCGGAGCAAGGGCAGACCGGCGAAGGAGGCGGTGGAGGAGATAGCCGCCGCGCTGTGCGAGCGGATCGCCGACGGGCGGCCGGTGGTGGCGTTCAACGCGCCGTTCGACCTGTCGCTGCTCGACGCCGAGCTGCGCCGGCACGGGCTGGCGACGCTCGCCGAGCGCCTGGGCCGCCCCGTCGGGCCGGTGCTGGACGCGCTGGTGATCGACCGCGCCGTGGACAAGTACCGCAAGGGCTCGCGCACCCTGCAGCGGGTCTGCGAGCTGTACGGGGTGGAGCTGACGGACGCCCACGAGGCGGGCAGCGACGCGCTGGCCGCCGTCCGGGTCGCCGTCGCGCTGGCCGGCCGCTACCCGAACGAGGTCGGCGCGCTGGACCCGGCCGAGCTGCACCGGAGGCAGATCGACTGGTACCGGCAGTGGGCCGAGGGCCTCCAGGCCTGGCTGCGCCGCGGCAAGGACCCGCAGGCGGTGGTCGACCCGCGCTGGCCCGCCCGGTGACGGACGTCCGCGCGGTACGCCCCGCCCGCCCCGCGGACCTGCCCGGCTTCCTCGCGCTCGCCGCCGAGGTCGAGCACCGGTCCGGCCCGATGGTCGCCGAGCCGGGCTTCCACCGCGCCGGGCCCGGGCCCCGGGCCCGCCTGCGGCGTCAGACCCCCTCGGGCGGGGCCACGATGGCGGCCTCGGCGGTGTCCGGCGCCAGCGGGTCGTAGCGGACGGTCATCAACTGCCCGACCCGGGGCGCGAGGTAGGCCTGGACGCGGACCACGCAGACCAGGCTGCGGGCGACGCCGTCGGGGGCCGCGTAGCCGACGGTGAGCCGGAACTGCGGCTGGGCGAAGCCCGTCGGCTCACCGGGCTGGACGGCGGTGACGGTGCCGGTGGTGCTCACCCCGTGCGCGGCGAGCCGGTCGGCGGTCGTCCGGGCGGCCCGGTACGTGCGGTACTGCGCCCGGAGCCGGGACTCGGACAGGGTGACCAGGATCAGGGTGAGCGCCGCCAGGAGCCCGACGGCGGGCAGCGCGGCCCGGTACGGCCCGCCGGGCCCGTAGACCGCGCCGAGCGCCCCGGCCAGGATGGCGAGGAGCAGGACCCCGCCGGCGGGCAGCCGGTTCGGGGCGCCGGCGCCGGGGGAGCGGCCCACCATCGCCGCGCCGACCATGCCCGTCAGCCAGCACAGCGCGGCGCCGGCCCAGTACGCCTGGGTGTAGGGCGAGCCGAGGCAGAGCGGCGAGCAGGTCTCCGGGTCGCGGTAGGCGACCACCCCGGCCGCGAACAGCCGGCCGGCCATCGCGCACAGCGCCAGCAGGAGCAGCGCCGCGAGCGCCCGTCCGAAGCCCAGGCGCCGTTCGAGGTAAGGGAGTCGGGAGCTCGACGGAGCGCCGGCAGTCATGCCGGGAGGCTAGTGCGGCGGCCGGGGCGGGCGGTGTGGGGGCCGCCGTCCGGCCGGTGAACGAGGGGGAAACATCCCGCGGTGGCGGGCCCCGGCGGCCCTACGCGGCCGGGAAGTCGAAGGTGTAGCCCTGGGCGACCAGCCAGGGCAGCAGCTGCTTGAGCGCGGCCACGGTCTGGCCGCGGTCGCCGCCCCCGTCGTGCATCAGGATGACGCCGCCGGGCTTGAGCTGCTTCTGCACGGCCGAGACGATCGCCGGCGTCCCCGGCCGCGCCCAGTCGCGCGGGTCGACGGACCAGCCGAGCGAGGACATCCCCAGGCTCGCGGTGATCTGCTCGTTGTCGGTGTTGAAGCCGCCGCCCGGGGCGCGGAACCAGCCGACCTCGGTGCCGGGGCCGCCCGCCTGGACGATCATGTCCCGGGCGGCGGTGATCTCGTGCACGGCCTTGTCGTGCGGGAGCTTCGCGAACGGCTGCGGGTGGTGGACGCTGTGGTCGCAGAGCCGGTGCCCGGCGGCCAGGACGCGCTTGACCATGGCCGGGTTGGCGGCGGCGTTCTGGCCGATCTCGCAGAAGGTGGCCTTGACGTGGTACTGGGCCAGCAGGTCGAGGATCTGGCCGGTGGCCGGGCCGGGGCCGTCGTCGAAGGTGAGCGCCACGGTGCGGCCGCCGGAGGCGGTGGAGCCGATCACGGTGCCCGCCCCGGTGTGCGGGGGCGGCGCGGCGGGCGAGGACGGGTCGGCGGCCGGTGCGGTCGGGGTGGCGGCCGGCGTGGCGGGCGCGGTGGACACCGGGGAGCCCGTGGCCGCGGGCGGGTTCGGCTTCGCCGGCGCCGACGGGGCGGCGGCGGGCGCGGAGGGGGCCGCGGGGGAGACCGGCGGCGCGGCGTCCGAGCCGGGTGCCGGCGCGATGGTGGTCGCCGCCGTCCCGCTCGGCCGGGCGGCGTCCGGGGACGGCGTCCCGGCCGCGGCCGCGCTCGGCGCCGCCTGGGGCGCCCTGCCGGCCGTCCCGCACGCGGCCAGCCCCAGGGCGGCGGCCACCACCACACAGCCCGCCAGCAGCCGGCGCCGGGAGCGGGACGGTCGGGTCGGGGCGAAGGGGCGGCGGCGGGCGGTCCGGTGCATGGCGGCGGCTCCTGAGGTGCGAGTACGGTGCCGATCTCTCGGGTCAGGACGACTGTCCGATAGGACGCCGATCGTACGTTCCTCGGTTGCTGACCGGACCGAACCGCCGTAAGAGTCTTCTCACACCCGCCCCGCTGGCAGAGCCGCCCCGCCACGGGTAACGGGAGGGCCGTCAGAACGGGTACCAGCGCACCTCCGTGGCCCCGTCCCGCAGCGAGTCCACCCGGCGCCGGAACTCCTTCAGCGCGGCCGGGTTGCTGGCCGCCTGCTGCGCCACCCAGGAGGCGCTGGCGGTCTCCCGGGCGCCGCGCAGCACCGTGAAGCCGGGCCACTCGCGCACGTCCCAGCCGTACGCCTCGGTGAACGCCCGGTACTCCTCGGCGGGCACGCCGTACCGGTCCTGGCTGAGCGCGAGGACCACCAGGTCGTGCTCGCGCAGGTCGTTCGCCATGAACTCCAGGTCGAGCAGCACCGGGCCTTCGGGGCCGATGTGGACGTTGCGCGGCAGCGCGTCGCCGTGGATCACCCCGGGGTGCAGCTGCGGGACGAGGTCCGGCAGGGCGGCCTCGAAGGCGTCCCGGCGGTGGCGCAGGAAGGCGACGTCCGCCGGGTCGACGTGGCCCTCGGCGGAGGCCAGCCAGCGTTCGACCGGGGCCAGCAGGTCGCGCCGGCCGAGCGTGAAGGGCGGCAGCGGCAGCCGGTGCAGGACGCGCAGCAGCGGGGCGAGGTCGACCGGGCGGGCGGGCCGGACGGCGGGCGCGAGCCGGTGCCAGAAGGTGACCGGGTGGCCGTCGGCGAGCTGCGGCTCGGGCGCCACCGCGTCGTACGGGCGGACCACCGGCACGTCCTGCCCGGCCAGCCAGTGGGCGAGGGCCAGCTCGCGGTGCGCCCGGTCGTACAGCTCGGGGCCGCGGCCGACCTTGGCGACCACGGCCGGGACGCCGAGGTCGAAGACGGCGTTCTCGCCGAGGGCGAGCAGCGTGGCCCCGTCGGGGGCGGCCAGTCCGGCCGACTCGCAGGCCTGGGCGAGCAGCAGCCGGGCGCGGCCCTCGTCGAAGGGGATCATGACTGGTTCCGTTCCGCCGACGTTCGTCCGGAGGATCCCGGACGGTGATCATCATGACGCACGGACGCCGGGCCCCGCGCGTTGCGGGACCCGGCGTCGGGGCGTTCCGGCGGGGGGCTCAGACCCCGGCCCGGCGGTGGCGCGCCCCCTCCGTCGCCGCGGCGGCCGGCCGGGCGGGCGGCGCGGCCCCGTCGGCGCCGAGCGGCGGGACGGACTCGCCGTGCGAGAGGTCCGGCAGCCAGTGCAGCCAGCGCGGCAGGTACCAGTTGCGCTCGCCCAGCAGCGTCATCACCGAGGGCAGCAGCACCGCGCGGATCACCGTGGCGTCGATCAGCACCGCGACCGCCAGGCCCACGCCCATCTGCTTCATCACCTGCATGGACAGTGAGCCGAAGACCGAGAACACCCCCACCATGATCACCGCGGCGCTGGTGACCACCCCGGCCGTGGAGCGGATGCCGTGGGCGACGGCGGCCCGGGTCGGCAGGCCGCGGTCACGGCCCTCCTTGATCCGGGAGACCACGAACACGTGGTAGTCCATCGAGAGCCCGAAGAGGATCACGAAGAGGAACAGCGGCACCCAGGACTCCACCGCGCCGACCCCGGCGGTGCCCAGCAGCGAGGCGCCCATGCCGTGCTGGAAGACCAGCGTCAGCACGCCGTACGCGGCGCCCACCGAGAGCAGGTTGAGCACCACGGCGGTGGCCGCGACGACTGGGGAGCGGAACGAGGTGAGCATCAGCAGGAAGGCGAAGGCGACGACGAAGGCGAAGACCAGCGGCATCGAGCCGGTCATCTTCCGGTTGAAGTCGTACGAGGCGGCGGTCTGGCCGGTGACCGGCGCCTCGCTGCCGGGCACCTTGAGCACGGTGGCGGGCAGCAGGTCCTCGCGCAGGCTCTTCAGGGCGTCGTTGCTGGTGGCGTCGTTGCCGCTGCCGTTGAGCGGGATGGTGACGACGGCCACGTTCCGGTCGGCGTGCACGGCGACCTCCACCGGGCCGTGCATCCGCCCGCCGGCCAGCGCCCTGGCCTGGAGCTCGGCGATCGCGGCGGTCATCGCGGGGGAGTCGATGTCGGCGGCCCTGATCACCACGGTGGCGGGGGCGGGGCTGCCGGGGAAGGCGGCCTCGATCTTCTGCGAGGCGGCGACCAGGGCGTTGCCCCTGGGCAGCTGCTGCTGGAAGGTCAGCTTGGCGGTGTGCATGGTGAGCAGCGGTGCGGCCAGGGCCAGCAGGAAGGCGCAGGCGAGCACGGTGGCGGCCAGCGGGCGGCGCAGCACCGGGGTCAGCACCGCGTTCCAGAACCGTCCGCCGTCCTGTCCGGTGTCCGGGCGGCGCAGCTTGGCGAGGAACGGGATCCGGCCCTTCTCGACCCGGTCGCCGAGCAGCGACAGCAGCGCGGGCAGCACGGTGAGCGAGCCGAGCACGGCGGTGATCACGACCACGATGGTGGCGAAGGCCATCGCCTTGAAGGTGGAGATCCCGGTGAGGAACATGCCGGCCATGGCGACGACCACGGTGATGCCGGAGACCAGCACCGCCCGGCCGCTGGTGGCGGCGGCCACGGCCAGCGCGGTGGCGGCGTCGCGCCCGGCGGCCCGCTCCTCGCGTTCGCGGCGCAGGTAGAACAGGCAGTAGTCGACGCCGACGGCGAGGCCGACCAGCAGCATCACCGAGCTGGCGTCGCCGCTGGTGTGCAGGAACCCGCTGCCGAGCGCGACCAGCCCGGCGGCGGCGACGAAGGCGGTGAGTGCCAGCACCACCGGCAGCACGGCGGCGACCAGCGCGCCGAAGGCGACCAGCAGGATGCCGAGGGCGAGCGGCACGGCCGTCCACTCGGCGCGGGCGAAGTCGTTGGTGAGCTGGTCCTGCACCCACTTGCCGGAGCTGGCGTCGCCGAGCTGGACCACGGTCAGGTCGGGGTTCCGCTTCTGCACGCCGGCCACCGCGTCCAGTACCGGCTGGACGTGGTCCACGGCCTCGGTGGCGTCGCCCTTGAGGGTCAGCGTCACCAGCGCGGAGTGGCCGTCGGCGGAGACCGCCTTGGTGTCGTACGGCGAGTGGACCTCGGCGGCCTCGCCGGTGCCGTTGACGGCGGCGACCACCTGGGCGACGGCGGCGCGGAACTCCGGGTCGTCGGCGCTGCGGGTGGCACTCTGGACCAGCACGGTCTCGCCGGCCGGGCTCTTCAGGCCGGCCTCGTCGAGGATCCGCGCGGCCCGGGAGACCTGCCCGGGGACCTGCTCGGCTTCGGTGATCCTGGTGCTGCCGTGCAGGCCGCCGAGGACGGCGGTCAGGACGACGAACAGCAGCCAGCCGAACACGGCCGTCCTGCGGTGCCGGGCGCTCCAGGCGCCCATCGCCGCCGCCAGGCCGAGTCTGGGCTTCACGGGCTTCACGGTGGTTCTTCCCCCCTGGGAGATTCGGCGGTCGTCGCCGGACGGGAGCGGCGGCGGCCCCGGGTCGCGGGAGCCGCCGATCGCGGTGCGCCGACTGCGGTCCGGCGTCCCGATCGACAGTAGGGAAGCGGGGGTTGACGGTTAATCCGGCTGGCGGGTGGCCTCTTCCTGGTGCTCTCCTCGGGGGCCGGGTGGGGTTTTCCCTACCCCCCGACCCCGAGATCTCCTCCTGGGGGGTAGGGGATCCACCTCCACCCTGAGGGGGAGAAGTCTCCACCCGCAGTACGAGGTCAACGGGCCCGCGCCCGGGAGAAACTGGGCCGGGGCCGCTTCGTGGCGGCCCGACGGGGGTTGAAACACGCGGGGGCTCCTTGCCGGGCGGCAAGCAAGTGCTCGTAGGATGATGCCCCAGATCCACTTACCTGCCGACCGGCAAGTGAGCGCCCGCGGGCGTTCCCGAGCCGGCCTTGCCGTCGCCCCGAAACCCGTCCCCCGAGGGCTGCGGTGAACCATGCCCAGGAGGCATCACGAGCATGTTCCACCGACTAGGACAATTCGTCGTTCGCCGTGCGTGGTGGGTGATCGCCGCATGGGTCGTCGCGATGCTCGCCATCGTCATGACGGCGCCGAAGGTCACCTCGCAGACGGACGAGTCCGCGTTCCTGCCCAAGCACTACGAGTCCATCCAGGCGGCGCAGCTCCAAGGAGAGGCCTTCCCGTCGAGCTTCACCCCGGCCGCGCTGCTGCTCTTCGAGCGCAACGACGGCCAGGCGCTGAACGGCGCCGACCAGGCCACGATGGACAAGGTCGTCAAGGGCCTCACCGACGCGCACATCCCCGCCGTCGAGACGGTCGTGCCCGTCGACCCCAAGACCTCGATGTCCAAGGACGGCAAGTACGCGCTGTCCATGGTCGCCATCGACAAGACCAAGATGCAGAGCGAGGAGTACACCGAAGCCGCGAAGAAGCTGCGCAGCGAGGGCACCAAGCTCGCCGACGGCTCCGGCCTGAAGTTCCAGGTCGGCGGCGGGGCCGCGAGCGCCCTGGACCAGCAGGACGCCTCCGGCGCCACCGACGCCATCGTCATGTTCGGCAGCCTGCTGCTGGTCATCCTGATCGTCGGCATCATCTTCCGCAGCATCCTGGCCGGCATCCTGCCGGTCATACTCTCGCTGGCCATCGCGATGCCGGTGGCCAACGGCCTGATCGCCGACGCGATCAAGATGTTCGACCTCAAGTCCTCCCCGATGACCTCGGCGATCCTGATCATCGTGGTCCTCGGCGTCGGCACCGACTACTTCCTCTTCCTGGCGTTCCGCTACCGCGAGCGGCTGCGCCTGGGCGAGGACCGCAAGACGGCCGTCGCCAACGCCGTCGGCCGGGTCGGCGAGGCGATCGCCTCCGCCGCCGGTGCCGTCGCCGTCGCCTTCGCCGTCCTGGTCCTCTCCAGCCTGGGCATGTTCACCGCGCTCGGCCCGGCACTGGCCATCGCCGTCATCGCGACCGCCCTGGTCTCGCTGACCCTGGCCCCCGCCGTGCTCGCCGTCATCCCGTCCAAGGGCGTGTTCTGGCCCGGCAAGAAGTGGATGCAGGAGCCGTCGAACGCCCGCTTCGCCGCGCTGGGCCGGATGACCGGCAAGAAGCCCGGCCTGGTCGCCCTGGTCTCCGGCGGCGTCCTGCTGGTGCTTGCCCTGGCCGGCGTGAACTACAACGGCACCTACGACCTGGCCGGCAGCTCGATGCCCAAGGGCAAGGAGTCGATCGTCGTCGAGGAGAAGCTGATGTCGGCCTTCTCGGCCGGCGCCGCCGACCCCAGCCACGTCTTCCTGACCAGCAGCGGCGGAGCCAAGCTCGGCGACGCGGCGATCAAGGACTTCGCCGACAAGCTCCAGGGCGTCCCCGGGGTGGCCAGCGTGGTCGCGCCGAGCGCCGAGGCCAAGACGATCAGCGCCGACGGTGCCACCGGTGACTTCACCGTCCTGCTCAAGGACGTGCCGGCCTCCAACAAGGCCATCGACACCATCGAGAAGGTCAGGGACACCGCCCACGCGTCGGCCCCGTCCGGCAGCAAGGCGCTGGTCGGCGGCGTCACCGCGGTGTACAAGGACATCAACACCGCGATGGTGCACGACTACACGCTGGTCTTCCCGATCGCGGCCGTGCTCATCATGCTCATCCTGGGCCTCCAGCTGCGCAGCGTGGTCGCCCCCTGGTACCTGATGGCCTCCGTCGGCCTCGGCTTCGGTGCGACCCTCGGCGCCACCACCCTGCTGTTCCAGAACGTCAAGGGCGAGCCCGGCCTGATGTTCATGCTGCCGATCTTCATCTACCTCTTCGTGGTGGCGATCGGCACGGACTACAACATCCTGATCATCGCCCGCCTCCGCGAGGAGGCCCGTGAGGGCCGCAACCCGCGCGACGCGGCCCGCGAGGCCGTCAAGCACGGCGGCCCGACCGTCGCGGCGGCCGGCTTCATCCTGGCGGCGTCCTTCGCGACCTTCATGTTCGCGGGCAACGTGCTCTTCATGGAGCTCGGCTTCTCGCTGGCCTTCGGCATCGTGCTGGCGGCCTTCGTGATGGCGATGTTCTTCACACCTGCGCTCACCGCGCTGCTCGGTCACCGCGCCTGGTGGCCCGGCCGCGCGGACAGCCCGGGCCACGGCCACGGCCACGGCCCGACCCCGCTGGCCGACGCCCACGGCGTGCCGGAGCCGGCCGGCCGGAGCTGACCCGGACGGATCGGTAAGGGGCAGGCGGCGTCCCGCTTCGGCGGGGCGCCGCCTGCCCCCTTCCCGGGGCCGCCAAACGTGATCTCCCGGGCAGAAAATCCCCGGTCAACCCCGGTTCCACCGTGCTACAGTCGAAGCAGTTGCAGTTTTGGTTCCCATGAACGTGGTGTGCGCCTGCTGGTTCCAACCGACAGGCGCATTTGTTTTGTCCGGTGTTTCAGTCTCCGGATGGGGATCGCGGCTACTTGGGGATCCACGAGGTGTGGGTCCCTGATGCCCCAGTTAGAGGAGACGGTTATGGCTACCGGCACCGTGAAGTGGTTCAACAGCGAAAAGGGCTTCGGCTTCATCGAGCAGGATGGTGGCGGCGCCGACGTGTTCGCCCACTACTCGAACATCGTGGCTCAGGGCTTCCGTGAGCTGTTCGAGGGCCAGAAGGTCGAGTTCGACGTCACCCAGGGCCAGAAGGGCCCGCAGGCCGAGAACATCCAGATCATCGGCTGACGTCAGCTCCACGCTGACTCGCGATCATCGCGAAGCGGGGCCCGCACCCATGGTGCGGGCCCCCGCTCATGCCGCCGTACGGCCGGGGCGGCGCACTCTCCCTTCCGACGGCCGACCCAGCCCGCGAACCGGGCTGTAGACCGATGGATGGAGATCCCGTGACCACCCCTGCCCGCCCGCCGCGCGACCGCGGCCCCCGCAAGTCCGACCAGGCCCGCCGCACCGCCGGCACCGCCTCCGGCGACGGTCGGCGCAAGCCGCGCAGCCGCGCCGGCGCCCCCCGGCAGAACCGCCCCGCCGCCGCCCCCGAGGCCACCGACTTCACCGTGGTCCAGGGAACCCCGGCCCGGCCCCCGGCGGCGTCCTTCGCCGAGCTGGAACTGCCCAAGGCGCTCCTCTCCGCGCTCACCCGCCAGGGCGTCACCGAGCCCTTCCCGATCCAGGCCGCCACGCTGCCCGACTCGATCGCCGGGCGCGACGTGCTCGGCCGCGGCCGCACCGGCTCCGGCAAGACCCTGGCCTTCGGCCTGCCGCTGCTCGCCCGTACCGCCGGGCGCCGCGCCGACTCCCGGCACCCGCTGGCGCTCGTCCTGGTGCCCACCCGCGAGCTGGCCCAGCAGGTCACCGAGGCGCTCACCCCGTACGCCACCGCCGTCAACCTGCGGATCACCACCGTCGTCGGCGGCATGTCGATCGGGCGGCAGTCCAACGCGGTGCGCCGCGGCACCGAGGTGCTGGTGGCCACCCCCGGCCGGCTGGACGACCTGATCGGGCGCGGTGACGTCAAGCTCTCCGACGTCGCGATCACGGTCCTCGACGAGGCCGACCAGATGGCCGACATGGGCTTCCTGCCGCAGGTCAGCAAGCTGCTGGAGCAGGTCGCCGAGGGCGGGCAGCGGATGCTGTTCTCCGCCACCCTGGACCGCAACGTCGACCGGCTGGTCAAGCGCTTCCTGACCGACCCGGTCACCCACTCCGTCGACCCCTCGGCCGGCGCGGTCACCACCATGGACCACCACGTGCTCCAGCTGGAGCCCGCCGACAAGGCCTCCGCCACCGCGCACATCGCCTCCCGCGACGGCCGCGTCATCATGTTCGTGCACACCAAGCACGGCGCCGACCGGCTGGCCAAGCAGCTGCTCGCCAACGGCGTGAAGGCCGCCGCCCTGCACGGCGGCAAGTCCCAGCCGCAGCGCAACCGGGTCCTCGACCAGTTCCGGGACAGCCACGTCACCGCGCTGATCGCCACCAACGTCGCCGCCCGCGGCATCCACATCGACGGCCTGGACCTGGTCGTCAACGTCGACCCGCCGGTCGACCACAAGGACTACCTGCACCGCGGCGGCCGCACCGCCCGCGCCGGCGAGTCCGGGACGGTCGTCACCCTGGTGCTGCCCGAGCAGCGCCGCGAGGTCAACCGGCTGATGACGGTGGCCGGCATCCGCCCGACCGTCACCAAGATCCGCCCGGGCGACGCCGACCTGGCCCGGATCACCGGCGCCCGCACGCCCAGCGGCGTCCCGGTGACGCTGGCCGTGCCGGTCCCCGCGGACCAGGCCGCCTCCGGCGCCGCGGCCCAGGCCGGCGCCGACAAGCCCGCCGGGGCCAAGTCCGGCTCCCCGCGCCGCCGCTCCGGCAAGCGCTCCGGGCTGCCCACCGACGTCGACATGAACGGCAACCCGCGCCGCCCCCGCCCCAAGCAGCGCATGGGCGGCGCCGCCCAGGGCGAGCGCCCGCAGGCGGCCGGCTTCATCGGCCGCTCCTCGGGCCGGGCCAAGCCCGGCAGCGGCTCCAAGTCCGGCTCCAACTACGGCACCGGCCGCCAGCGCCGCAAGGCCGACTGACGGCCGTCCGACCCGCACCGAACGGGCCCCGCACCTCCCCACGACAGGGGGGCGTGCGGGGCCCGTCCGGCTTTCCGGGCCTGTTTCGGTTCTGCGGGCCCGTCCGGCTCTCCGGGCCTGTTCGGTTGTCCGGCGGCGGGGAGTCGAACAGGCCCGGCGAAACTGCCGCTCGGAGCGACGGCCCTGATCAGGGCGCCCACGCCCGGCAGCTGCCGGTGACCTGCCGGTTGACGGCCGACCGCGCACCCCCGAGTCTTTCACGCGGCCCACACATCCGACGCACCGTCACCACGGTCGCGCCGACGGTGGGTCGACGTGATCCCACGACCCGGAAGGACCTTCCATGCGCCGTATCGCAGCCGTGTTCGCCACCGCCCTGCTGGCCGGAGCCGCCGCACTCACCGCGCCGGCCGCCAACGCCGCCGAGCAGGCCACCCAGGGCTCCCAGATCTCCCAGAGTTCTCAGACCGCGGCGGGCGCCAACGCCCTGGCCGCCGCGAGCTGTTCCGTCGGCAGAGGCGGCAACGGCTTCGTCGGCACCTGCTCGGGCCTGGACCCGAACCAGACCTGGCGCGTCGCCGGCAGCTGCCAGAGCATCGGCGCCAACGGGTTCCCCGTCTTCTCGGCGGCGTACGGTGCCTGGGCCACCGGCAACGGCACCGCCACCGCGGTGTGCATGTGGCCGGCGATGCCGACCTCCGGCTGGATCGTCTCCGGGCCCGCCGTCCCGGCGGGCCCGACCGGCCAGATCTCCGGCTACGCGAGCAAGTGCGTGGACGTGCGCGGCGGCATCAACTCCAACGGCACCCCCGTCCAGATCTGGGACTGCCTCGGCAACGCCAACCAGCAGTGGAAGATCGGCACCGACGGCACCATCCGTGCCTTCGGCAAGTGCCTGGACGTCTCCGGTGGCAACACCGGCAACGCCACCCTGGTGCAGATCTACGACTGCAACGGCACCGGCGCCCAGCAGTGGCAGGCCCGCGGTGACGGCTCGCTGCTGAACCCGCAGTCCGGCCGCTGCCTGGACGACCTCGGCTTCTCCACCACCAACGGCAACCAGCTGGGCATCTGGGACTGCAACGGCGCCGACAACCAGAAGTGGAACCTCCCGGTCTGACGGCCGCCCCGGCCCGACCTCGCGCCAGCGATCCGACGGATCGTCACCATGACGCCCTGGAAGACGAGTTGGCGTTCCCACCCCTCGATCCGGAAGGACGACTTTCCCATGCGCCGCACCTCCGCCCTGCTGACCACCGCCCTGCTCGCCGGGGCCGCCTCCCTGGCCGCACCGGCCACCGCCGCCCAGGCCGCCCCCGCCTGCTCCGCCTGGGCCTCCGCCTGGAACGCCGTCGGCAGCTGCAGCGGCCTCGACCCGATGCAGACCTGGTCCGTCACCGCCAACTGCCTCTACTGGAACTCCACCCACACCGTGCAGTTCTCCCGCCCCGCCATCGGCGGCCTGGCGATCGGCGACGGCAGCGCCTCCGCCGCCTGCGGCATCGGCGACGCCGTCCAGTTCCCGCGCATTATCCTCGGCGCCACCCCGCCGGCCGGCCCGACCGGCCAGATCTCCGGCTACGCGAGCAAGTGCGTCGACGTGAAGGGCGCCAACATCGGCAACGGCACCCCCGTCCAGATCTACGACTGCAACGGCACGGTCGCGCAGAAGTGGCGGATCGGCGTCGACGGCACCATCCGCGCGCTCGGCAAGTGCCTGGACGTCTCCGGTGGCAACACCGGGAACGGCACCAAGGTGCAGATCTACGACTGCAACGGCACCGGCGCCCAGCAGTGGCAGGCCCGCGGTGACGGCTCGCTGCTGAACCCGCAGTCCGGCCGCTGCCTGGACGACCTCGGCTTCTCCACCGCCAACGGCAACCAGCTGGGCATCTGGGACTGCAACGGCGCCGACAACCAGAAGTGGAACCTGCCGGTCTGACGACCCCGGTAGGCCCGCACTCAGTGGCGGCCCGGTTTCCGGGCCGCCACCAGGGCCAGCACACCGATCACCAGCAGCATCCAGCCGCCGTTGCCGGGAAAGCAGACGACGCACACCGGCAGGCCGACCGCGATCAGCGACCAGCCGATCAGGGCGGGCAGTTCACCGGTGGCCCGGAGGCTGCGGCGGGCCAGCAGGCCGAGCACCACCACGGCCGCCCCGCCCAGCGTGAACCCGACCGCGGCAGCGGGGGACGCGCGCCCGGCCGCACCCGGCTCGACCACCGCGGCCAGCACCCCGTCCCGCACGATCGCCCCCCAGGCGTAGGGCCGCCACAGCCCGAACACCAGGTGCAGCACCGCCGTGCCGATGACCAGCCCCGGTATCCAGCGGGCCAGGCCCCTGGTCATGATGCCCTCCCCGCGCCGCGCCGAATGCTTCGTACCCCGCCGTATGCTACGGCCGCCGAACCAGCGCCCGCCGCCGCCCGCGCCCCCGCGAGCCCCTGCGCGCCGTCACCCGGGGGAGCGACAGTGCCTTGAGTCGTGCAATGCAGGTGCATCACGCTGCTGCTCGTGGACGGTGACGACGGTGCGGACCTCGAAGCGATTGCCGAGTACTACGAGACGCACGAACTGACCGAGGACGAGATCATGAGCGCCGAGCCGGGGGAACCGGTGGCGGCCGAGTCGGTGATGATCACCACCTCGCTGCGGCTGCCCAAGCCGGTGATGGACGAGGTCCGGCGCCGGGCGCGGGAACGGGGGCTGAAGCCGACGGCGATCATGCGGGAGTGGATCGAGGCCGCCATCGCGGACGCCGACGAGCCGGTGCCGCTCAGTGTGATCACCGCGGCGGTCGCCGAGTACCAGCACCGCAGGGCCTCGTGAGGCTCAGGCGGTGAGCGCGGGGGCCGTTGCGGTGGCGCGCAGGGCCTGGGCGTGGCGTTCCAGGAGCAGTGCGGCCACCTCGGGGCACGCGCCGAGGACGCCGGCCAGGACGTCCGCCCCGGCGGCCCCGGCGGCGGCCGCGATGCGGTCCGGCAGCAGCCCCGGGGCCAGCAGGTACGGGGCGACGGCGGTGCGCCCGGCGCCGGCGGCGCGCAGGGCGGCGAGCGCGTCGGGGACGCGCGGGCCCGCCGCGGAGGCGTAGGCGACCTCGACGCCCGCCCAGCCGCGGGTGCGCCGCCACTGCGCGGCGACCGCGCGGGTCGCCGCGTCGGCGGCCGGATCGGAGGAGCCGGCCGCCGCCAGCACGACCCCGGTACGGGCCCGCACCGCCGGCGAGCCGACCGCCAGACCGGCCTCGGCCAGCCGCCGGTCCAGGGCCGCGAGCAGCAGCGGCGAGGGGCCGAGGACGTCCGCGACCGGCAGCCGGGAGCCGGCGGCACGCAGCGCGGCCGGGATGTCGTGCTTGGCGTGGAACGCCCGGTTCAGCAGCAGCGGCACCGCCACCGCGTCCGCCAGCCGTCCCACCACCTGCGGGATCCGCGGCGCGCAGTGGTCCAGGTAGGCGGTGGCGACCTCGACGCCGGGCCGCCGTGCCCGCACCTCCTCCACGAGCGCGGCCACCGTCGCGGCGTGGCGCGGGTCGCGGCTGCCGTGGGCGATCAGGAGGAGGGCGGGCATCAGCGGTTCCTCACTTGCTCGCGGCCAGCAGCCCGCGGTTGCGCAGCACCCGGCGCTCGACCGGGGTGAACACCAGCAGCTCGATGGCGATGCCGACGAAGAGGATGAGGATGATGCCGAGCAGGACGCCCGACATGTCGGAGAACTCGCGCTGGTCCTCCAGGAAGCGGCCGAGTCCCCGGCCCAGGTCGGGCGAGGACGCGACGAGTTCGGCGGCCATCAGGGAGCGCCAGGAGAACGCCCACCCCTGCTTGAGGCCGGCCAGGTAGCCGGGCAGGGCCGCGGGGATGAGGACGTGGCGCGCCCCGGTGAGGCCGGTGGCGCCGAGGGTGCGTCCGGCCCGCAGGAACAGCGGTGGCACCTGGTCGATGCCGGCCACCAGCCCGTTGGCGATCGACGGGACGGCACCCAGCAGGATCACCGCGTACATCATCGAGTCGTTGATGCCGAGCCAGATGACGGCCGCGGGCACCCAGGCCACCGAGGGCAGCGACTGCAGGCCCTGCAGGACCGGCCCGATCGCGGTGCGCACCGGCCGGACCCGGGCGACGACCAGCCCGATCGGGGTGCCGATGACCACGGCGAGCAGGAAGCCGGACAGGCCCCGCCAGACGCTGGTCCAGATGATCGAGAACAGGGTGCCCTGGTACCAGAGGTCCTGGGCGGAGCGCCACACGTCCGCCGGGCTGGGCAGCTTGTACGAGGACGTGAGCTGCAGGCTGTACGCGCCCTGCCACAGCGCGAGCACCACGAGGACGCCGATCAGCGGCGGCAGGGCCTTGCCGCGCAGCGCCTCGCCGAGGGATCCGCGCTGGGTGGTGACGGCGTCGAGGGCGTCGAGGCCCGCGCCGACGTCGGCGGTGTCGCTCGCGCTCCCGGTGGGCTTGGTGAGCGTGGTGTCAGTGCTGGCCATGGCGGCGGATCTCCCCACGCAGTTCTTCGGTGATCTCGATGGACAGGTCGGCGACGCCGGCGGACTCGATGCGGCGCGGCTGCGGCAGGTCGATGTGCCACTCGCGGGCGACCCGGCCGGGGCGGGAGGAGAGCAGGACGACCCGTTGGGCGAGGCGGACGGCCTCGCGGACGTTGTGGGTGACGAAGAGGACGGACAGCTGCCGTTCGGCCCAGATGCGGGTGATCTCGTCGTGGAGGACGTCGCGGGTGATGGCATCGAGGGCGGCGAAGGGCTCGTCCATGAGCAGCACCTGGCTGCCCTGGGCGAGGGCGCGGGCCATGGCGACGCGCTGGCGCATGCCGCCGGACAGCTCGTGCACGCGCTTGCCGTACGCGCCGGCGAGGCGGACGAGTTCGAGGAGGCGCTCGGCCTCGGCGCGGCGCTCGGGGCGGGGGACGCCGGCCAGCTTGAGGGCGAGTTCGATGTTCCGGCCGGCGGTGAGCCAGGGGAACAGGGCGTGTTCCTGGAACATCAGGGCGGGGCGGCCGCCGGGCACCTCGATGGTGCCGGCGCTGGGCCGGTCGAGGCCGGCGACCAGGTTGAGCAGGGTGGACTTTCCGCAGCCGGAGGCGCCGAGCAGGGTGACGAACTCGCCGGGGGCGACGTCGAGGGTGATGTCGTCCAGGACGTGGGTCCGGGCGCCGGGTCGGCCGAAGGACTTGTGCACGTGCGAGATCCGGACGGCGGGCGCGCCGCCGGGGGCGTCGGCGCCGGGGGCGTCCGCCGAGGTGGTCAGTGCCGGAGTCATCCGGGCACCTCCTGCGTGAGTGGTCATGGGGTCCTCCGGGCGGGAGGGAGAGGTCTGGGCCGGGGCCCGGGCCCCGCCCGTCCCGGTGGGCATCGATCGGGGATCGACCGGGCGGGCGGGGGCCGGACCGCGGAGTCGGGACGGGCGGCGGCGCCGGGCCTGGCGGCGATGCCGCGGCGAACGGCGGTGCCGGTATGAATGGCCTTGCCGCGGGCGCTACTTGGCGCCGAGTCCGGCGTCCGCGACGGCCGGCCGGCCCTGGGCGGCGAGCACCTTGTTCAGCAGGGTGAGGTCGTAGATGCCGTTCAGGTTCGGCTTCTTGAGGAGCCCGGCGGTGACGGCGTGGTCGGCCTCGGCCTGGAGGGTGTTCGCCAGCGGGTCGTCCAGGAAGTCGATGTCGGCCCAGGCCGGGTCGAGGACGGCGGGCTCCAGGGAGTTGCCGGCCTCCTTCCTGATCGCCTCGTTGGCGTCGGCCTTGGCCTTGTCGGAGTTCGCCTTGATGAAGGCGTTGGTCTTCACCGAGCCGCGCAGCACGGCCTCCACCACGTCCGGGTGCTCCTTGAGGAACTTCTGCGAGACGATGATGTTGGTGATCACGAACTGCTTGTCCGGCCAGACGTCCTTCTCGTTGAGCAGGACCTTCGCGCCGAGCGTGACCAGCTTGGAGGCGGTGGGCTCGGGCACCCAGGCGCCGTCGATGGAGCCGGACTTGTAGGCGTCGGGGGTGACCTTGTTGTCGGTGCGCACGACCGAGACGTCACCGGCGCCGGAGGCCGCGTCGACCTTGTAGCCCTTGCCCGCGAGGTAGTTGAGCAGGGCGACGTCCTGGGTGTTGCCGAGCTGGGGCGTGGCGATCTTCTTGCCCCTGAGGTCGTCCAGGGAGGCGATCCTGTCCGGGTTGGCGACCAGCTTGACGCCGCCGGAGGCGGAACCGCCGATGATCTTCAGGGACTTGCCGTCGGACTTGGTGTAGCCGTTGATCGCGGGGGAGGGGCCGATCCAGCCGATGTCGATGGAGCCGGCGTTCAGGGCCTCGATCTCGGCGGGTCCGGCGTTGAAGACCTGGGTCTTGACCTGGGTGGAGCCGAGCTCCTTCTGGAATATGCCTTCCTGGAGGCCGACCAGCGGGGTGCCGTGGGTGAGGTTGGCGAAGTAGCCGATCCTCACCGTGTCCGCGGACAGCTTCGCGCCGGAATCCCCGGCGGTGGCCGCGGTGTCGGCCTTGGTGTCGGAGGACTTGCCGTCGGCCTGCGAGCCGTAGCCGCAGGCGGACAGCAGGGCCACCGCGGTCAGGCCGGCCGCGGCCGCGGCGGCGGGCCGTCTGATCCGCCCGGCGCGGGGGCGGGGGCGGCTATGGGCGGACGGGCCGTGCGGGGGCGTGCCGTGCGAGGGTGCCGGGTTCGGTGCCATGGTGAGTCCTGTTCGCGGACGGACCGTCAGGAGGCGGTCTCGGGCGGAAGGTGCGGAAGGTGGTGCGCGCGGCAGCGGTGTGCCGGGGCAGGCCGGGCGGCCGTGGGGGAAGCCAGCCCGGTGACAGGGCGAACTCAGCCCTGTCGGCCCGCACATCGGGTCAGGCCGCCCTGGCCGCTGCCGAGGACGCCGCTGCCGATGCGGCCGCCTTCCTTGTCCATGCCCGAGAACGCCTCGCTGGGCATCAGACCCAGTCCTCCTCGTCGGGTGTGCCGGTGGTGGGTGCGGTGTCGAAGGCCTCGCCCGCCATGCCGGCGGTGAGGGTGGTGCCGTCGGCCGGGTCGATGAGCAGGAACGATCCGGTGCGGCGGTTGTCGGTGTAGCTGTCGAGGGCCAGCGGCTCGGCGGTGCGCAGCACGATGTGGCCGATGTCGTTGACGTCCAGCCCGTCGGCGCCGGAGCGCTGTTCGAGGGTGTCGATGTCGATCCGGTAGGTGATCTCCTTGACCAGCGCCCGCACCGTCCGGGTGGTGTGCTTGAGCAGGACCTTGTCGCCGGCGCGCAGCGGACGCTCGTTGAGGTGGCTGACGGTGGCCTCGATGTCCTTGGTGGGGACGGGCGCGGGGCCGGCCGCGATGAGGTCGCCGCGGGAGATGTCGATGTCGTCGGCGAGGCGGACGGTCACCGACTGCGGGGCCCAGGCGAGGTCCGTCTCCCGGCCGAGCGCGTCGATCCCGGCCACGGTGGTGGTGTGGCCGGAGGGCAGGACCGTGACGGTGTCGCCCACCCGCAGGACGCCGGAGGCCAGTTGGCCGGCGTAGCCGCGGTAGTCGGGGTGCTCCTCGGTCTGCGGGCGGATGACGTACTGGACGGGGAAGCGGGCGGGTTCGGCGCCCGGGTCGCTGCCGACGGGGACGGTCTCCAGGTGCTCCAGCAGGGTCGGGCCGCCGTACCAGTCCATGTGCGCGGACGGCTCGACCACGTTGTCGCCGGCCAGCGCCGAGATCGGGACGGCCAGCACGTCCTTGACGCCGAGGGAGGCCGCGTAGGCGGTGAACTCGGCGGCGATGGCGGCGAAGACCGGCTCGGCGTAGTCGACCAGGTCCATCTTGTTGACGGCGAGGACGACGTGCGGCACGCGCAGCAGCGCGGCGACGGCGGCGTGCCGGCGGGTCTGCTCGACGACGCCGTTGCGGGCGTCGACGAGGACGACGGCGAGTTCGGCGGTGGAGGCGCCGGTGACCATGTTGCGGGTGTACTGCACGTGGCCGGGGGTGTCGGCGAGGATGAACCGCCGCCGCGGCGTGGCGAAGTAGCGGTAGGCCACGTCGATGGTGATGCCCTGCTCGCGTTCGGCGCGCAGGCCGTCGGTGAGCAGCGCGAGGTCGGGCGCCTCCTGGCCCCGGCTGCGGGAGGCGTGCTCGACGGCCTCCAGCTGGTCGGCGAGGACGGACTTGGAGTCGTGCAGCAGACGGCCGACGAGCGTGGACTTGCCGTCGTCGACGGAGCCGGCGGTGGCGAAGCGCAGCAGCGAGGTGGCGGCGGTGTGCTGGGTGGCGGTGCTGGTCATGGTTAGAAGTACCCCTCGCGCTTGCGGTCTTCCATCGCGGCCTCGGAGAGCTTGTCGTCGGCGCGGGTCGCGCCGCGCTCGGTGAGGCGGCTGGCGGCGATCTCGGCGATGACGGCCTCGATGGTGGTGGCGTCGGAGTCGACGGCGCCGGTGCAGGACATGTCGCCGACGGTGCGGTAGCGGATCAGCCGCCGCTCGACCGGCTCGTGGTCCTTGGGGCCGCCCCAGTCGCCGGCGGTGAGCCACATGCCGCTGCGGGCGAAGACCTCGCGCTCGTGGGCGTAGTAGATCTCCGGCAGCTCGATGCCCTCGCGCTCGATGTACTGCCAGACGTCGAGTTCGGTCCAGTTGGACAGCGGGAAGACGCGCACGTGCTCGCCGACGGCGTGCCGGCCGTTGTACAGCGACCACAGTTCGGGGCGCTGGCGGCGCGGGTCCCAGGCGCCGAACTCGTCGCGCAGCGAGAAGACGCGCTCCTTGGCGCGGGCCTTCTCCTCGTCGCGGCGCCCGCCGCCGAAGACCGCGTCGAAGCGGTTCTGCTCGATCGCGTCCAGCAGCGGCACGGTCTGCAGCGGGTTGCGGGTGCCGTCGGGGCGCTCGCGCAGGACGCCGCGGTCGATGAAGTCCTGGACGTGGGCGACGTGCAGGCGCAGGTTGTGCCGCGCGGCGACGCGGTCGCGGTAGGCGATCACCTCGGGGAAGTTGTGCCCCGTGTCGACGTGCAGCAGGGAGAACGGGACGGCGGCGGGGTGGAAGGCCTTGAGCGCCAGGTGCAGCATGACGATGGAGTCCTTGCCGCCGGAGAAGAGGATCACCGGGCGCTCGAACTCCCCCGCGACCTCGCGGAAGACGTGCACCGACTCGGCCTCCAGCGCGTCCAGGTGGGACAGCGCGAACGGGGCGTCGTCGGTCCGGACCGGGCTGTCCGTCGCGGTGGTCATGCCAGGCCCCTCTCGGTCAGGAAGACGTACAGCTCGGCGGCGGACTCGGCCACCTCGCGGCCCCGGGTCTGCAGGCGCAGCTCGGGGTCCTTCGGTGCCTCGTACGGGTCGTCCACCCCGGTGAGGCCGGAGATCTCCCCGGCGGCCTGCTTCGCGTACAGGCCCTTGACGTCGCGTTCGGCGCACAGCTCGACGGGGGTGGCGACGTGCACCTCCAGGAACTCGGTGCCGTTCGCCGCGTGGCGCTCGCGCACCGCGGCGCGGGAGTCCGCGAACGGGGCGATCACCGGGGCCAGTACCTTGACGCCGTTCGCCGCCAGCTTCTCGGCGACGAAGCCGATCCGGGTGACGTTGGTGTGGCGGTCCTCGCGGGAGAAGCCCAGGCCCTTGGAGAGGAACTCGCGGATCTCGTCGCCGTCCAGGACCTCGACCCGGTGCCCCTCGGCGCGCAGCCGCTCGGCGAGGGCGAACGCGAGGGTGGTCTTGCCCGCGCTGGGCAGCCCGGTCAGCCACACGGTGGCGCCGCGCTCGCAGGGTGCGGCCGTGGGGGCCGCCTCTGCGGCTCCGTCGGCGGCCAGGGTGTGAGCTGTCACGGGTTCTTCCTTACGCAGTGGTTGACGGTTCGTCCGACGGGTTCGTCAGAGGTGGATGCCGCACTCGGTCTTGCCGGAGCCGGACCAGCGGCCGGCCCGGGCGTCCTCGCCCTCGCCGGGCTTGCGGGTGCAGGACAGCGGGGAGCAGCCGATCGAGGTGTAGCCCTCCCACAGCAGCGGGTTGAGCAGCACGCCGTTGGCGGCGACGTAGGCGTCCACGTCCTCCTGGGTCCAGCGGGCGATCGGTGCGATCTTGACCTTGCGGCGCTTCGGGTCCCAGGACACCACCGGGGTGTTCGCCCGGGTCGGCGACTCGTCGCGGCGCAGCCCGGTCGCCCAGGCGTCGTAGCCGGCCAGGCCCCGGTTGAGCGGCTCGACCTTGCGCAGCGAGCAGCACAGGTCCGGGTCGCGGTCGTGCAGGTGCGGCCCCAGCTCGGCGTCCTGCTCGGCCACCGTCTTCAGCGGGGTGAGCGTGATGACGTTGACCGGCATCGTCGCGGCCACCGCGTCCCGCGTCCCGATGGTCTCCGGGAAGTGGTAGCCGGTGTCCAGGAACACCACGTCCACCCCGGGGAGCACCGAGGACGCCAGGTGGGCGACGACCGCGTCCTCCATCGAGGAGGTGACGCAGAACCGCGGGCCGAAGGTGTCCGCGGCCCACCGGAGGACCTCCTGCGCGCTCGCCTCCTCCAGCTCGCGGCCGGCCCGCTCCGCGACCGACGCGTGGTCAGGAACGGTGCTGCTCATGTGACGTACCCCCGTGGTCGGTCGGTGCCAGCAGGCCGAGGAACTTCAACTGGAAGGCGCGGCGGCAGCCGTGGCACTCCCAGGCGCCGTGCCCGGCCTCGGAGGGGCGCAGGTCCTCGTCGCCGCAGTACGGGCAGAAGAAGGGGGCGGCTCGTTCACTCATCGCCCACCTCGCTGCGCTCGGCGTTCGCTTCGCGAACGACACCCTGCTTGATCGGTTCCCTCTCCCCCGGCCTCCGGCCGGGGGTGCCCCCATCGCTCACTCACGACAGCTGCTCCTCGGTCGCCCGGGCCGCCCACTGGGCGAAGCGCTCGCCCTCGGCGCGGTCGGCCTGGTAGCGGGTCAGCACCCGCTCGACGTAGTCGGGCAGGCCCGCGCTGGTGACCTTGAGGCCGCGGACCTTGCGGCCGAAGCCGGCCTCCAGGCCGAGCGCGCCGCCGAGGTGCACCTGGTAGCCCTCGACCTGGTCGCCGTGCTCGTCGGTGACCAGCTGACCCTTGAGGCCGATGTCGGCGACCTGGATGCGGGCGCAGGCGTTCGGGCAGCCGTTGATGTTGATGGTCAGCGGCTCGGCGAAGTCCGGCAGGCGCTGCTCCAGCTCGTCGATGAGCGTGCGGCCGCGCTCCTTGGTCTCGACGATGGCGAGCTTGCAGTACTCGATGCCGGTGCAGGCCATGGTGCCGCGGCGGAACGGCGAGGGGGTGACCCGCAGGTCGAGCGCCTCCAGGCCGGCCACCACGGCCTCGACGTGCTCCTCGGCGATGTCGAGGACGAGCATCTTCTGCTCGGCGGTGGTGCGCACCCGGTCGCTGCCGTGGGCGGCGGCGAGGTCGGCGATCCGGCCGAGCAGCTTGCCGTCGACCCGGCCGACGCGCGGCGCGAAGCCGACGTAGAACCGGCCGTCCCGCTGCCGGTGGACGCCGACGTGGTCGCGCCAGCGGGCGGCGGGCTCGGCGGGGGCGGGGCCGTCGAGCAGCGGGCGCCCGAGGTACTCCTCCTCCAGCACCCGGCGGAACCGCTCCACGCCCCAGTCGGCGACCAGGAACTTCAGCCGGGCGCGGTTGCGCAGGCGCCGGTAGCCGTAGTCGCGGAAGATGCCGATGACGCCGCCGTAGACGTCGGGCACCTCGTCCAGCGGGACCCACGCGCCCAGCCGCACACCCAGCTTGGGGTTGGTGGACAGGCCGCCGCCGACCCACAGGTCGAAGCCGGGCCCGTGCTCGGGGTGGACCACGCCGACGAAGGAGACGTCGTTGATCTCGTGCGCGACGTCCAGCAGCGGGGAGCCGGAGACGGCGCTCTTGAACTTGCGCGGCAGGTTGGAGAAGTCCGGGTTGCCGATGAAGCGGCGCTGGATCTCCTCGATCGCGGGGGTGCCGTCGATGATCTCGTCCTCGGCGATGCCGGCCACCGGGGAGCCGAGGATGACGCGCGGGGTGTCACCGCAGGCCTCGGTGGTGGACAGGCCGACGGCCTCCAGCTTCCGCCAGATCGCCGGGACGTCCTCGATCCGGATCCAGTGGTACTGGATGTTCTGGCGGTCGGTCAGGTCGGCGGTGCCGCGGGCGTACTCCTCGGAGACCTCGGCGATCGCCCGCAGCTGGGGGACGGTCAGCCGGCCGCCGTCGATGCGCACCCGGAGCATGAAGAACTCGGCGTCCAGCTCGTGCGGGTCCAGGATCGCGGTCTTGCCGCCGTCGATGCCCTCCTTGCGCTGGGTGTAGAGCCCCCACCAGCGCATCCGGCCGCGCAGGTCGGCGGGGTCGATCGAGTCGAAGCCCCGGTGCGCGTAGATCGTCTCAATGCGTGTCCGCACATTGAGACCGTCGTCGTCCTTCTTGAACTGCTCGTTGGCGTTCAGGGGGGTGTGGTGGCCCATGCCCCACTGGCCCTCGCCGCGGTGGCGGGTCACCTTGCGGGCCGCCGCGGGGCGGCGCTCGGCGGCGCGGTCGGCCATGGGCTCGACGGTCTCGGGGGAGGTGGCCATGGTGAAGTCCTTCGGGGCAGGTGGCGCTGGCGCCGAATGGGTCGCGGGGCGTGCTCGGCCGTGCGGTGCTGCTCTGACCTGCGGATTTCTCAAGGCCTTGAGGGCAGTGACCGGGACCGGGCGGGCTCCTGCGCATCCGCTGCGGCGGGGATGGCGGGGAAGGTCGACGCCGGGTGCGGTGGTGCGGGCGGCGTTGGGCTCAGGTCACCGGACAGATGGCGCTGGACACGCGAAGGAGATCGACGTGGAGTCGACCTACCAAGGTGGTTCCGGCGCTAGACATGGCAAGAGATTCGCATGGCGCGGGACTCGCGGTCCACTAACATCCGAATAGTGGACGCTGAGGTTTCGTCATATGGGACACCCGGACGTTCCCGCCGCTCCCCGCCCGGACGCCCGGACGCACATCCCCGCCCCGGGGAGATCAACCGCGCGGCCCCGGCCCGATACGGTTGGCCCTGTGCAAGCAGCAGGCGATACGAGCAGACCGAACGCCGAGCGGCCCTCCCGACGCCGGGGCAAGGGCTCCCGGCGCGCGGCCAAACAGGCCACCTGGTACCGCACGGCGTGGGACCTGGTGAAGGACACCACCAACACCTGCGTCGAGTACCGGGTCACCGGGCTCGCCGCGGAGGCGGCCTTCTTCACCCTGCTGTCGATCCCGCCGCTGCTGCTCGGCCTGGCCGGCACCCTCGGCTACCTCGACCAGTTCCTCGGCGCGGAGACCATCGAGCGGCTCAAGCACGACATCGTCTCGGCCTCCGGCACGGTCCTGTCGGACTCCTCCGTCAACGACGTCGTGGTCCCGCTGCTCAACCAGGTGTTCGACACCGCCCGGCCCGACCTCGTCTCGATCGGCTTCCTGCTGTCCCTGTGGTCCGGCTCCAGAGCCCTCTACATCTTCATCGACACCATCACCGTCATGTACGGGCTCGACGGCAAGCGGGGCATCGTCAAGACCCGGCTGATGTCGCTCGGCCTCTACTTCGGCGCCCTGGTGATCGGCTCGCTGGTGCTGCCGCTGCTGATGGCCGGGCCCGGGCTGGTGGAGAACGCCGTGCCGGGGGTGGCCGGGCTGGTCGGCGCCCTCTACTGGCCGGTCGCGATCGTGCTGCTGATCGTCTCGCTGACCACCCTCTACCACCTGGCCGTCCCGGTCTCGACCCCGTGGCGCGAGGACATCCCCGGCGCCCTGGTCGCCCTGGTGGTGCTGGTCTTCTGCAGCGTCGGCCTGCGGGTCTACCTGGTCAGCTCGATCGAGGGCCGCTCGGGCGAGGGCCCCTCGGTGTACGGCTCGCTGGCGGCGCCGGTGGCCGTCCTGCTGTGGATCTTCGTGGTGGCGCTCGCGGTGCTCATCGGCGCCGCGATGAACGCCGCGATAGACCGCCGCTGGCCCACCCTGGAGACCGCCGACGCGCGCGCCGAGAACGAGCGCGCCCACGAGGAGGCGGCCGCCGCCGTGGTCCGCGAGGTCGCCGCCCGGCGGGCCGTCGAACGGGCCCGGCGCGCCCGCGAACTCGGGCTCGCCGAGGGCGTCGAGGAGGAGTGGGGCGAGGACGAGGGCGACGACGTCGACGCGCCCTCCGAGTACCCGGAGCGGTGGGCCGACGTGCTGGCCGCGGACAACGTGCGCGGGCGGCTCACCGCCCGCGGCGGGCCGCACCACCGGCCCGGACCGCCGCCGCCGGACAGCGACCGGCCGGCGGGGCCGCAGCCGGGGGGTGTGCCGGGGCCGCAGCCGGGCGGGCAGCCTGGAGCGCCTGGTGCGCAGCCGGGCGGGCCTGGTGCGCCTGGTGCGGCGGGTTCGCAGCCGGGGCCCGTGCCGGGGTTCCCGCCGCGGCCGCCCCGGCCGCCGTGGGAACAGCGGTAGGCGGGCGGACGACAGGAGACGGGCAGGGCCTCTCCCGCGGGTGCGGGGGAGGCCCTGTCGCGTCGGTGGGTCAGGTGGCCGACCGGGGGGCGGCCTGGTCCGGCGGGAGGCCGTGGCCGGGGTGCGGCTCGGCCGGGGCGGCGGGGGTGTAGGTGGCGGGGGTGTAGGCGGTGCGGGTGTAGGCGGCGGGGACCGGGCCGGTCGGGGCCGCCGGGTCCGTGGGGTCCTGGGCCTGCGGGTTCAGGGCCGGCGGGGTCGGGGCTGACGGGTCGTACAGGCCGTACGGCGACGGGTCGGTCGCGAGGGCCTCCGCCGCACGGCCCTGGGCCTGGGCCGGGAGCGGCTCCGGGGAGGGCTGGGGCGGGTCCAGCGCGGTGCGACCGGAGGAGTCGCTCAGCTTGATCAGCAGCGCCAGCATCAACCAGTTCGCCAGCAGCGACGAACCGCCCGCGGCCAGGAACGGCAGCGCCTTGCCGGTCAGCGGCACCAGCCCGCTCACCCCGCCGACCACCACGAACACCTGGAGCGCCAGCGCCGCCGACAGGCCGGTCGCCAGCAGCTTGCCGAACGGGTCGGTCAGGCCGATCGCGGTGCGCAGACCTCGCTGGATCAGCAGCACGTAGACCAGCAGCACCGCGGTCACCCCGGCCAGGCCCAGCTCCTCGCCGATGGTGGTGAAGATGAAGTCGCTGCGCCCGGCGAAGCCGATCAGCCAGGGTCGCCCCGAGCCCAGGCCGGTCCCGGTCAGGTGTCCGGTGCCCAGGCTGAACAGCGCCTCGGCGGGCTGCTCGGAGATCGCCTGGTCGTGCACCGGCTTGTAGTAGTCGAGCGGGTGCAGCCAGGCCTCGACGCGACCGTGCACGTGCGGCTCCACGGTGCCGACCACCGCCGCGCCGCCGACCGCCATCAGCAGGCCGAGCACCACCCAGCTGGTGCGCTCGGTCGCCACGTACAGCATCACGATGAAGACGCCGAAGAAGATCAGCGAGGTGCCCAGGTCGCGTTCGAAGATCAGCACCAGCAGGCTGACCACCCAGATCGCCAGCACCGGGCCGGCGTGCCGTCCGCGCGGCAGGGTCAGCCCCCAGACCTTCCGCCCGGCCAGCGCCAGCGCGTCCCGGGAGGCCATCAGGTACCCCGCGAAGAAGATCGTGATCGCGACCTTCACGAACTCGTCCGGCTCGAAGGAGAGCCCGAACAGCCGGATCCAGCGCTTGGCGCCGAAGCTGTCGCCCGGGGAGAGCACCGGCGCGGCCAGCAGGACCAGCGCACCCGCCATCAGCAGGTAGACGTAACGCTGGAAGAAACGGTGGTGCTTGACGAGGACGATCAGCGCGAGCGCCACCGCCACCGAGACGAACACCCACATCAGCTGGGACGGCGCGGCCGGGATCTTCTGGTAGTCGCCCTTCGCGGCGTGCGCGGCCTTGTAACTGAAGTCCAGCCGGTCCAGCAGCACCAGCCCGAAACCGGTCAGGAAGACGCCCAGCGGCAGGATCAGCGGATCCGCGTACGGGGCGAACCGGCGCACCGCCAGATGGGCCACCCCGGCCAGCGCGCCCAGCGACAGGCCGTGCACCAGCAGCCCGGGCGGCATCCGGCCGGTGAGCGCCAGGTCGGCGTCGATGTGTCCCGCCAGACAGACGGCCACCGCGAGGGCCAGCAGGCCCAGTTCGATGTTGCGGTGGCGCGCCGCGAGGCGGCGGCCGTCGCCGCGTGCAGTCGTTCGCACCTCTTGTCATCCCCTTGTCGAGCACGTGGCGGGTCTCGCCGACGGCGCATCCTGCCAGACGTTTGTGTCTTCGCCGCGGTTGCCGGAAGGAGCGGCAGGAGGGCAGAACTTTGCCTGGGCAAAGCTTTGTCGGGGTCGGGTAAAGCCTTGTTCAGGTCCGGGTATAGAGGCGGGCCCCGGATGCGGCGGGGCGGCCGCGCAGGGACATCATGGCCGGGCGCCGGGGTGCCCCGGCGCCGGGGCAGCCGACCCGGGGTTGCCGACCGGGCGGGGCCGCCGGGACGAGCGAGGTGAGCGGGCGGATGGACGCAGTGGTGCACGGCGCGGCGGGCGGCCTGGCGGGCGGCCCGGTGGGCGGCCTGGTGGGTGGCCCGGTGGGTGGCCTGGTGGGCGGCCCCGCCTCGGTGCTCGCCTACAGCGGGCCGCCGCCGTGGCGGTGGTCCGACCTGGCGACGTCCTGGACGGCGGAGCCGCTGGTGCTCACGCTGTCGGTGCTGCTCGCCGTCTGGTACCTGGCGGCGGTGCGCAGGGTCGGCCGGGTGGCCGAGGAGCGGACGGGCGGGGAGTGGGCGGCCGGGGAACGGGCGGTCGCGGGGGGCGGCGGAGACCGGCGCGACGGTGCGCGGCGCGTTGGCGGGCGGCCGGGGGCCGGGGCCGGGGGCGGGCGCTGGCAGCCCACCCGTACCGCGGCGTTCCTCGGCGGGCTGCTGCTGTGGATCTGGTGCACCTGCTCCGGCCTCGGCGTGTACGACCGGATCCTCTTCACCGACCGGGCCGTGCAGGTCGTCCTGCTGCTGATGGTCGTCCCGCTGCTGCTCGCGCTCGGCGCGCCGGTCTCCCTGCTGGTCGAGTCGGCGCCGGCGGCCCGGCGGGAGCGCCTCCTGCGGGCGCTGCGCAGCCGCCCGTCCAAGGTGCTGATGTTCCCGGCGGTCTCCACGGCGTTGCTGATGGCGCCGCCGTGGCTGCTCTACTTCACGCCCTGGTACGAGTGGTCGGTGTCCAGCGGGCTCGGGAACACGGTGCTGCACCTGGCGCTGGTGCTGCTGGGCCTCGCGTACTTCTGGCCGCGCCTGCAGATCGACCCGGTCGGGCACGAGTACCCGCACCTGGTCGGGCTGTTCATCACCTTCGCCGAGGTGATCTTCGACGCGGGGCTCGGGATCGTGCTGATCTACGGCGGGCACCTGGTCGCCGAGCACCACTACCTGGCGCTCGGGCGGCCGTGGGGCCCGAGCCTGGCACAGGACCAGACCTGGGGCGGCAACGCGTTCTGGGTGCTGGGTGACCTGGTCGGGCTGCCGTTCCTGGCCGCGCTGGTGCGGCGGATGGTCGTGCAGGGGCGGGAGGAGACCGAGGCGGTGGACGCCGAACTGGACGCCCGCTTCGCGGCGGCGGCCGCGCGGGCACGGGCGGCGGGGCAGCCGGAGGAAGAGGAGACGGGGATGCGGCCGTGGTGGCTGGACGACCCGAACCTCAAGCACCGGTACGGAAGAGGATAGGGCGGGCCAATTTTGGCCCGCTGAAGCCTCCCCGGCGCCCCCCTCGCCACGTTTCCGCAGGTCAAAAATAGGTTGGCCAAAATCCCCCGCCCCGCTAGCGTGTGACACATCCGGTTCGGGGGCCATTGGGCCGCCCGAGGAGTAGAGAGCAGGAGGTGAACCCCAGTGGTCGTTGTCGCCCCGATAGCTGCCCAGGGCAGCACTCGCGTTCACCTCCTTTCCCCGGCCGCCGGCTGAGCCCTTCACGCCAGCCGTAGCCCGCCGGGACCATCTCCTCCCGAAGGGCCACTGCGTTGTTCAACGCTGCCTCCGTTCCGTCGTTCTCTTCTCTCTCTTCCTCGTCCCCCTCGTCCTCCGCTGACGCCTCCGCGCTGGCCGGCTACGGCTGGACGCCCGAGCTCGCAGAGCTGTTCACCCCGTTCGGCGAGGCCGGGCTGCTCCCGGCCCGGATCGTCCGGGTCGACCGCGGCCAGTGCGACGCCGTCATCGCCGACCCGGAGACGGGCGAGTTGCGCACCGTCCGGTTCGACACCCGGCCGGTGGGCGACGCCGACATGATCAACTGCCCGTGCACGGGCGACTGGGCGGCGGTCGACCTGCACGCCCAGCCGATGGCCTCCGTCGCCGCCCTGATGCCGCGCTCCACCGCGATCATCCGCAAGGTGGCCGGCAAGCGCTCCGACGGCCAGGTGCTGGCCGCCAACGTCGACACCGTGCTGATCGCCTCCTCCCTCGCGACCGACCCCGACCTCGGGCGGATCGAGCGCTTCCTCGCCCTGGCCTGGGAGTCCGGCGCCGACCCGCTGGTCGTCCTCACCAAGGCCGACCTCGTCGACGACGCCGACTTCATCCGGTCCGACGTCGAGGCGGTCGCCCCCGGGGTCACGGTGGTCGTGGTGAGCGCCGAAACCGGCGAGGGCATGGACGTGCTCCGCGCCTGCATCCCCGGCACCACCGCGGTGATCGGCCAGTCCGGCGTCGGCAAGTCCACGCTCACCAACGCGCTCGTCGGCATCGACGTGATGACGGTCCAGGAGGCCCGCGCGGTCGACCAGAAGGGCCGCCACACCACGACCACCCGCGAGCTGATCCCGCTGCCCGGCGGCGGCGTGCTGATCGACACCCCCGGGCTGCGCGAGGTCGGCCTCTACGGTGGCGAGGGCGTGGACCTGGCCTTCGCCGACATAGCCGAGCTGGCCGAGGAGTGCCGCTTCCACGACTGCGGCCACCACACCGAGCCCGGCTGCGCGGTGCAGGCGGCGCTGGCCGACGGCACCCTGCCGCAGCGCCGGATGGACAGCTACCTCAAGCTCCAGCGCGAGAACGAGTGGATCGCCTCGCGCTCGGACGCCCGGGTGGCCAAGGCGCGGCTGAACAAGTGGAAGACGATCAACAAGTCGATGCGAGCCGCAGGAGGTCCGGTGAAGCGCTGACCCCCCGGCGCCGACCGGCCGCCGCGCAACGGCCGCCGGCCGGCCTCCGCCGGGCCCGCCCGTCTCAGCGGAGGTCGGCCGTCAGGCGGAAGCGCTGCAGCACCACAGGAGTGGTGTCGTCCACGGTGAACTCCGGGTCGTCGAGGGCGTCGAGCAGCTCCGGGCTGCTCCAGAACTCCTCGTGGGCCGCGCGCCACTCGGCCACGCTGGTGCACCCCTCGCCCTCGTCCAGGGCGTGCTGGAGGTCGACCTCCGCGAGCGGGACCACTCGGACGTCCGTGGTCTCGATCACGGCGACCCTGCGGCCGTCCGAGTCGAGGACCGCGGCGCACTCACCGGGCAGCGGCAGGGGCTCGCCCTCGTGCTCGTAGTCGGCGACCAGGCCGGTGGTGCTGGTCTTGGCGCCGTCGAGGATCGCGGCGACCAGCTGGTCCCGCAGCGGGCCGGGGAACGCGAACTCGGCCGGAGGCAGGGCGACGACGCGCGGGTCGTCCGGACCGGTGTAGGACTGCTGCTCACTCATGGCGCGAGGGTAGCGGCGGGACGGCCTACGGGCTCGCGAATTTCGGGCCCGGCTCCCGCGGCCGGGCCGCGGGAGCCGGTGGCCGGTGGGTCCGGTGGGCCGGGAGCTGGTGGCCGGTGGGTCCAGTGGGCCGAGAGCCGGTGGTGATGGGCTCGTGGGCCATGGGGCTATGGGCCGTAGGCCGTAGGCCGTGGGTTATGGCCCCACCGGGTGGCGGGTGGCGGGTGGCGGGTGGCGGGGCGGGAGGGGTGGGGGCGGGGGGAGGGGGAGGGCCCCCCGAAGTGGCGATCAACGGCAATGTCCGATTTCCGCCAGTCACCCCCCACCCAGTGCCGCAAACTGGACAGCGTGATCGACGACGACATCCGGTACCGAGCCGTGGACAGCCGTGACTCCCGCTTCGACGGGGTCTTCTTCACGGCGGTCACCACCACCGGCATCTACTGCCGTCCGAGCTGTCCCGCCGTGACTCCCAAGCGCGTCAACTGCGTCTTCTACCCCAGCGCCGCGGCCGCCCAGGGCGCAGGTTTCCGCGCCTGCCGGCGCTGCCGCCCCGACTCCGTGCCGGGCTCGCCCGAGTGGAACCACCGCGCGGACCTGGTCGGCCGCGCGATGCGTCTGATCGGCGACGGCGTGGTGGACCGCGAGGGCGTCGACGGCCTGGCCGGCCGCCTCGGCTACAGTGCCCGCCAGGTGCAGCGCCAGCTGACCGCCGAGCTCGGCGCCGGCCCCATCGCGCTGGCCCGGGCCCGTCGCGCGCAGACCGCCCGCCTGCTCCTCCAGACCACCGAACTGCCCGTCACCGACGTCGCGTTCGCGGCCGGCTTCGCCTCCGTCCGCCAGTTCAACGACACCGTGCGCGAGGTCTACGACCGCACCCCCAGCGGCCTGCGCGCCGAGGTCGCCGCCGGCCGCCGCGGCGCGACCCCGGCCGGCGGCCTCACCCTGCGCCTGGCCTACCGCGGTGCGCTCGACAGCGAGCACCTGATCGACTTCCTCGCCCTGCGTGCCGTCCCCGGCGTGGAGGAGGTCGTCCCCGGCGCGCGCCCCGGCGTGCGCGTGTACCGCCGCACCCTCGCGCTCCCGTACGGCCACGGCATCGCCGAGGTCGAGGGCCTGGCGCCGGGCGAGCCGCCCACCCGCGGCTGGCTCGACTGCCGCCTGCTGCTGACCGACCTGCGCGACCTGCCGACCGCCGTCCAGCGCCTGCGCATCCTCTTCGACCTGGACGCCGACCCGCTCGCGGTCGACGAGCAGCTCGGCGCGGACCCGCTGCTCGGCCCGCTGGTCCGCGAGCGCCCCGGTCTGCGCTCGCCCGGCCACGTGGACCCGCACGAGCTCGCCGTCCGCGCCGTCCTCGGCCAGCAGATCAGCGTCGTCGCCGCCCGTACCCTGGCGGGGCGGCTCGCCGAGAAGTACGGCACTCCGCTGCCCGAGCCCAGCGGCGGTCTGCGCCTGCTCTTCCCGACTGCGGCGGCCCTGGCCACCGCCGACCCCGAGGACTTCGCGATGCCCGCCGCCCGCCGCCGCGCGCTCACCGGCCTGTGTGCCGCGCTGGCCGAGGGCGTGGTCCGGCTCGACAGCGGGGTCGACCGGGAGGACGCCGCGGCCGGTCTGCTGGCGCTGCCCGGCATCGGCCCCTGGACGGTCGGCTACCTGCGGATGCGGGCCCTGGCCGACCCGGACGTCTTCCTCCCGAGCGACGTGGGCGTCAAGCACGGCCTGCTCCGCCTCGGCGCCGCCGGGGACCCGAAGTCCGCCGCCCGCGCCGCCGAGGCCTGGGCGCCGTGGCGCTCCTACGCCGTCCACCGGCTGTGGGCCGGTCCCGCCGGAACGGGCCCGGCCGGCACCGGTCCCGCCGGCACCGCCCCCGCGAGCAGCGGCATCAGCATCAGCACCAGCGCCACCGGCATCAGCGCCACCAGCACCGGAACGGAGAACGAACGAGCATGAGCACCACCGTCTACACCACCATGGAGAGCCCCTTCGGTCGGCTGCTGCTCAGCGGGGTGCTGCCGGAGGACGGCGGCCCGGCCGCGCTGGCCACCGTCACCGCGCCCGGCCAGAAGTACGCGCTGGCCGAGCCCGCCGACGACTGGGTGCTCGACCCGGAGGCGCTCGCCGAGCCGGTGGCCCAGCTGACCGACTACTTCGCCGGCAAGCGCACGGACTTCGACCTCCCGCTCGCGCCCGAGGGCACCGAGTTCCGCCGCAGGATCTGGGCCGCGCTGGACGAGATCCCGTACGGCAAGACCGTCACCTACGGCGAACTCGCCGTGCTGGCGGGGCAGGAGCCGCGCATGGTCCGGGCGGTCGGCGGCGCGGTGGGCGCCAACCCGCTGCTGATCGTCCGCCCCTGCCACCGGGTGCTCGGCGCCAGCGGGGCGCTCACCGGCTTCGCCGCCGGCGTGGACCGCAAGCGCTGGCTGCTGGACCTGGAGAGCGGCACCCTGTTCTGACCACCGGGGCCCGAGCGCTCAACCGGAGCACTCAGCTTGAGCGCTCAGCCCGAGCGCTCAGCCCGAGCGTCCAGCCGGAGCGCTCAACTCCTCAGCTCCACCCGCCAGTTGTTGCTGCGCATGAACCGCCCGGGCGGGAACTCGAAGTCCGTCTCGCCGAGCAGCGTGAACCCGGCCTTCGCGCAGACCGCGTTGGAGGCCGGGTTGTCCACGGACGGGAACGCGTGCAGGTGGGGGTGGGCTGCCTCGCGGCGGGCGGCCGCGACCGCCGCGCGGGTGGCGGCGACGGCGATGCCCCGGCCCTGGTGGCCGGGCAGCACGTTCCACCCCATCTCGTGGACGGTCCGCCCCTCCCACGTCCGGGTGCCGTAGCCGACCGACCCGACCGCCTCGCCCTCGGGCAGCAGCACGATCCGGTACATGCAGCCGAGCCCGGACGGGACGAAGTCCAGGTAGCGCCGGTGCCGTACGAGCAGTTGCTCCTCGCTCTCCGGCCCGCCGACGTGCTTCTTCATCTCCGGCGTGTTGATCCGGCGCAGCAGCGCGAGGTCGCCGTCCGCCCAGGGTTCGATCCGTACCTCCGCGGTGCTCATACGGGGACGGTAGTGCCGGGCGAGCCCCGGCGACCATCGGTTTTCACCCGGCCGCGGGCGCCTGCTCGGTCCCGGCGCCCGGCTGGCCGGCGCCCGGCTGGGCGAGGGCGCGGGCGAGCTGGTCCAGCGCGGGCAGGGCGTCGACGACCGCCGCGCGGTCGGCCGGGTCGAGGGTGTCGAGCGCGGCGGCGATCCGGCGCTCGTGGGCGTGCTGCCAGTCGTCCAGCTGCCGGCGTCCGGCCGGGGTGAGGGCGATCCGGGCGGTCCGGCGGTCGCCGGGGTCGGCCTGGCGGTCCACGAACCCGGCGTCGAGCAGCTTCCCGACCAGCCCGCTGACGGTGTTGGGGGCGAGACGCTGCCGCGCGGCCAGCTCGCCGACCCGCAGCGGGGCGGCGGCCAGCGTCTGGAGGAGTTCGACCTGCGCCATCGGCAGGGACTCCCACGGGTAGTCGGTGCGGATGCTGCTGCGCAGCGCGCGGCGCAGCCGGGTGACGGTGTCGGTCAGCTGTCGGGCGTGCTCGACCGCCGGGTCGGGGCTTCCGGTGGCGGGGTCGGGAACGTGTGGTGACGACGGCATGGCGGACAGCGTATCGCCTGGTGCGGGGCGGTTCTGCGGCCGGTTCGGGTCCCGTGGGCGCGCTGGGTCGTGGCTCTGTTGCGGGCCTCGCGGCAGGTGTCCGCCGGGCGCCGTCCGGCACTGTCCGTACCGCACTGTCCGTACCGCACTGTCCGTACCGCACCGTCCGTACCGTGGGACGCTTCCTGTCGCAGAGCGATCTGCTCGTAGCACGAACATATCTGTATCCGATATATTCGTGCCATGAACGCCACCGCCCTTGCCTCGCGGCTGCTCACCGAGCGGCCCCGGCCGCGCGGCATAGCCGGCTGGCGCCACGCCCACTGGCTCGCCGTCGGCACGGTCTGTCTCGGCGCCTTCCTCGGCCAGCTAGACGCCAGCGTCATCGCCCTGGTCTTCCCCGCGCTCGGCCGCCACTTCGACGCGGGCTTCGCCGCCGTCGAGTGGGTCGCCCTCGCCTACCTGCTGGTCCTGGTCGCCCTGCTGGCCCCGATCGGCTGGCTGTCCGACCGGGTCGGCCGCAAGACGATGTACATCGGCGGCTTCGCGGTCTTCGGCCTCTCCTCCCTCGGCGCCGGATTCGCCGGCAGCCTCTGGGTGCTGGTCGGCTGCCGCGCCGTCCAGGCGGTCGGCGCCGCGATGATGCAGGCCAACAGCGTCGCCCTGGTCGCGCGCGGCGTCCCCGGGCACGCGATGCGGCGCGCGCTCGGCATCCAGGCCTCCGCCCAGGGTCTCGGCCTGGCGCTCGGGCCCAGCCTCGGCGGGCTGCTGGTCGAACACGCCTCGTGGCGCTGGGTGTTCTGGGTCAACGTGCCGATCGCGGTGTTCGGCATCCTGGCGGGCTGGTACCTGCTGCCCCGCACCCGGACGGCCGACGCCCCGGCCCACCTCCCCGCCGGCGCCCCCACCGCCGTGCCGGGCCCCCGCCGGACCGATCCCCGAGAGGCCCGAGAGGCCCGAGAGGCCCGAGAGACCCGAAAGACCGGCGAATCCCGCGCCCCCCGAGACCCCGCCGCCCGCTTCGACCTGCCCGGCATGCTGCTGCTCACCGGGGCGACCACCTCGCTGCTGCTCGCCCTGTCCACCGCCTCCGGCCTGCCCCTGCCCGGCTGGGCGGTGGCCGCCCTGCTGCTCGCCTCCGCCGTGCTGGCCCTGGCCCTGGTGCGCCAGGAGCGGCGGGCCGCCCGGCCGATCCTGGCGCCCGGACTGGTCAACACCCCGGGTGTGCGTTCCGGGCTGGTGGTGGCGCTGATCGGCTACCTGCTGCTGTTCTGCCCGCTGGTGCTGGGCCCGGTGCTGCTCACCGGCGCGGGGGTGTCGACGGCGCACGCGGGCCTGGTGGTCACCCTGCTGCCCGCCGCGTTCGCGTTCGCCGCGACGGTCGGCGGCGGGCTGTTGCCCAGGGGCTGGTCGGACGTGACCAGGTGCCGCGCCGGTGCGCTGCTCGCGGCCGTCGGACTGCTGCTGTTCGCCCTGCTGCCGGCCTCGGACGTGTCGGCGCTCCCGCTGCTGGCCGCCGGCTACGGGCTGGGCCTGCTGCTGCCCGCCAACAACGCCCTGGTGATGCGGGCGATCCCGGCGCAGTGCTCGGCGGTCGGCGGCGGCATGGTGAACATGGCCCGCAGCCTCGGCACGGCGCTCGGCATGGCGCTCTCCGTCCTCGGTGTCCACCTGGCGGGCGCCGAGTCCGGTGGGCGGACGGTGCTCTTCGTCCTCGCTGCCGTCGCGGCCGCCGCCGCGCTGCTCACCCGGCCCGCCCGCCCCTGAGCCCCGCGGACCACGCCCAGCGAACCGCGCTCAGCGAACTGAGCCCCGCGAACCGCGCCGGAGCGCCCCGAGACGAGCCGGCAGAACCAGCCCCTAGGCGTCCGTACGGGCGTTCAGGATGTCCTGGGCCCGGTTCAGGCCGCGCCGCACCAGGGTCTCCAGGGCGTCCGCGCAGCGGTCCAACTCGCCCGGCAGGGCGGCCAGTTCCTCCTCCGAGAACTTCTTCAGCACGAAGTCCCCGACGCTCTGGCCCTTCGGCGGACGGCCGATGCCGAACCGCAGGCGGACGAAGTCCCGGGTGCCGAGAACCTCGCCGACCGAGCGCACGCCGTTGTGGCCGCCGGGTCCGCCGGCGCGCTTGAGCCGGGCGGAGCCGAACGGGAAGTCCAGGTCGTCCTGCACCACCACGAGCCGCTCGACCGGGACGCCGTGGCGGCGCAGCAGCGCGGCCACCGGGCGTCCGGACAGGTTGATGGACCACAGCGGCTTGGCCAGCAGCACCCGGTGGCCGTCGACGTCGATCTCGGCCACCCGGGTGGCGATGCCGCGGCGGCGGAACCGGGCGCCGTGGCGCTCGGCCAGGCGGTCCACGGCGAGGAAGCCCGCGTTGTGCCGGGTGAGCCGGAACCACGGGCCGGGGTTGCCCAGTCCGGCGATCAGCCAGGGGGCGTCGGGGGTCATGCGGGGAGTCTCCGGAGGGTGTGGGGGAGGACGGCGGACGGCCGGAGCGCGGCGGGGACGGTACGGGACCGTCCCCGCCGGCGCTCCGGCCGTCCGGGAAACGCACGGAACACGTCGCACGCGCGGCACACACACGGCACGCGCAGCACACACGGCCATCGCAGCACACGTGGAGCACGCGAAACGTGCGGAACATGCGAGGTGCGCGGAACACGCAGAGCGCGCGCCCCGCGGACGACCGCTCAGGAGGCGGGCACGCCGGGTTCGGCGCCGCGCTCCTTGAGCATGTCGGTCATCAGCTGGAGCTCGGAGGTCTGGGCGACCACCATCGTCTGCGCGAGCCGCTTCTCGGAATCGTTCCGGGCCTTGTCGACGTAGCCCTGGGCCATCTCGACGCCGCCCTTGTGGTGCTCGATCATCAGCTGGAGGTAGAACACCTCGGCGTCCCGCCCGCTGAGCGTGCGCAGCTTCGCGATCTGGGTGTTGGTGGCCATGCCGGGCATCAGCGAACCGTCGTGGGCCTGGTAGTCGTGGCCCATCTTCATCCACGCCATCGGCGTGGCGGTCGAGTGCTGGGACAGCCCCCACTGGTCCAGCCAGCCCATCATCATCCCGCGCTGGTTGGCCTGGGTGTTGATGATGTCGAAGGCCAGGGTGCGGGTCGGCTCGTCGGCGGTGCGGTCCCGGACGACGAACGACAGGTCCACCGCCTGCTGGTGGTGGGTCGCCATGTCGCGGGCGAACCCGGCCTCCGGGGAGTCGTCCGCGGGGACGGACAGCGTGGACGAGCCGGACGCGGAGGTCCCGCTCGCCACCAGGGCCGGCACCCCGAGCGCCAGCGCCACGGCGGCGGCCAGCGCGGCCGGCCACCACATGCGGCGGCGGCGCGGGGCCCCGCCCTCCTCGACGGCGTCCGCCGCGGCCGTTGCCGGGGCGGACGCGTCGGGGCGGCCGGCGTCGGCGGCGGTCACATCTGCCCCATGGTGCAGGAGGCGCCCGGCTCCTGGGTCTGCTTGCCCTGGACGTACTTGGTGAAGAACTCCTCCACCCGCGGGTCGGTGGCGCTGTCCACGATCAGCTGGGTGCTCCAGGCGTTCAGGGTGATGGTGCCCTGCTCGTCCGGGTACGGGCTCATCATCGAGTACGGGGTCTTCTTGACCTTGTCGGAGAGGATCTTGAGGTCGTCCGGGGTGGCCTTGCCGTTGTACGTCACCCAGACCGCGCCGTGCTCCAGCGAGTGGACGGCGCGCTCGTTCTCGAGCGGCTGGTCATAGACGTGGGCCATGCAGTCCGCCCAGATCGCGTTGTGGTCGCCGCCGACCGGCGGGGTCATCGGGTAGGTGACCTTGTCCTTGACGTGGGTGCGGCTCAGGTCGCCGAAGGTCTTCACGCCCGGGATGTCCGCGTTGGCGGCGACCTCCTTGTCCTTCTTCTTCTGGTTCTGGTCCATGACGATCCAGGTGCCGGTGGCGATCGCACCGACCACCAGCACACCGGCCGCCACCGAGGCGACGATCTTGTTGCGGCGGTCGCGGCGCTGCTCGGCGGCGCGCAGCTCGGCGATCCGGGCGCGGCGGTCGAGGCCGTCCTGCTTGCCGCCGGGCTTGTTGGACTGCTTGGAGGCGGAACCCATGGTGGTCGTCCTTGTCCCCGCCGCACCGGTCGGTGGCGGCGGTCAGCTGGAGTGAGAGGAAGGGCGGATCCGCCGGCGGCGCGCCGGCGGTGGGTTCCACTCAGGACCGGTGGACCTGGAGTTCGTGCAGGTCGGGAACCGGGTGCGCGCCGTCCAGCAGACCGGCGGGCACCACCCGGGGCGGCGCCTCGGGCGCGGTCGGGGTCAGCGGTGACACGGCGGGGTGCGGTTGCGGCGGCGGGTTCGGCAGCTGGGCGTCCTGCGGGCAGAACGGGTGGCTGGAGCAGCCGTTGTTGCGCGGCGGCTCGCCGCCGGCGGTGCAGAGGATCCAGTGCCCCTGCTCCTCGGCCGTCCGGTGGTGGTCCGAGGGCTTCGCGGACTTGGTGACCTTCGCGGCGCGGCCGGTGTAGGAGGTCTGCCCGGTGGCGACCTGGACGCTGACCACGCTGACCACGGTGACGGCGCTGACCGGGGCCCGGGGCGGCGCCGGATGGCCGGAGCCGTCCGCCGCCTTCGACTGGCCCGCGCAGGGCAGCAGCGTCAACAGGGTGACGAGCAGCAGGACCAACAGCCCACCCGCCGGGCGGCCCGCGGATGCGGCCCTCCCCGGTCGGGGCGAACTGGGGGCCGACGCGGTCATGCGCACATTTAATCAGCCGAACGAGTGATGCGATGCCCCCCATCGGCCCCCATTTTCGGCGGCCCGAGCGCCCGGATGACCAGGAAACGCCCTGCTCCGGACACATCCGGCAAGCACGGACGGAACGGAAGCGGACGAACCGATGACGCACCCGGCGCGGTCCGGCGAACCGGCTGGTGAGCGCGGTGGCCGGGACTTTCCGGTGGGTGTCCGGTTGTCGTCGAAACCCGGACAGGGTCCTCGCGGGTGGAGAACAATGTCGTCAGCCCGGCCCGCCGGGGCGGCGCGACCACGGAACGACCAGGAGCCGCCAGATGAGCAAGCAGGGTGCACCCGCAGAGCCGCACCGGCCGGACGACGGCTGGTGGGACGCCGTCTACGACGGTCCGGCGGGCACCCTTCCGGACACCCCGCACGCCGACCCCGGCGACGGCAGCGTGGACGACTGGTTCGACACGGCGGTCGGGCTCATCGGGCAGCAGCGGTCGGCGGAGCCGGAGCCGGAGCCGGCGTCGGCGTCGGGGTCGGTTGCCGAGGCTGCGGCGGAGCCTCCCGCGGAACCCGACGCCCCGGCGGGCCCGGACGCCCGGGACAGCATCGACGACTGGTTCGACACCGCGGTCGGCGTGATCGGCGGCGGATCGGTGGGGATCGGGCGACAGCGGACCTCCACGGAGACCCACCGGTTCCCGGCCCCCGCCTTCGCCGACGACACACCGAAGGCCGCGCCCACACCGAAGGCCGAGCCCGCACCGGAGCCCGCGCCCGTCCCTGAACCCGAGCCCGAGCCCGAGCCGACGCCCGAGCCCGAGCCGACGCCCGAGCCCGTCCCTGAGCCGGCATCGGCAGCCGAACCCGCTCCGGAGCCCACGACCGCACCCGTCTCGGACCCGGTCACGCTGGAGAAGCCCACCCCGCCGCCCGCCCCCGAGCCGGAACCCGAGCCCGAGCGCACCCCCGAACCGGAACCGGCCCCCACCTCCGACCCGGATCCCGAACCAGAGCCCGAGGCCCCCGCCCCCGCTCCCACCCCCGAGCCCGAACCCGTCCACACCCCCGAGCCCGACCCGGAGCCCGCGGCCCAGGCCGTCCTCGATCCCCGCCTGGCCGTCCGCGCACCGCTCGCCGACGGCGGCGCCGCCGTCCCGCACGTCGGCGAACGCCCCCCGACGTACGGACCCGAGCCGACCGCCGTACCCGAGGCGGACCCGGGCGCCCTGCACGCCCTCGTACCGGACACCGTGCTGGACGGCGCCCAGTACGGCCCCACCGTGCTGCGCGCCGCCTCCGTCCGGGGCGACTCCGCGCGCTACCGGGGCGAGCCGCGCCGCGACGCCCTGCTGGTCACCCGGTTCGGCGAGGGCCCCGACGGCCTGCTGCTCGCCGTCCTCGGCGGCTTCGACCGTACGGGCGGCGGCGCGGAGGCCGAGGCGCCCGCCCCGGAGGCGGTCGCGGCCGCCACCGGCGAGGCGTGCCACCAGCTCGCCGCCGCGATCGGGCGCAGCCGGGCCGGCCTGGCCGCCGACCTGCGTGACGGCGCCCGCGACCGGCTCCGCTACGGCCTCCAGCGGCTGGCCACCGGCGCGGCCGCCCCGCTGCGCGCCCTGGCGCCCCGGCCGGAGGAGACGCCGTCCCCGGCCTCGCTGCACTGCCTGCTGGTGTCACTGGACCCGGGGGCCGGCTACCGCGCGGCCTTCGGTGTCGGCCCGGGCGGGCTCTACCTGCTGCGCTCCGGCCACTGGATCGACGCGTACGCGGCCCGCCTGCTGCACCACCCGGACGGTCAGCCGCCGGTGCCGGAGGCCCCGGTGCCCGGCCCGCGTCCGTTCCGCTTCCGGCTCGTCCCCGCGACGCCGGGCGACATCCTGCTCCTCTGCACCCCGGGTCTCGCCCGCCCCGTCGCCGACGAGCCGGCCGTCGCCCACTTTCTGTCCACCCACTGGACCCACCCCCACCCCCCGGGCACCGTCGACTTCCTCCGCCAGGTGCAGGTCCGTGCCAAGGGCTACGCCGACGACCGCACGGCCGCCGCCATCTGGACCGAGTGACACCGCACCGGCCAGGGCCGGAACAACCAGGGCCGGAACAGCCAGGACCGGCCGGGCCCGGGGCGCGTCAGGCGCGCAGCAGGATGCCGGTGACGGCGGTGGCCTGGGTGAGGGCGGCGGGGCGGTGGGCGTCCGGGAGGCCGATGGCGACGGGGACGGCGAGGCCGTCGAGCAGGGCGCGGATCTGCACCGCGCGGTCGGCGGCGGGCCCCGGGGTGAAGTGGCCGGCGGCGGCGCCCTCCTCGATGAGGGCGACCAGGTCGGCCTGCCAGGGGGCCTCGATCTCCTGCTGCCCCTGGCGGATCTCGGCGCTCGCGGGGGAGCGGCCCCACACCTCGACCCAGAGGATCCAGCGTGGGTCGCCCGGGCCCTCCGGCAGGTAGAGGCGCAGGTAGGCGTCGAGGCGCTGCCAGGGGTCGAGGGCGCGGTCGGCGAGGGCCTCGCGGCGGCGGGCGCCGAGCTGGTCCTCGCTCCAGCGGAGGGTCTCCAGCAGCAGCTGGTCCTTGCTGCCGAAGTAGTAGAGCAGGTGTCCGGCGCTCATCTGGAGCTGTTTGCCGAGCCCGGCCATGGTGAGCTTGGCGAGCCCGTGTTCGGCGATCGCGGCCCGAGCGGTGGCGAAGACCTCCTCGCGGGGGCGGGCCGGCCGGCGCGGGCGGGGGTCGGCCATGTGCGGGTCTCCTCGGTGGAACGGCGCTCGGAAGGCTGCCCGGGTGGGCGCGCGGGGCGCCCACCCGGGTGGGGCGTCAGAGCGCCTTCGGCTGCTGCTGGGTGATGCAGTGGATGCCGCCGCCGTTGGCGAAGATCTCGCGGGCGTCCACGAGTTCGACGGTGCGGCCCGGGTAGGCCTCGGCGAGGATCGCGGCGGCCTCCTGGTCGCGCGGGTCGTCGAAGGCGCACAGGACGACCGTGCCGTTGGCCACGTAGTGGTTGATGTACGAGTAGTCGACCGGCTCGCCGTCCTCGTCCAGCAGGACGGTGGGGGCGGGCAGTTCGACGACCTCCAGCGGCCGGCCCTGGGCGTCGGTGGAGGCGCGCAGGACGGCGACCAGCTCGCGGCAGACCTCGTGGTCCGGGTGTGAGGGGTCGGGCTGGACGTGGGCGACCACGACGCCCGGGCGCACGAAGGAGGCGACGATGTCGATGTGTCCGCGGGTGCCGAACTCGTCGTAGTCGCGGGTGAGTCCGCGCGGCAGCCAGATCGCCTTGGTGGTGCCGAGGAAGGCGTGCAGCTCGGCCTCGACCTCCTCCTTGGTCCAGTCCGCGTTGCGGCCCTCGCCGAGCTGGACGGTCTCGGTGACCAGCACCGTGCCCTCGCCGTCGACGTGGATGCCGCCGCCCTCGTTGATCAGCCGGGAGGCGAAGCGCTGGACCTCCGTCAGTTCGCTGATGTGCTCGGCGATGTGCTGGTCCTTGTCCCAGCGGGCCCAGGACTGCGCGCCCCAGCCGTTGAAGATCCAGTCGGCGGCGGCCAGCGAGCCCTTGCCGTCGATCAGGAAGGACGGGCCGATGTCGCGCATCCACGCGTCGTTCAGCGGGCGCTCGACGATCTCGACCCGCTCGGAGACGTACTTGCGCGCCTCCTCCGTCTCGCCGGTGTTGACGATCAGCGTGACCGGCTCGTACCCGACGATGGTGTCGGCGACGGCGGCCCAGGCCTGGCGGGCGGCGTGCAGCTGCTCGGGGCCGTCGAACGTCGGGTTGGCGGTGGGGAAGGCCATCCAGGTGCGCTCGTGCGGGTGCCACTCGGCGGGCATCCGGTAGCCGAGCGAGGCGGGCGTGGGGGTGGTCATCATCAAGTCCTAAGGGAATCCTGGGCCTTGGCCGGATCGTCGGGGGTCAGAGGAAGTAGAGGCGGCTGAGCGAGACGCTGTCCGCGGGCTCGGAGCGCAGCGGCGAGCCGTCCAGCGAGACCAGCCCGGTCTCGGTGACCTCGACCTGGCCGATACGGGCGTTGCGCACCATGTCGCGCGGCCCGATGCCGCGGGTGTTGCGCACGCCGACCCGGCGGCGGCGGGTGGGCAGCCCGTCGGCGGCCTGGTCGAGGTAGGCGCCGTCGGCGGCGGCCTGGGCGACGAAGGCCACCGAGATGTCGGCGGCGGTCGCGCCGTGGGCGCCGAACTGCGGCCCCAGGACGAGGGGTTCGCAGCGGTCGGTGGAGGCGTTGGGGTCGCCGACCACGCCGTACGCGGGGAAGCCGGCCTTGAGGACCAGCTGCGGCTTGGCGCCGAAGTGGTCCGGGCGCCACAGCACGATGTCGGCGAGCTTGCCGACCTCGATCGAGCCGACCTCGTGGGAGAGGCCGTGGGCGATGGCCGGGTTGATGGTGAGCTTGGCGATGTAGCGCAGCACGCGCTCGTTGTCGTCGCCGCCCTCCGTCGTCCCGTACGAGCCGGTGCCGTCGAGCGGGCCGAGTTCGGCCTTCATCTTCCCGGCCATGGCGAAGGTGCGGCGCACCGTCTCGCCGGCCCGGCCCATGCCCTGGGCGTCGGAGGAGGTGATGCCGATGACCCCGAGGTCGTGCAGCACGTCCTCGGCGCCCATGGTGCCGGCCCGGATGCGGTCGCGGGCCATCGCGGCGTCGCCGGGCAGGTCGGGCTTGAGGTCGTGGGCGGAGACGATCATGTCGTAGTGCTCGCCGAGGGCGTCCCGGCCGAACGGCAGCGTCGGGTTGGTGGAGGAGCCGATGACGTTCGGCACGCCCGCCATCTTCAGCACGTTGGGGACGTGTCCGCCGCCGCAGCCCTCGATGTGGAAGGCGTGGATGGTGCGGCCTTCGAGGACCTTCAGGGTGTCCTCGACGGAGAGGCACTCGTTCAGGCCGTCGGTGTGCAGGGCGACCTGCACGTCGTACTCCTCGGCGACCCGCAGCGCGGTGTCCAGGGCGCGGGTGTGGGCGCCCATGTCCTCGTGCACCTTGAAGCCGGAGGCGCCGCCCTCGGCCAGCGCCTCGATCAGCGGGGCCTCGTCGGAGGACGAGCCGCGGCCCAGGAAGCCGATGTTGACGGGCCAGGCGTCGAAGGCGTTGAAGGCGTGGCGCAGCGCCCAGGGGGAGTTGACGCCGACGCCCCAGACCGGGCCGAACTCCTGGCCGATGATCGTGGTGACGCCGGAGGCCAGCGAGGCCTCCATGATCCGCGGCGAGAGCAGGTGGACGTGGGTGTCGATGGCGCCGGCGGTGGCGATCAGGCCCTCGCCGGAGACGATGGTGGTGCCGGTGCCGACGACCACGTCCACGCCGTCCAGGGTGTCCGGGTTGCCGGCCCGCCCGATCGAGGCGATCCGGCCGCCGATCAGGCCGATCGAGGTCTTGCGGATGCCCTGGGCCGCGTCGATCACCAGCACGTTGCTGATCACCACGTCGCAGGTGTCCCGGACGGCGGCGGGCTTGAGGTGCAGGCCGTCGCGGGCGGTCTTGCCGAAGCCGGCCAGGAACTCGTCGCCGGGCGCCTGGGAGTCGGACTCCACGCGGACGATCAGTCCGCTGTCGCCGAGCCGGACGCGGTCCCCGGCGCGCGGGCCGTGGACGGCGATGTAGTCGTGCGGGGTGATCGAGGTCATTCCCCCACCTCCGGGTCGTCGAAGCTGGTCAGGTAGCCGGTCGCGCGGGCCTTCGCCAGGGCGGCCTCCTTGGCGCCGGGCGCGTCCAGCGGGCCGTCCACGAGTCCGGCGAAGCCGATCGCGACCCGTTCGCCGCCGATCGGCACCAGGCCGACCTCGACGGTGGCGCCGGGGTCGAAGCGCACCGAGGAGCCGGCCGGGACGGCCAGGTGGGTGCCGTAGGCGGCGGCCCGGTCGAAGGCCAGACGCGGGTTGGCCTCGAAGAAGTGGAAGTGCGAGGTGACCGAGATCGGCACCCGGGAGGTGTTGTGGACGGGGAGCAGCAGCGTCTCCTCGACCGGGTCGTAGCCGGTGCCGTCGCCGATCAGCGCGCTGCCGGGGGCCTCGTCGCCGAGCGAGCCGGCGCCCTTGAACGGGTCGTTGACGACGGCGAGGCGGGTGCCGTCCTCGAACACGGCCTCGACCTGGACGACGGTGACCACGTCCGGCACGCCGGGCAGCACGTCGGCGGCGGTCAGCACGGAGCGGCCGGCCTCGATGGCCTCGGCCAGGCGCCGGCCGTCGCGGGCGGCCTCGCAGACGGTGTCCGCGATCAGGGCGGTGGCCTCGGGGATGTTGAGGCGCACGCCCCGGGCGCGGCGGGCGCGGGCCAGTTCGGCTGCTGTGAAGATCAGCAGCCGGTCCCGTTCGGTGGGGGTCAGTCGCACGGTTCCTCGCTCGCGGGTCGTCGGGCCCCTCGGGCAGGCAGGGGGCGTCGGCTCGGGCCTCGGGGGCCGCCTGGGGAGATGTTAGAACGTCGTTCAAACATCTCGGGTCATTGAACCCGGACCGGGCCGCCCTGTCCAGCGTTGCCGCTCCGCGGGCGTTCGGCCTGCCGGGCGGGGGATGGGGGTGAGGGGCCCGGCGGGGGAGCGGGGGCGACGGCTCCGACGGGGTCGTGGGCCGGCGCCCGGGCCCGGCGCGCGGAGGGAGCGGGGCAGGGGGCACGTGGTCGGGCGTGCGGTCCGTACGGGCGCCGGGTGTGCGCGGGATCGGGCGGGGGCGTCCTCGAAAACGGCCTCTGCGCTTCGCAAACCTGTCCGGCGCGGGCAGTTGGATCACGCGAACCACCCCGTGCCCCTTTCACCCCACGTGATCGGACGCACACTGTTGCAAACGCCGTCAACTGGGCATGAGGATGAGTGGTCAGAACGAGGGGGCCACCCGGCCGGCGGGGGATCCGGAGGCGGGGGGCCCGGATTCCAGGGCGGGGGCATGTGTTGATGGACGGTCAGTCGCGATTCCCGCGGCAGCGGACGAGTTCCGGCGACGCCTACCGGTCCGGGCCGGTCCAGGGGCCGGTCGTCGGCACCGGGACGACCCTGCCGGGCACGCCGGCTCCGGGGTGTGCCTTGCACCGGCGGTTGCACCTCACGCTCGACCCGGCGGACCTGGTCGGGGTGGGCGCGGTCAGGCACCGGCTGCGTTCGGCGCTGAGCCACTGGGGGGTGCCGGAGCTGTCCGACACCGCCGAGCTGCTCTCCTCCGAACTGGTCACCAACGCGCTGCTGCACACGGGCAAGGGCGCGGTGTTCGACGCGGTGCTCGGCACGGACCACCGGCTGCGCATCGAGGTGCAGGACGGCACCAGCAGACTTCCCGGGCGCCGCCGCGATCCGGAGGCCGAGTACGCCACCTCGGGGCGCGGCCTGCAGCTGGTGGAGGCGCTCGCGGACTCCTGGGGTGTGCAGCTGCGCGGCGACGGCAAGGTCACCTGGTTCGAACTCGCCACGCCCTGAGCCGCGCACCCGTCGACGCCCGGGACCTGCGCCCTTGCGGTTCCGGGCCGCCATCGCCGGCATGGTCGTACGATTGTTCGTCGTCGATTGATTCGCTGTCGAAGCAAGCCCTGAACAGAAGGCGGAACGGAAGGTTTCCGGCCCGTTGGCATTGCCGCTCGGCCGAACATTGGCCAGGATGGTGGGAATGTGTGTCCACGTGCGGGAAGCAGCGGGGAGACCGAACCTCGACTGGCCACCGTCCGTCGCACCGTCCTATCCAGCACGACCCATCACACCGCCACGCGGCCCGTCCGGACGGTCGGCGCGGTCCGCCACGGCAGCGGCAGGAGCAGCATGCCCACTGAGCCCGAGTCGCCGGGGCCGGCGCTTCCTCCCGGCGCGTCGCCCGTCGTCGAGCCGCGAACGGTAGAGCCGAGGACCGTGGAGCCGAGGACCACCAAGCCGAGGACCGTGGAACCGCGCACCGCCGAGCCGAGAGCCGTGGAGCCGGGAGCCGTCGGACCGCGCGTCGCCGAGCAGCCGGGCGCCCCGGAGCCGCGCACCCCCGGGAGCGGCCGGGTCAGGCCGCCCGCCCAGCCCTCGCGCCGCGGCTCCGCGGTGCGCCCCTCCCCGAGCCTCGCCGCCGCCCGGCTGGCGCCCGTGCTCTCCGGGGGGCTGCCGCCCTCCACCGCGGACACCATGCCGGACTGGCTGGAGCCCGCGATGGCCGCCAACGGCATCGGCTCCTTCGACTGGGACATCCGCCGCGACGTCCTGGAGGGCGACCAGCGGGCCTGCGCGATCGTCGGGCTGGACGCCCTGGAGCGGGTCCGCTTCGACCGCACCGCCGCCTCCTTCCTGACCCTGCTGCACCCCGAGGACGCGCCCGTGGTGCGCCGCCGGGTCGAGCGCGCGGTCGCCGAGCTGGGCCAGTGCGGCGCCTACTACCGCACCGTCGGGGCGAACGGCGGCATGCGCGCGGTGCGCTTCCGCGGCCGGGTGCTCGCCGACGCCTTCGGCCGGGCCTCCCGGATGGTCGGCTTCGTCTGGGACGCCACCGTCGAGCTGCACAAGCGCGACCACGCCGACCGGATGGCCCTGCTGCGCGAGGAGCGCTCCCGGTTCATCAAGGAGGCGGCGCGCGCCCTCTCCGAAGCCGTCACCGTGCGTGACGTGGCCCGGGTGTTCACCGAGCTGCCGCTGCCCGGACTGCCGCCGGACGGCCTGGTGCTGGCCTCCTTCGAGGCCGGACGGGCCCAGATCCTCGGCGCCTCCGGCTACCGCGCCGACACGCTGGCCGTCTGGGACCGCACCGTGCTGCCGGCCGGCCACCCGGCCGCCGAGGCGCTGCGCCACCGGGCGCCGGTCTTCGTCTCGACCCGCGAGGAGTTCCGCGACCGCTACCCCGAGGTGTGGGAGCCGACCAGCCGCGGCGGCCGGGGCTCCTGGGCGTACCTGCCACTGGTCGCCAGCGGCCGGGCGATCGGCGTCTGCGTGGTCAGCTTCGACGACGAGCGCGAGCTGGACGCCGACGAGCGCACCCTGCTGTCCACCCTGGGCGGGCTGGTCGCCCAGTCGCTGGCCCGGGCCCGGCTGCACGACGCCGAGCACGAGCTCGCGGCCGGCCTCCAGCGGGTGATGCTGCCGCGCACCGTCCCGTCCGTCCCGGGCGTGACCACCGCCGTGCGCTACCTCGCGGCCGGCTCCGGCCTCCAGATCGGCGGCGACTGGTACGACGTGGTGCCGCTGCCCGGCGGGCACGTCGGCCTGGTGATCGGCGACGTCCAGGGCCACGACGTGCACGCCGCCGGGATCATGGGCCAGCTGCGGATCGCGCTGCGCGCCTACGCGGCCGAGGGCCACCCGCCCGCCGCCGTGATGGCCCGGGCCTCCCGCTTCCTCGCCGACCTGGACACCGACCACTTCGCGACCTGCACCTACGCCGAGGTCAACGTGGACTACGGCGTGGTCTACGCGGTCCGGGCCGGCCACCTCGACCCGGTGGTGCGCCGCGCGGACGGGACCGCCGCCGTGGTGCCGGTGGCCGGCGGGCTGCCGCTGGGCATCGACCCGGACCAGGAGTACCGCGTCACCCGGTTCAGCCTGGACCCGGGCGAGACCGTGCTGCTCTGTACCGACGGCCTGGTCGAGGCGCGCGGCATGGACCTCGACGAGGGCGTCGCCCGGCTCACCCGGACGCTCGCCCGCCCGCTGCCGGACGCCGCCGAGGCCGCCCGCGACCCGCTGGAGGAGCTGGCCGACCGGATCGCCTCCCAGGCCGCCGACTCCAGCGAGCGCGAGGACGACATAGCGCTGCTGCTCCTGCGCTGGGACGGCCCGGCCGGCGGCCTGGCCGCCCAGCAGCTGCGCCGCCGGATCGGCCAGGCCGACCTCGCGCGGGTCGCCGAGGTCCGGGCCGAGCTGCGCGACGCGCTGCGCCGCTGGGGCGTCGCCGAGTTCATCGACACCGCCGAGCTGCTCTCCTCCGAACTGGTCACCAACGCCATCCGGCACACCGACCGGGACGCCATGTTCACCGCCCGGCTCTACCGGGAGCCGGAGGCGGACGGTGGCCGGGCCCGGCTGCGGGTCGAGGTGGAGGACGAGTCGGACCTCTGGCCGACCCGCCGCACGCCGGGGGAGCAGGCCTCCTCCGGACGCGGGCTGATGCTGGTCGAGGCACTCGCGGACTCCTGGGGCGTGGAGCCGCGCGGCTCCGGCAAGCGGATGTGGTTCGAGCTCAGCGGGACGGCGTCGGCGGCGGCCTGAGGCCCCGTCGGCTCGGGCCGCCCGGCACCGGAGGCTCAGCCGAATTGCTGCTCGAGGGGCCTGTTCGGCGGCTGGGAGTACTTCGTCCCGTTCGGGTTGGACGGCGCCGCGAGGGTGTGGGAGGCGCCGCCGTGAAGGGATTCCTTGCGGCGGCGGCGCTCCTCGGAGCGCTCCCGGGAATCCGGGCCGGCGGCGGGGGAGGCGGATCCCCGGCAATGTGCTGAGGAGAGGGATTTCTGACCCGGTGACGATCGCACTGTCATAGGAATGCGCGGCGGATTGTTCCTGGAATGACGGGCTTTTCGAACCCGATATCGCACAGGCTTTCGTCAACGCCGCGTGACGCGAGGGCAGCCGCCGCACATGTCCTGCGGATCCGCGGTGTAGACGAGGCAACAACTGGCCCGGGACCGCTCCGGGCCCGGGGCGCAGTCCGCCCTGGGCGCCGGGGGCGCGAAGCCGGCGCCCGGAGTGAAGGGGGCCGGAGCGGGGGCGGGTCGGTCGTCCGCGCCGGGCGTGTGCGCGGGGTCGAGGGGCTCGCCGGGCGCCAGCAGCGCGGACAGTTCGGCGCGCGCCCGCTCCTGCTCCCCGAGCAGCCCGCCCGCGTAGCAGAGCCCCTCCACCACCGCGTCGGTGGCCATCGCCCACAGCACCCGGGGTCCGCGCCGCGCCTCCGGGCCGAAGGCGGTGAGCACGGGGGCCAGGAAGGCGCCCAGCGCGGACCGCAGCGCGGCGGCCAGCGCCGGCTCGTCCGGCACCGCCCCGGCCTGGCCCGAGCCGGCCGCCGGATCCTCCGGCAGGCAGACGAACTCCGCCGGGCGGACGGTCAGTTCGACCGCGTCGGGGTGTCGGCGCAGCGCGACGTCCCCGAGCGCGAGCAGCGGGACGCGCCGCTCCAGGAACCACGGCAGCGTGAACAGCAGCGAGACCGGCCAGACGAAGCGGTGCAGCCCGAAGCCGGCCGCGACGTCCGGGCGCAGCGGCCGCCCGTAGCGGGCGAGGCCCTGCCGGGCGTCGTGGGCGATCAGCTCGCGGACCGTCTCGGGGCGGGCGGCGAGGTCGGCGGCGGTCAGCCAGCCGTCGCCGTGCCGGGGCCGGGCGCAGCGCACCGTCAGGATGGGGGTGAGCCCGGACAGCCGGTGGTACGAGGGCGCGCCCGGGGTGGTGGGCGCGGGAGCGGGGACGGGGGTGCGCGCACCGGTGGTACGGGGGGCGCGCGGCGTGGGGCCGGGCCGGGTGCTCGCGGTCATGGGCGGCCCCATCGGGTCGACCGGGGCGCCCATGGTCCGCCCGGCGGTGCCCGGCGGCGGTGGCGCGCCGGACGCGGCCGGACCGGGGCATGGCGGTGCCCGGGGAACGGCAAGGCGACCTGGCCGGGGTACTGCTCCCCCCGGCCAGGTTAGCCTCACCTTAGCTGATTGTCCCCCCGGTCTCGCTCGCGGTGCGTCCGTCCGTGGGAGCCCCCGGCGTGCTGCGGGGCCCCAGCTGGCGCGCGAGCCAGACCGGCACTCCGCCCAGGGCGGCCACCAGCCGGGCCGCCTCGGCCCGCAGCCGCGCGGCCTCGGGCGGCTCGGACACCTCGGCGAGCGCGGCGAGCGCCGGCGCCACCCCCACCGTGAAGCCGAGTTGCTCGCGCAGCCGCAGGGAGGCGTCGAAGCCCTCCCGGGCGTTCCCGCGGTCCCCGCGGGAGAGCGCCAGTGCGGCCAGGTGTCGCCAGGTGTACGAGCGCAGCAGTTCGTCCCCGCGCTCGCCCGCGCCGTCGTGCGCCCGGCGGTAGGCGATCCAGGCGGCGCTGCGGTCGCGCAGCAGGTTCTCGGCGACCAGCCCGCGCCGGAAGTCCAGCAGCGGGCGGCCCGGGGCGTCCGGCGGCAGCAGGGCCGAGGTGCGGCCGAGCGCGGCCTGCGCCTCGTCCAGCCGGTCCCGCGGGCCGAGCACGCTCGCCACGTACGCGAGGAAGCCGCGGGCGCAGGCGGCGGCCGCGCGCTGTTCGGTGCCGGAGGCCAGCGCCTCCGCCAGGCGCAGCGCCTGCTCCGCCTGGGTCCAGTTCGCGGCGGTGAACAGGCACTGCTCGATGAGGAGTTCGGCCCGCCCCAGGGCCGCGGCCGGGTCGTGCTCGGCGGCCGGTCGCAGCAGTTCGGCGGCCTCCTGCCAGCACCCCCGGGACCTCAGCCGCCACACGGTGTCACCCGGCTCCTCCGCTGCCGCCCGCCCCCGCCCCTCCGGGCCGCTCGGGTCCCATCCGTGCTCCGACAACGCCACCTCCTTGTGTGCGCCATCCGGCAAGGGCGCGGACCCGCCCCTGAGGCCCTGCCGCCACGACCCGTGCGCATGACGACGACAGGGCGAAAGGCCCGCGCTGTGGCCGCAATTCAACACGGGGGTGAGCTTGTGCACCAGATCACGAGCGAAGGTTGTTGCTTTTGGAGGAAAAATGATCTAGGGGTGCGCACGGGGGGAGACGCGGAGGAGGGGGAAGGGGGCCGCCCCGCCGGGCGGCCCGGTGGGTCAGGAGGTCCAGCCGGTCTCCATCAGGGCCTCGGCGGCGCCGTTCGCGGGCTGCGGCACACCCGCCAGGTCCAGGCTGAACAGGGCGACCAGCAGCTGCTCGCCGCGCACGGTGGCCTGGTGCGAATAACCCGCGAGGGTGAACATCGCGGCGGCCATCTCCTCGGCGTGCAGGGTCTGCAGCCACAGGCACTCGACCGACTTCACGTCGGCGGGCTCGGTCCAGGTGTCCACCTGGGCGACCATCCGGCTGCCCAGCAGGGTGACCCCGTCGCGCTCCTGGGCCTCGGTCAGCTCCAGGTCGTCGAAGCCGAGCCACTCCAGGTAGCGGGCGGCGGTGAACACCGCGTCCTGCGAGGTGCGCACCGGGTGCGGGCGGAACGGCGTGCGGTGGCGGAACGGGCGGGAGCGGCCGGCCGCGGGCGGCGTGGGCGGGGCCGGGGTGGGCACGTTCACCGGGTGGGCCGGGTACGGGCGGGCGGCCTGCGGGCCGGGGGCGGCGAGCGGGGCGGCGGTGCCGGTGCCCAGCCGGGTGGCGCGGTCGACCGGCAGCCGGACGGTGGCGCCGCAGTTGCAGGTGAACTCGGGCTGCGGCCACTGGTCGGAGCGGCCGCAGTGCGGGCAGCGCATGCTCAGCCAGGAGTCCTCCCAGGAGCGGAAGCGCACCTGCACCGGCACCCCGCCGCGCAGCAGCGGCACCTTGAGCGAGGCCCCGCACGGGCAGGGCAGGGACGGCGGTTCGTAGAGGTGCTCGCGGCGGCAGGCGGGGCAGCGGATGGCCCGGGCGCCACCGCCCGGCCCCGGTCGCGTGGGGTCGTGTCCGGTGAAGTCGTCGGGCAGTCCGGCCATCGCGGGCTCCGTCCGTCGGTGTCGGGTGGGTGGGACGATTCCCATGCTCCCCGAAATGTCCGGCGCCGGACGCGGAATGGGGCAATCCTCAGGGACGGATCAGGGGCTCCTGCCCGCTCGGGTCGGAGTGGAATCCTTCCGGAGGGGGATGCCCGGCGGGCCGGACCTGGACGTTCATCCCGCGGACCAGCGGGCCAGGTCGGCGGGGGTGTCGAGGTCGTCCGGGACGGCGACGTCGGCGCACTCGACCAGGACGAGCTCCGCCGCGTGCGCCGTCAGCAGGGCGCGGGCCCCGGCGTCGCCCCGGGCGCCCGCCGCCGCCTCGGCGAAGTGCCGGGCGCCGATCAGCACCGGGTGCCCGCGCCGCCCGTCGTAGGCCGCGGCGGCCAGGTCGGCGCCCGCCCGGTGGGCGGCCAGCAGCCGGGACACCGCGGCCGGGGTGACGCCCGGGGTGTCCACCAGCATCACCAGCGCCGCCGAGGCGTGCGGCGGCAGCGCGGCCAGGCCGGCCCGCAGTGAGGTGCCCATGCCCTGCTTCCAGTCCGGATTGCCGACCAGCCGGCAGCCCGGCAGGTGCGCGGTGGCCCGTACCCGGTCGCCCTGCGCGCCCAGCACCACGGTGACGTCCGCGCAGCCGCCGGCCCGGACCGCCGCCGCCGCGTGCTCCACCAGCGGCCGGCCCCCGTACCGCAGCAGTGCCTTGGGGCGCCCGCCGAGGCGGCTCCCGCCCCCGGCGGCGAGGATCAGGGCGGCGACCGGGCCCGGCCCGGCGGGTGTCGGTGGTGTCTGCATGGGGCCAGCCTGCCCGGTCGGGGCCGGGGCGTGCGCGGCGGGGGCCGGCGAGGGGGCGCCGCGTCCGGTGGCCGGACGCCCTCGCGGGGGAGGGGGTGTGAGCGGGTGTGAGCTTCGACATGCTCCGGGCCGTCGCGTGGCGTCGGCTTGACCTGCTCTCGGGGCGGCTGATCTGCTGGTTCGCCGTCAACCCGCCCCTGACCCCGGGAGTTCTCCGTGCCCGCCCGCCGCTCCACGCTGTCCGCCGCCACCGTGTTCCTGATATGCGCGCTCGCGCTGGTCGGCTGGTTGATCGGCGGCCGAGACCACAAGTCGACCGGCCCCAAGGCCGACGGCGGCACCACCGCCCCCGCCGCCGGGGCCACCGGCACCAGCCCGCTGCAGAACCCGGACGGCACCAAGCCCGGCCTGGCGCCGCTGACCACCCCCGAGGAGCAGAAGGCCGGCCGGGACGTCATAGCCAAGGTCGCCACCGCCGCCGTCGGCACCAAGGACGGCTACGACCGCAACGAGTTCGGCCCCGCCTGGACGGACAGCGTCGACGGTGTCCCGTTCGGCGGCAACAAGTGCGACACCCGCAACGACCTGCTCGCCCGGGACGGCACCGGCGTCGAGCACAAGGACGGCTCGGACTGCACCGTCACCGCGATGACCATCTGGGACCCGTACACCGGCAAGAGCGTCCAGTGGACCAAGCAGCAGGCCTCCAAGATCCAGATCGACCACGTCATGCCGCTGTCCTACGACTGGCAGATGGGTGCCGGCAAGTGGGACAAGGCCAAGCGCGTCCAGATCGCCAACGACCCGCTCAACCTGATCCCCGCCGACGGCTCGCAGAACGCCTCCAAGGGCGACTCCGGCCCGGCCACCTGGCTGCCCGCCAACACCGAGATCCGCTGCTCCTACGCGGTGCGCTTCGCCCAGGTCTCGCTGAAGTACCAGCTGCCCGTCTCCGAGGCCGACAAGAAGGCCATGCTCCAGCAGTGCGGCGGCTGACGAAACGTTGATCCCGTGAAGCCGGGGGCGGGTGCGGTGTGCGCGCGGCGCGTGCCGGGTGGTACTTGTGGGCGGTGGCCCCGATGATCCCCCGGCTCCCCCGCCCGCCCGGGCGCACCCTGCCCGCCCTCGCCGCCGCACTCGCCCTCGCGCTGCCGAGCGGCTGTACGGGCGCCGCCCCCGGCCCGCCCGACCGGCCGCCGCTGGCCGAGCGGGTCGCCGCCACCGCCGCGCCCGCCCTGCGCGCGCTCTACGACCAGCGGATCGACTGGCGGCACTGCCCCGACGAGGACGGCGACGACCCGGACCGGGCCGCCGTGCGGTGCGCCACCCTCAAGGTCCCGCTGGACTACGCCGACCCGGGCGGGCCCACCGTCGACGTCGCCCTCGCCATGGTGCCCGCCGCCGACCGCGCGCACCGGCTCGGCGCCCTGCTGCTCAACCCCGGCGGCCCCGGCAACTCCGGTGTCGACATGGTCCGTTGGGGCTGGAAGGGCTACCAGGGGCCGCTGCACGACCGGTACGACCTGGTCGGCTTCGACCCGCGCGGCGCCGGGGACACCACCCCGGTCCACTGCCTGGACGACCGCACCCGCGACCAGTGGGACGCCACCGACGACCCGGCCTACGACCACGGCCGGATCCTCGCCGAGGCCTGCCGCGCCCGGCACGCCGACCTGCTCCCGCACCTCGGCACCCGCGACACCGCCCGCGACCTCGACGTCCTGCGCGGCGCCCTCGGTGAACGCCGGCTGGACTTCCTCGGCTTCTCCTACGGCACCCACCTCGGCGCCACCTACGCCGAGCAGTTCCCCGACCGCACCGGCCGGCTCGTTCTCGACGGCGCCGTCGACCACGGCGCCCCCGCCGCGCGGCTCGGCACCGAACAGGCCGCCGCCGCCGAGGCCGGGCTCCGGGCCTTCGCCGCCGCCTGCGCCACCGACGACGGAGCGGCCTGCCCGCTCGGCGCCGACCCCGCCGCCGCCCCGCAGCGCCTCGCCCGCTTCCTCGACGGACTGCGCGACCACCCGCTGCGCGCCGCCGACGGCCGCGCGCTCACCGCCGCGCTCGGCTGGGACGCCGCCCTGGACGTGCTCTCCGACGGCCGCCGCTCCTGGCCCCGGCTGCGCGAGGCCCTCACACCGGCCGTCACCCGGGGCGAGGCCGAGGGCCTGCTCGCCCTCGCCGACGGCGCCGACCGCCGCGACGAGGACGGCCGCTACCGGACCCCGGCCGACGCCTTCGCCGCCATCTCCTGCGCGGACGGCCCGCCCCCGCCCACCGACGCGGAACTGCGCCCGGCCCTCGCCGAACTCGCCGCCCGCGCCCCGCTGGTCAGCGGCCACGACCCGGTGGGCACCCTGCTCGACCCGGACTGCCGCCCCTGGCCGTTCCACAGCCCCGAGCCGCCGCGGCCGATCCGGGCGGCGGGCAGCGCCCCGATCCTGGTGATCGGCTCCACCGGCGACCCGGTCACCCCGTACGCCTGGGCGCAGCGGCTCGCCGCCGGGCTGGAGCACGGGGTGCTGCTCACCCGGGACGGCGACGGGCACACCGGGTACGACAAGAGCGGCTGCGTCCGGGACGCGGTGGCCTCCTACCTGGTGGACGGCCGGCTGCCGGCGTCCGGGACGCACTGCCCGTCCGACTGAGGCAGTGGGGACGGGAGAGGGGGCGTGCCGCGCGAACGCGGTACGCCCCCTCGGGGGTTCGGGCTCAGGAGGTGGGGGCCGTCAGGTCGTAGAAGGTGGTGGAGCCGATGGTCTTCGCCGTGTAGTGCGCCGTCACCCAGGACTCGATCTGGGCGGACTCGCTCTGCTGCCCGCCCTCGTCGCCGCCCGCGCCGCCGCCGAAGCCGCGGTGGGAGCCGCCCGCGCCGATGAACCAGTGCACCTTTCCCTCCTCGACGTACTTCCGGAAGCCGGCCAGGGTCAGCGAGGGGTCGGTGCCGTTGAAGCCGCCGAGGGCCATCACCGGTTCACCGGTGGCGAGTTGGTAGCCGGCCGCGGTCTGCGAGCCGATCGTGGCGGCCGCCCAGGTGTAGTGGTCGGCGTTCTCCTCGATCATGGCGGCGACCTCGCCGGTCACCTTGGGTCCGTCGAGCAGCCCGCCCATGCCGCCGGGCGGCGGGCCGCCGGCCGTGCCGCCGGTGAGGCCGCCCGGGGCCTGGGGGTCCGGCACGCCGGGGACGCCGTCGGAGCCGGTGTCGGTGCCGGTGCCGGTGCCGCGCTCGTGGCGGCCGTTGGCGTGCTCGGAGCCCGTACCGCCGCCGCCGAAGCCCTGGGCGCCGTTGAAGCCCTGCCCGCCGGTGAAGCCCCGGGCACCCGGGAAGCCCGGCAGGCCGCCCTGGCCGCCCTGGCTGTTCTGACCAGCCTGGCCGTTCTGCCCACCCTGGCCGAACCAGCGCCCGTTGCCGCCACCGGGGAAGCCCTTCGCGCCGTTGCCGCCCCTGCGCCCCATGCCGCCGGGCCCGGACGCGCCGTCCACGCCCGGCCCCGCGGTCACGATCGAGCCGGTGTGCGGGGTGTTCACCGTGTCCACCGCGTACGCCGCCGGTCCGCCGAGCGCCGCCGCCACGCCCACCAGGCCCGCCACCGAGGCGATCCGCGCGCCGGTCCGGCCGGAGGTCCGTCCGGCCACCTGCCCGGTGACCAGCGCGGCCGCCGCCACCAGACCGCCGACCAGCACCGCCCAGCGCAGCCACGGCAGGAAGCCCGGGCTGCGGCCGAGCAGCACGAACGCCCAGACCGCCGTCACCGCGAGCGTCCCGGCCAGCACCAGCGCCCAGGGCAGCCGGTGCCGGGCCCGCCACAGCCCGTCCACGCCCATGCCGACCAGCGCCGCGACCGCCGGGGCCAGCGCCACCGTGTAGTACTGGTGGAAGATCCCGGACATGAAGCTGAAGATCAGCGCGGTGGACAGCAGCCAGCCGCCCCAGACCAGGAAGGCCGCGCGGGCGGTGTCGGTGCGGGCGTGGCGGCGGGTCGCCCAGAGGCCGACGGCCAGCAGGATCAGCGCGGCCGGCAGCAGCCAGGCGATCTGCCCGCCGATGTCCGTGCCGAACATCCGGGTCAGCCCGGTCTCGCCCCAGCCGTGGCCGCCGCCGTGCGCCGTGGCGCCGCCCGGCAGGTCCAGCCCGGCCGGCATCCGGCCGCCGCCGCCCACGCTGCCGCGTTCGTTGCCGTCGACCCGGCCGAGGCCGTTGTAGCCGAAGGTGAGCGAGAGGAAGCTGTTGTCCTGCGAGCCGCCGATGTACGGGCGGGCCGAGGCGGGCATCAGCTCGACGACCGCCACCCACCAGCCGCCCGAGACCAGCAGCGCCGCGCCCGCGAGCAGGTTCTGGCGCACCCGCCGCCAGAACCCGGTGGGCGCCGCCACCAGGTAGATCACCGCGAAGGCGGGCAGCACCAGGAAGGCCGCCAGGGTCTTGGTGAGGAAGGCGAGGCCGAACATCACCCCGGTGAAGACCAGCCACCGGGTGCCCGCCGCCTCGACCGCCCGCACCAGCCCGTACGCGGCCAGCGTCAGCAGCAGCACCAGCAGCGCGTCCGGGTTGTTGAAGCGGAACATCAGCGCCGCGACCGGGGTGAGCGCCAGCGCGGCGCCCGCCAGCAGACCGCCCAGCGGGGAGAAGCGGCGGCGCACCGTCGCGTACAGCACGCCGACGGTGGCCGCGCCCATCAGCGCCTGAGGGGCGAGGACCGACCAGGAGGAGAGGCCGAAGACCCGCGCCGACAGCGCCATCGGCCACAGCGCGGCCGGGGGCTTGTCGACGGTGATGAAGTTCGCCGAGTCCGAGGAGCCGAAGAAGAAGGCCTTCCAGCTCTGGGAGCCGGCCTGCACGGCGGCCGAGTAGAAGGAGTTGGCCCAGCCGGAGGCGCTCAGGCCCCACAGGTAGAGGACGGCGGTCGCGGCCAGCAGCGCGAGCAGGGCCGGGCGCACCCAGCGCGGGTCGTCCGCGCGCCCGCGCCAGGCACGGGCGGGGAGGGTGCGCAGCCGGCCGGACCAGGAGGCCGGGCCCTTGGGACCGGCGGCCGGCAGGGGCTGCTCGGGGAAGAGCGGTGCCGGGCCCGGCCGGACCGGGGCCGGCACCTCCGGCGGCGGGTGGTTCGCGGCCTCGGGCCACGGTTCGCCGGCCGGAGGGGAGTAGCTGCTCGTGGTCATGCGCCATACGGTGGGTGGCGCGGCTGAGAGAACCGTGAGACGGGGCTGTGAGACGCGTGTGATCCGGAACGTCAGGCGGACGGCGGCATGGTGAGGTGCTTGCCCAGCCACTCAAGGGCCGGGGGGATCTCCCGGGTCCAGGTGTGGAAGTTGTGGCCGGCGGTGTCCAGGGTGATGGTGGACATCTTGGTGGGGGCCTTGAAGGCGGCGACCATGGCCTTGGTCTCGTCGTAGTTGTTCTCGTCGTACGCGGTGGTCAGCAGCAGCGAGACGGGGGCCGCGGGCTGGTTCTTCAGCCGCCACAGCAGGTCGTTCTCCTGCTTCAGTTGGGCGCTGCCGCCGAACAGGTCGCCGGTGGTCGCGTCGTGGGCGGCGCTGTAGTAGCCGGAGAGCGCGACCGCCGCGCGGTAGGCGTCGGGCTTGCGCAGCGCGAACTTGAGCGCGCAGTAGCCGCCGGTGGAGTTGCCGATCACCGCCCGGTTGGCCGGGTCGGTGCCGATCCGGTAGGTGGTGGCGAGGGCCTTGGGCAGGTCGGAGGTGAAGAAGGTCTCCACCTGGGGGCCGTTCGGCACGTCCACGCACTCGGTGTCCCGGTCGCCGACCAGGGTGGGGCGGGTCATCACCAGGACGGTCGGCGGCAGTTTCTTCTGCTCTATCGCGTCCAGCGTCGACGCCGGGTACTGCATCAGCGAGATCAGCTTCTCCGGGGTGCCCGGGTAGCCGGTGAGCACCAGGGCCATCGGGAAGCGCTGCTTGGCGTAGTCCGGCTGGAAGTACTGCGGCGGCAGGTAGACGTACGCCTCGGTGGTCAGCCCGCTGCCGGCCCCCCGGACGTCGACCTTCTGGATCTGGCCGGAGCGCTCAGGGTCCGAGCCCTGCGCGGAGTAGAACTTCTGCTCACCGGTGACGGCCACCCCGGAGGCGTTGGGCTGGTGGTCGACCACCGTGCCGAGCCCGCCGCTGGTGCCCAGCAGGTCCGTCCAGGAGCTGTAGAAGCCGAAGTAGCTGTTGGCGATCAGACCCATCGCGGCCAGCACCGACACCTGGGTGGCCAGGAACGCGCCGATCCGGCCCAGCCACGCCTTCCAGCCCTTCCCGCCGAACCGCGGCCACAGCCACATGGTGGCGGCGAAGACGGCTATCGCGAGGAGGGAGGCGATGATCTGGAGCGGGAGTCCGGTGAGACTGAGCACGGGCCCGATCGTAGTTGACCTCCGTGAACGGCCCGGGGCGGCCCCTTCCGGTGGCCGTCCGAATCGGGTTGACCGGGATGGTTCGTGCTCGGCAGCATGTCGCCCGACGCGTACGGGGAGTGCGCTGGGATGACGGTGGGGTGGGGTCATGGAGTTCAGGGGTAGGGCTGTCCTGGCGGTCGGCGGGGTGCTGCTGCTGGCGGCATGTTCCGGCGGGGGCGGCGAAGGGGCGGCGGCGCCGAGCACTTCGGCGGCGGTGCCGAGCGCTTCGGCGACGCCGTTCGGTACGACGCTCGCCCAGTCCCTGGAGCCGGTCGGTGCCGGGCTGGCGAAGGTGGCCGCGGCGACGACGATGAAGGAGGTAGAGACCGCGCTCGCCGTCACCGAGTCCAACGCCGACCGCGCCGTCCGGAACCTGAAGGCCGCCGCCGCACCGGACGGGGCCGACGCGGCGCGCACCGAGCTGGTGGCGGGCCTGGACAAGCTCTCCTCCGAGGCGCTGACGATCCGTACCAACCTCAACCTCAAGAAGTACTGCACGGTCGGCGTCATCCGGGCGCAGCTCGGCGGCGGCCAGGGGGTGGTGGCGATCCCCGCCGCGCTCGCCAAGCTGGCGACGGCCGGCCAGCAGGCCGCCTTCACCGTCCCGCAGCTGCCCAAGCCGCAGCCGACGCCGCGTGTGCTGGAGAACGGCACCCTGGTCCGTGACGGCGGGAGCAACGGCAAGGGCACCTTGGAGGTCAAGAACAACAGCGCCACGGACGTGGTCTTCACGATCGGGGTGGACGGCACGTCGGTGGCCTCGGTGTACGCGGCCAAGGGGAAGGAGGCCGTCATCGAGGGCGTCAAGGCGGGCTCGTACGACTTCTACTACCTCGCCGGGGAGGACTGGGATTCCGACGAGAAGCAGTTCTGGCAGAACTGCCGTTCCGTCAAGTTCTCCGAGAAGTACGACTTCAAGCCGGCCGGGACGACCTGGACGATGACCCTCGGCGCGAAGGAGGGCGAGGGTACCCCCGCCAAGACCGAGTCGGGGAGCGTGGCCACCGCCCCGCAGCCATAACCCCGGCCCGTAACGGGCATACCGGGACGGGTCGTTGCCGCTGGGTGGCACAACAGGCCATGGGGAGTGGCGAGTTCGGTCACAATCCTTGACCCATTGAAGTGGCCATGGCACTTTCGTGCGGCGCGGGCGTCGGCGACCAGTCGTACACCCCGCGATCCCCCACAAGGAGAGCCATGTTCAAGAGGATTGTCGCGGTGGCCGGTACGAGCGCCGTCGTCGCGGGCGGGCTGGCCTTCGCGGCCGCCCCCGCGCACGCCGTTCAGGCGGCCGACCTGACCTCCACCATCGCCCTGAGCAACTGCTCGGCCTCGCTGGTCCGTTACCCCACCTCGGTGGCCGGCGACCGCGCGCTGATGCTCACCAACGGGCACTGCCTGCCGACCATGCCCTCGGCCGGCCAGGTGATCCAGAACGCCACCGCCAGCCGCAGCGGCACCCTGCTCGACGGCGCGGGCAACAGCCTGGGCACCGTCCAGGCCGACAAGGTGCTCTACGCGACGATGACCGGCACCGATGTCGCGCTCTACCAACTCACCGACACCTACGGGTCGATCACCTCCAAGTACGGTGCCACCGCGCTGACCATCAGTGACACGCACCCGACCGACGGTGCGTCGATGTACATACCCTCGTCGTACTGGAAGCAGGTCTGGAACTGCTCCGTGAACGGCTTCGTGCCGACCCTGCGCGAGGACGAGTGGACCTGGCACGACTCGCTGCGCTACAGCTCCGGCTGCAACACCACCCACGGCACCTCCGGTTCGCCGATCGTCGACTCCGCCAGCGGGCGGATCATCGGCATCAACAACACCGGCAACGACGACGGCGCCATGTGCACCCTCAACAACCCGTGCGAGGTGGCCGCCGACGGCACCACCAAGGCCTACAAGGGCCAGAGCTACGGCGAGGAGACGTACTGGTTCACCACCTGCCTGAACTCCTCCACCCGGGCCATCGACCTCAACACGGCCGGCTGCCTGCTCACCAAGCCGGCCGGCAGCGGTGCCGTCACCGTCACCAACCCGGGTAACCAGTCCACCACCGTGGGCGGTTCGGTCAACCTCCAGATCAGCGCCTCCGGCGGCACCGCCCCGCTGTCCTACGCCGCGACCGGCCTGCCCGCCGGGCTGTCGATCAACTCCTCGACCGGTGTCATCGCCGGCACCGTCTCCGCCGCCGGCAGCTCCACCGTGACCGTCACCGTGACGGACGCGGCGGGCAAGTCGGCCTCCACCAGCTTCACCTGGGCCGTCTCGACCGGTGGCGGCGGCTGCACCCCGGCGCAGCTGCTGGGCAACGCGGGCTTCGAGACCGGCAGCGCCACCCCGTGGACGGCGTCCAGCGGCGTGGTGGACAGCAGCACCTCCCAGGCGGCCCACAGCGGCTCCTGGAAGGCGTGGATGAACGGCTACGGCTCCACCCACTCGGACTCGCTGTCGCAGACGGTGAGCATCCCGGCGGGCTGCAAGGCGACGCTGAGCTTCTGGCTGCACATCGACACCGCCGAGTCGGGCAGCACCGCGTACGACAAGCTGGCCGTGTCGGTCAACGGCACCACGCTGAAGACCTACTCCAACGTGGACGCCGCGGCGGGCTACCAGCAGCGCACCTTCGACCTGTCGTCCTACGCGGGCCAGTCGGTCACGGTGAAGTTCGCCGGGACCGAGGACGCCTCGCTCCAGACCAGCTTCGTGATCGACGACACCTCCGTCCAGACCGGCTGAGCCCGGACCGGCTCCTGACGGGCCGGTGAACCAGGACGGGTGAGGGGCCCGGTGGCTACGGCTGCCGGGCCCTTCTCGTGGCGGCCTCCCTATCCTGGTCGGATGATCAAGCCCATCGAGCTGGTGATATTCGACTGTGACGGAGTCCTGGTGGACAGCGAGGTGATCGCCGTCCGGGTGCTGGTGCGGCTGGGCCGGGAGTACGGCTGGCCGCTGACCGAGGCGGAGGCGATCGAGCGTTTCGTCGGTCGGTCGGAGCCGGCCAACAACGCGCTGGTCGCCGAGCGGCTCGGGGCGGAGGTGGCGGCCGTGTGGGGCAGGCGCTTCCACGAGCTGCACGCCGAGGCGGTCGACGCCGGGCTGACCCCGGTGGACGGCCTGCCGGAGGCGCTGGCCGCGATCACCCTGCCCACCTGCGTGGCCTCCAGCGGCACCCACGAGAAGATGCGCCACACCCTGGGCCGGACCGGCCTCCACGACCACTTCGCCGGGCGGATCTTCAGCGCCACCGAGGTCGGGCGCGGCAAGCCCGCGCCCGACCTCTTCCTGCACGCCGCGCGCTCGATGGGCGTCGACCCGGCCGCCTGCGTGGTGGTCGAGGACAGCCGGCCCGGCGTGGAGGCCGCCCGCGCCGCCGGGATGCGCGCGCTCGGCTACGCGGGCGGCGTCACGGCCGCGGAGCGGCTGGCCGGCCCCGGCACCGTGGTCTTCGACGACATGCGGGACCTGCCCGGGCTGATCGCCGCGGGCGCCGTCCACCGGGGGTAGCGGCTCGCCCGACACATCCCGAGCGCTATATTGAACACGTTCAGATGTGGCTCGAAGGGTGGGGGACGCATGGAGGTCTGGGCGCGCAGGGTGATCGCCTGGATGGCGACATGGGCGGCACTCCTGGTGGCGCTGCCCCTGATGGTGCTGCTTCCGGGTCGCTGGGGGGAGCCCGACCGTCAGCGGACGCTCGGGCTCCTGTGGTGGCTGCTCGTGTTCATCGGCCCGTTCGTGGCCTGCGCCGCCAACCGGCGGTGGATCCACGCCGACGGACGGAAGCCCGGGGGAGCCGGGCGCAGGCGCTGACCCGGGGCCGCGGCGGCCTTCGGTCCCGGCGCCAATTCGGTTGCCGGGCCCGGTCCGCGGCTGGCAGGGTCGGGCACCATGGCCTCCTCCCGCAAGCTGCACCCCGACGAACTGGACATCGACGAGTCGCTGGTGCACCGGATGGTCGCCGAGCACTTCCCCCAGTGGGCCGGCCTGCCGGTCGAGCCGGTGACGCCGACCGGGACCAGCAACGCGATGTACCGGTTGGGCGCGGAGCTGGTGGTGCGCATCCCGCGGATCCCCGGGGTGGTCGAGGAGATCGCCAAGGAGGACCGCTGGCTGCGGCGCCTGGCCCCCCGGCTGCCCGTCCCGGTGCCGGTCCCGCTGGCCGTGGGCGGGCCGGTCGACGGCTGCCCCTGGCCCTGGTCGGTGCTGCGCTGGCTCGACGGCGCCACCCCGGTCACCGGGCGGATCGCCGAACCCGGGCTGCTGGCCCGGGACTTGGCCGGCTTCGTGACGGCCATCCGCCGGATAGACCCGGTCGGCGGGCCCGCCGCCTACCGCAACGAGTCGCTGGCCGAGCGCGACGCCGAGACCAGGAAGGCGATCGCGGCCGTGCCGGACCTGGTCGACGCCGCCGCCGCGACCGCCGCCTGGGAGCACGCCCTGGACGCCCCGGCGCCCACCGGCCCCCCGGTCTGGCTCCACGGCGACCTCCAGCCCGGCAACCTGCTGGTGGGCCCGGACGGTCGGCTCGCCGCCGTCATCGACTTCGGCTGCGCGGGCCTCGGCGAGCCGGCCGTCGATCTGATCCCCGCCTGGTACGTCCTGCCCGCCGCCGCCCGCGAGACCTTCCGCGCGGCCGCCGCCCCCGACGACGCGGCCTGGGACCGCGCCCGCGGCTGGGCCCTGTCCATCGCCCTGATGGAGGTGTCCTACTACCGGGACAGCGACCCGAGGATGACCTCCATCGCCCGCCACGTGATCGCCGAGGTCCTGGCCGACCACGCGTAGCGGGCCGGCCGCTCCCCGCCCGCGCGACGGCGGGCGGGGAGCGGCCGGTGGCTCGTCACCAGGACCAGAGCGCGCCGGACTGGCCCTTGTACTCCCACTGCTGGGCGTTGGCCCCGTTCGCGCCGGAGGAACTGGTGATCTCCAGGACCTTGCCGCTGTGGTTCCGGATCACCGCCCGGTTCGACCGGACCGACTCCACCCGCCACTTCGCGCCGTCCTGGCCGTTGCACGACCACTGCTGGGCCTCGGCGCCGTTCGAGGTGGAGGAGCTCTGGATCTCCAGGCACTTGCCGCTGTGGGCGTTCACGAGGTTCCAGTAGCCGTTGCCCGCGGACTGCCACTGCCACTTCGAGCCGGCCTGGCCCTTGCAGTCCCACTGCTGGGCCCTGGCGCCGTTCGCGGTGGAGGAGCTGGTGATCTCCAGGCACTTGCCGTTGTCGTTCTTGATCTCGATCGAGGCCGTGAGGCCGGCGTGCGAGTCGGCGAAGGCCTGGCCGCCGCCGAGGCCGGTCAGGGTGAGCGCCAGGGCGGCGACGCCGATGCCGACGGCGGAGCGCCGGGTGTTGCGGAGTCCGTTGCTGGACATGGATGGTCCCCCTTCGAGGGTGTCGGTGTTGGTCGCGTCCGCCACTCGATCCCCCGTGTCGGACGCACCATCAGCTTGCCGACTCCACCCGGTGGTTGTCGTTGGCATGCGGTCCACTGCCGCTTGGTTCAGAGTCCACCGCCGGCCGTCACGGCGCCGTGGCGGTAGTCGCGGGGCGGCAGGCCGTACGCGCCGCGGAAGGCGCGGGTGAAGTCCGCGGCGCGGGGGAATCCGCAGCGGGCCGCGATGACGTGGACGGGGGTGGCGGCCAGAGCCGGGTCGCCGAGGTCGCGGCGGGCCCGTTCGAGGCGCTGGCGGCGGATCCAGGCGGCGACGGTCTCCTCCTCGCCCTCGAAGAGGCGGTGCAGGTAGCTGACCGAGATGTGGTGCGCGGCGGCGACGGCGCCGGGGGCGAGGTCCGGTTCGTGCAGGTGGGCCCGGATGAAGGCCCGGATGCGCTGGACCAGGGCCCGGCGCCGGCTCTCCGGCGGTACGGCGTCCTCGGCGTCGAGGTGGTGGGCGAGCGTCGCCGTCACCAGGTCGAGGGCGGCGGTGCCCAGCCGGGGCGCGTCGCCGGTCCGGTAGGCGCCGGGGTCGGCGGCGATGCCGGTGAGCAGCTGGACGAGCAGGGCGCCCACGCCGGTGTCCCCGGGCATCCGGCGGGCGATCAGCGTGTCGGTCCGGCCCGGCGGCAGCGGCAGCGCCTGTCGGGGGAGGCTCAGCCAGGCCCCGCGGATCCGCCGGCTCGGATCGTCGGTGCTGACTCGGAGGGCGATGGGCCGGGTGCTGTCGTACATCACCAGGTCCCGCGGGCGCCACTCGCCGCGGTCGTCGGACCGGGCCGCGGGCCCGGCGTCGGCGATCGGGACCGAGAAGAGGTAGAGCTCCGGGTCGGAGGAGCGGATCAGGCGCGTCGGCCGGCGTACGGTGATCGGCGGGCTCTCCATGTTCCAGAGCCGCAGCTCGCCGAGCGTCAGGACGCGCAACTCCGCCCGGAAGTCGGCGGCGTGTTCGCTGCTGGCCTCGATCGGCGCGTTCATCCCGGCGAGTCGGTGCCGCCAGTGCTCGAAGCGGTCGGATGGTTCCACGTCCTCGGTCCGGTACACCGACTCGGCCAGCATGCTCGCCCTCCCCGACGCGTGCTTCCCTGTCCCGGCATTGTCACACTGCCGACAACCCCGGCCGGGGGCGGACTTGGTGAAGGTTCAGGGGCGGTCCCGGGTCACCCGGTGCTGCCACTCCCGGGTGAACACCACGGAGCCCGCCTCCAGTGCCCGCAGTTGCACGATGCTGATGAAGTGTCCGGCGTCGCAGCGCAGTTGGGTGCGGGTCTGGACGGTGACGTCCCAGCCGATGTCGGGCCGCTCCAGCCGGACGGTGTGGTCGGTGCGGGCCTGGGCGCTGAGCGGGGCGCCGGTGAGCACGCGGTAGGCGGTGACGGTGTGCTCGTCGCGGACCAGGCCGTCGGGGTGGGTGCGGGTGCCGTCGCCGGCGGGGGAGAGTTCGGTGCGCCACTCGTGGCGGCCGATGTCGTGCACGGTGAGGTGTTCGGGCCGGGCGGTGAGAGGCTCGGTGAGGTGGACGTCGAGGGGGTCGGGCAGCTCCGGGGTCTCGAAGGTGACGGGCGGGGCGCCGACGTCGGCGGCGAGGTGGCGCACCGGCAGGCTCAGGGTGGAGCGGGACGGGTCGACGCCGTACCCGGTGTCCTCGGCCGGGGGCCACACCCAGGGCCAGTAGACCGAGGAGAGGGCGAGGCGCAGCCGGTGCCCGGCGGGGAAGGTCCAGGCGCAGGCCGCGAGTTCGACCTCGGCGTCCGGCCCCTCGGCGGCCAGGACGCCCCGGGTGACCAGCTCGGAGGTGCCGTCCGGGCCGACGGCGCACAGCCGCACCGCGACCTGGGCGGGCGCGCTGTCCTCGCGCAGCCGCAGCCGTACGGTGGGGGCGCCGAGCAGTTCGACCGGCTCGGGCAGCGGCTGGGAGTCGAAGCAGACCGAGCGGCCGTCCTCCTCGCGCTGGTCCGGCGGCCGGTCGGCGGGGCGGCCGTGCGGGACGTAGGCGCCGGCGTTGAGGCCGGTGTGCTGCGGGGAGCGGACCCGTACGTACCGGTCGTCGGAGGCGGTGCCGGCGGTGCTCAGCGGCCCGTCCAGGCCGTAGTGGATCTCGCGGACGTCGGGGGAGGGCCAGGCCTCGTCACCGGTCCAGCGGGTGCCGAGCCAGCTGCGCAGGGCGGGTTCCTTGAGGGCGCCGGTGTCGATGCCGCGCAGCCAGTGGTCCCACCAGCGCAGGGTGTCGGGCAGGGCGGGCTCGGGCAGGCCGTGCGGCCAGGGGCCGATCAGGGCGCGGGCGGTGGGGGACTCGGCGAGCAGCCGCAGCACGAAGGAGCAGGACGGGTCGCCCCAGCCGGTCACCGCGAGGGCGGGGACGGACACCGGGACGGTGGACTCGCCGGCCGCGAGCCAGTCCTCGACGGGCGGCCGCAGCGATTCCAGCCGGGCGAGCCAGGCGGTGCGCCAGGCGTCGCCGACGTGCCGCGGGTCCGGCGGCAGGGCGGCGTCGGCGATCAGCGTGGTGAGCCGGTTGTGGAGGTCGGCGGCGAGTACGGCTCCGCCGAGCCGGTGGCCGCCCTCGGGGCAGGCGGTGACGACGGCGCCGACGGCCCCGGGGGTCCGGGCGGCGAGGCGCAGGGCGGTGGTGCCGGCCGTGCCGACGCCGAGCAGGCCGAGTCGGCCGTTGCACCAGGGGCGGCGGGCGAGCCAGTCGACCACGGCGGTGCCGTCGGCCAGCTCCTGCGCGCCGCCGGGCTCGCCGGGGGTGCCCTCGGAGTTGCCGTGCCCACGGGTGTCGACCCGGACGGCGGCGTAGCCGTGGCCCGCGTACCAGGGGTGGCGGCGGGAGTCCTCGGCGGCGGTCCGGTCGCTGAGGCGGCCGCCGGAGTACTCCAGCAGTGCGGGGCCGGGTTCGCCGCCGACCGGCCGCCACAGCCGGGCGGCCAGTCGGGTGCCGTCGGGCAGCGGGACGCGCAGGTCCTCGCGGGTGGTGTGGAAGGGGTAGGACGGCATGGCCGCTCCCATCGGTCCCGGGCGTCGGCGTCGCGACGGTTCGGTACTTCGACAGTAGGGGAGGGCGCGGTCCTTGGCCTGATGAGAGGGGCCAGGCCGAGGGGGCGCCGCCGCCGGAGACGGGGCGCCCCCTCGGGTGCGCGGCCGGTCAGGACTTGCTCAGCCAGGCGGTGGCGTTGAGGGCGAGGGCGGCGTCGGTGCCCGCCGGGTCGTCCCAGCCGTTGTACAGGGTGTTGCCGGACTGGCCGGTGCCGTCGTCGATCGGGGAGCTGTCGCCCCAGATCGCGACCCGGCCGGAGCCGAAGGTGCTGGTGACGAAGAACGCGCCGGTGTTCCCGCTGTAGCCGGTCCGGTAGACCAGGCCCTTGACGTTCGGGTTGTCGGCGGGCTTGAGGGTGAAGGTGGTGCCGTTGCGCAGGATCGAGCCGGTGACGGTGCCGAAGGAGCCGTGCAGCACCGGGTCGGTCGCGTCGTTGACCGCGCGCGGGTTGTCGGTGGTGATGTTGAGCAGGTCGACCGAGAAGCCGAAGGGGTCGTTGTTGTTCACCCCGTTGCTGGTCAGCAGGTCGTTGATGATCTTCGGGGAGTCCCAGCCGTCGTTGTTGCGGTCGCTGTTGACGTGGTCGGAGACCAGGAAGAGGCCGCCGCCGTTCTTCACGAAGTTCATGATCGCGGTCTTCTCGCTCGCGGAGAACCTCGTGTTGGGCTCCGGGATCACGAAGGTGTCGAAGTTGGCGAGGTCGAGCGCGGCGCCGGTGCCGTAGCTGATGGTGGAGCCGGCCGGGAGGGTCTTCAGGCTGTACTGGCCGGTCTTCTGGAGGGCGACGCCCCAGGCGGACAGCGCGCCGGTCCAGCTCTTCTCGGTGGTGGGGTTGGCGTTCTGGGCGAGCGGGTCGGGCTGGCTGGTGCTGATGATCCAGTCGGCGTTGCCCGCGGTCTCGGCCTTGCTGTTGTCGAACAGCACCCGGTGCGGGGTCGCGCTGACCGCGGCGGCCCTGGCGGTGGGGGTGGCGGGCGCGGCGGTGGCGGCGGGGGTGGTGAGGCCGGCCGCGAGCAGCGCCGCTCCGGCGAGGGCGGCAGCGGTTCGAATACGGATCGTCATGAGCCGTTCCTCCGTGGGGAGTTGAGGGGGCAGCGCTCAGGTTTCGCGCGTAGAACGGGAGTATCCGCGCGTAGAGCGCGTGGTGAAAGTCCCCGGAGGTTACGAAGCCCTGTATGAGTCGTGACGATCTTCGGGAGGGGGGTGGAGACGAAGGGAGACGAATCCGTAATTGCGCATGACTTGCAACTGCGCGCACCGAGGCGGAAAGATGGCCCAGCTTCGACCGCCCGACCGAAAGGACACGACGATGACCGCCCCCCGATGGCGCGACCGACTCACCCGTGAGGAGTGGATCCGCCTGGCCGGAATGGGCGGCTTCATCCTCGCGCTGCACGTCATCGGCTGGTTCACGCTGCTCGCCCTGGTGGAGCCCGAGCACTACGACGTCGGCGGCCAGGTGTTCGGCGCGGGCATGGGCCTGACCGCCTACACCCTCGGCATGCGGCACGCCTTCGACGCGGACCACATCGCCGCCATCGACAACACCACCCGCAAGCTGATGGGCGAGGGCAAGCGTCCACTGTCGGTCGGCTTCTGGTTCTCGCTCGGGCACTCCTCGATCGTCTTCGGCCTCTGCGCGCTGCTGGCCTTCGGCATCCGCTCGCTGGCCGGCCAGGTGGAGTCCGACGACTCGACGCTGCACGAGATGACCGGCCTGATCGGCGTCACCGTCTCCGGCACCTTCCTGCTGCTGCTCGGCCTGATCAACCTGGGCGCCTTCAACGGCATCCTCAAGGTCTTCCGCCGGATGCGCCACGGTGACTACGACGAGGCGGAGCTGGAGCGCCAGTTGGAGCGGCGCGGGCTGATGAACCGCATCCTCGGCCGGGTCACCAGGGCCGTCACCAAGCCCTGGCACATGTACCCGGTCGGCCTGCTGTTCGGCCTGGGCTTCGACACCGCCACCGAGGTGTCCCTGCTGGTGCTGGCGGGCGGCGCGGCGGCCTTCTCGCTGCCCTGGTACGCGCTGCTCACCCTGCCGATCCTGTTCGCGGCCGGGATGAGCCTGCTGGACACCATCGACGGCTCGTTCATGAACTTCGCGTACGAGTGGGCCTTCTCCAAGCCGGTCCGCAAGATCTACTACAACCTGACCGTCACCGGGCTGTCCGTGCTGGTCGCGCTGGTGATCGGCTCGATCGAGCTGATCGGCCTGCTCGGCGAGAAGCTGGACATCACCAGCGGCCCGATCGCCTGGGTCGGCGGGCTCGACCTCAACTTCGTCGGCTACGCGATCGTCGGGCTGTTCGTGCTCACCTGGGCCGCGGCGATCGCCTACTGGAAGTTCGGCAACGTCGAGGAGAAGTGGTCGGCCGGGCTGGCCGCCGGTGCCGCCACCACCGCCACCACCGCCGCGAAGTCCGAGTAGCGCGCGTACCGAACCGAGGGGCCGGTGACCGGGGTCTGGTCACCGGCCCCTCGGGGCTTTCCGGGCCCGGGCCGACGGGCGGGCGGACGGACGGATGGGCGGATGGGCGGATGGGCGGGGCCGGCGGCGGTGTTACTTCAGCGCGGCGAGCACCGCCTGCGCCATCACCCGCTCGCCGGTCGCGTTCGGGTGGAACGGCACGGCGGGCGAGCCGGGCAGCGCGCCCTCGATCCAGCGGTCGTCCGAGCAGACGTCGTGCCCGAGGGTCGGCGTGGCGGTGTCCACGTAGGTCGCGCCGTTGGCGGCGGCGGTGGACTTCAGGGCGGCGTTCAGCTTGTCCAGCACGCCGTGCATGTACTCGACGTCGCCCGGGGTCACCGGCTGGCGCAGGACGCACTTCGAGCCGTCGGCGGGCAGCACGGACGGGTAGCCGACCAGCAGCACCCTGGCGCCCGGCGCCTTGGCGTGGATCCGCCGGAGGGTGTCGGCCAGCTGCGGGGCGATGGTGGTGCGGATCCGCTCGGCCAGGTCGTCGGTGCCGTAGCGCCAGGACATGCTGCTCCAGTCCCAGTAGCCGTGGTGGTAGACGTCCTTGCAGGGCGTGCCGAGTGGGTTGACGACGGCGCCGGCGATGCAGGTGGCGACCAGTTCGCCGAGGCCGAGGTCGCTGGCCGCGAGGTCGTTGCCGCCGATCCCGAGGGTGACCAGGTCGGTGTCGGCGGTCACCGAGTCCAGCTGGGGGTCGTTGACCCGGATGAAGGCGTCGTACTGGGGCTGGGTCATCGCCTTGATCTTGGCGGCGGAGCAGGTGGCGTCGGTGTACGCGCCGGCCTTGAGGGCGGCGGCGACCAGGTGGCCGTAGTTGCGGTCGGAGCGCAGGCACAGGCCGGCCGACTGGCCCGGCACGCCGGCGCCCGCGGCGTAGGAGTCGCCGAGCGCCACGTAGTGCTTCGGCGCCGGGGTGGCGGCCTGGGCGGCGGTGGAGGTGAGCGCGAGCGCGGCGCCGAGGGCGACGGCGGCGAGTGCGGTGGAATTCCGGAGGTGCCGGGATTTCCGGGCAGGGCGGAGCACGGTTCCTCCTGGGGGGAGAGAAACGACGGGTGGGGGTCGTGCCGAGCCGGGCCGCAGCTACTCGCAGGTAAGTTACTGCCAGGTTTCCCGGGCGTCCATGGTTTGCGCAGAAATTGCCGATATTCCGTCAGACGGCCCCGGACGGCATTTCGCAATTCGCCCGACCACGGGCCGCGCGGCTATCGACGGCAATTCCGAAACGCCCCGGAGCGGAATTCGGCCCGACGGTTGTCACCCGCCGGTTGACCGGACCTCGCCGCAGACCGCAGTATCGGGCGCACAGCGACGGCGTGTCCCGGGCGCGCCGCCACCGCGAGCCGCGACGGAGGACTGCGCATGGCCCTGGACGCCGACGTCATCGTCATCGGGGCGGGCCTCGCGGGCCTCGCCGCCACCGCCGAACTCGCCGACGCGGGACGGAAGGTGATCCTGCTCGACCAGGAACCCGCGGCCTCCTTCGGCGGCCAGGCGCACTGGTCCTTCGGCGGCCTCTTCCTGGTCGACTCGCCCGAGCAGCGCCGGATGCGGATCCGCGACTCGCACGCCCTCGCCTGGCAGGACTGGCTCGGCACGGCCGGCTTCGACCGGCCCGAGGACGCCTGGCCGCGCCGCTGGGCCGAGGCGTACGTGGACTTCGCGGCGGGCGAGAAGCGCTCCTGGCTGCACGGCATGGGCGTGCGGTTCTTCCCGGTGGTCGGCTGGGCCGAGCGCGGCGGTTTCCTCGCCGACGGGCCCGGTAACTCGGTGCCGCGCTTCCACATCACCTGGGGCACCGGGCCCGGGCTGCTGGCGCCCTTCGTCCGCAGGGTCCGGGCGGCCGCCGCGCGCGGCCTGGTGGACCTGCGCTTCCGGCACCGGGTCACCGGGCTGTCCGCCACCGCGGGCGCCGTCGACACCGTCACCGGCGAGGTGCTGGTGCCGAGCCCGGCGGGCCGGGGCGAGGCCAGCTCGCGCGAGGTCGCCGGGAGCTTCGAACTGCGCGCCCAGGCCGTGGTCGTCACCTCCGGCGGCATCGGCGGCAACCACGACCTGGTCCGCAAGGCCTGGCCGGCCCGGCTCGGCACCCCGCCCGCCAGGCTGCTCTCCGGCGTGCCCGCGCACGTGGACGGACTGATGCTGGAGATCGCCGGCCGGGCCGGGGCCAGCCTGATCAACGGCGACCGGATGTGGCACTACACCGAGGGCATCGAGAATTGGGACCCGATCTGGGCCCGGCACGGCATCCGCATCCTGCCCGGCCCCTCCTCGCTCTGGCTGGACGCGCGCGGCGAGCGGCTGCCCGTCCCGCTGTTCCCCGGTTTCGACACCCTCGGGACGCTCGAACACATCATGTCCACCGGGTACGAGTACACCTGGTTCGTGCTCAACCAGCGCATCGTCGAGAAGGAGTTCACCCTCTCCGGCTCCGAGCAGAACCCCGACCTGACCGGGAAGTCGGTGCGCGGCGTGCTCGGGCGCGCGCTGCCCGGCGCCCCCGGGCCGGTCCGCGGCCACCTGCGGCACGGGCCGGACTTCGTGGTCGCCGGGAACCTCGCCGACCTCGCCCGGGGCATGAACGCCAGGGCCGGCGAGCCGCTGATCGACCCGGACGGGCTGCGCCGCACCGTCGAGGACCGCGACCGGCAGGTGGTCAACCCCTTCGCCAAGGACCTCCAGGTCACCGCGATCCACGGCGCCCGCCGCCACCTCGGCGACCGGCTCATCCGCACCGCCGCCCCGCACCGCATCCTCGACCCGGCCGCCGCCCCGCTGATCGCCGTCCGGCTGAACATCCTGACCCGCAAGTCGCTGGGCGGACTGGAGACCGACCTGTCCTCCCGGGTGCTGCGGCCGGACGGCGAGGTGCTGCCCGGGGTGTACGCGGCCGGCGAGGCCGCCGGGTTCGGCGGCGGGGGCGTGCACGGGTACCGCTCGCTGGAGGGGACCTTCCTGGGCGGCTGCCTGTTCTCGGGCCGTACGGCGGGACGGGCGGCGGCGCGGGCGGTCGGGTAGCGGGGTGCGAGGAGCGCGGGAGCGCCGGGGTGCGGAAGCGCGGCACAGGGCGGGCGGGGGAGGGGCGAGCGGGCCCCGCGACCCGGTGCGCCCCCTCCCCGGTCGGGGGCGCACCGGCTGCCGGGCCCTCGGTCAGGCGTTGCGGCCGAGGGTCTGCGAGGGCGAGTGCCCGTACACGCGGCGGTAGTCCGCGCTGAACCGCCCGAGATGGGTGAAGCCCCAGCGGCACGCCACCTCGGTCACCGTGCCGGTGGCCCGGCCGTCGGCGATGGCGAGCAGGTCGTGGTGGGCGCGGTCGAGCCGTACGCGCCGCAGGTAGGCCAGCGGCGTGGTGTCCAGGTGGCGCCGGAACCCCTCCCGCAGGGTGCGCAGGCTGACCCGGGCGGCCTGGGCGATGTCGGCCACGGACAGCGCCTCGTCGGCGTGTTCGGCGCAGTAGTCGGCGGCCCGGCGCAGCGCGCTCGGCAGCAGCGCGCAGCCGCGGTCGGCCGTCTCCCGGCCCAGCGAGTGGGGTTGGGCGTCCAGCAGGCCCTCGACCAGCAGCTTCTCGAAGTGCTGCAGGCCCAGGCGGGACTGGCGGCCCAGCGCCGAGACGGCGAACTCGCGGAAGGCCCCGGCCAGTTCGAGCCAGGACCGGACGGCCGGGTCGGCCGGGTCGAGGACCGGCGCGAAACGCAGCCGCTCCTGCGGCAGGTCGCCCAGGCGGACGGCGAGCGCCTGCTCCACCGTCTGCCGGGACATCGCCAGGGCCCCGTTCAGGGCTGCGGCGTCCCACTCCATGGTGACCCGGTCGCCCGGCCCGGCCACGGACCGCGCGGACGCCAGCTCGGTGCCGTTGGCGACGACCCGGCCGCCCCCGGCGTACGGCAGGATGACGTTGTAGAAGTCCGGCAGCTCCCCGGTCCGCAGGCACACCGGTGCCCCGTACCCGAGGTCGTAGAGCGCCACCGGGCCCTCGTGGAAGGACCGGAACCGGCCCGGGAGCCGCTGTTCGCCCAGCACCGTCAGCCGGTGCGGGGCCAGGTGCTCGCCCACCACGTGGCGGAGCTCCTCGATGCTGTTCCCCTCGTACAGCGAGACCGGACCGGTCGTGGGTCTGGGCGGTGCTGTTTCGGTGACCACGGATTCCCCCTGGGCCGTGAGATCGACGCCGTGGGACCGCAACCCGATCGGACCCCCCGATCCGCCGCCCCCGGCCTGAACCCCCCGATCTACACCCCGGGAGCGACAATCCGGCGGCGACACTCCGGCGGCGACACTTCGGGAGTGGCGTCCCGGTGGCCGACATCTACTGGTCTGTGCCTCCGGGGCCCGTCTCCTGGGTCCTTGCCGGCTCCGCGTAGGTCCGAGGGACAGGGCCCCGGCGGCCGTCCGCCGGGACCCGCGGCCGGGGCGCCGGTGGGGTGACGGGTACAGTGCGGAGGCCGGTGCGCAGCGCGCCGCCGACCAGGAGGGGTCAGGAGAACCGATGAGCCGCCGAGACCGCGACGGTGCCCGGGACCGCAAGCGGGGCGCCGGCGCCCCGGTGACCGTCACGGTCTGCCGGGGCTGCTGCTGCGGCACCGAGGCGAAGCACCCCGGGGTGGACCACGCGGGCCAGTACGAGCGGCTGCGGACGGCGGTGGGCTCGGCGGGCCGGGTCCGGGCGGTCACCTGCCTGGACGTGTGCACCCAGTCCAACGTGGTGGTGGTCGGCCCCTCCACCGAGGGCCGGGCGGCGGGCGGCCGGCCGGTCTGGCTGGGCTTCGTGCTGATGGACGAGATGATCGACGACATCGCCGCCTGGGTGCGCGCGGGCGGTCCCGGCCTCGCCGATCCGCCGGGGCTGCTCGACCTCCAGCTGATCTCGGTCTCCCGGCGGGTGCGCGAGGGTCTGCCCGAGTGAGACGGTGCTCCGGCACTACGGGCTGATCGTCAGATCGTATCCACCGGGGACGGAGCAGGGCCTGTCCCCGGGTCGTCACCACTACCATGACCGGTGGCGTCGGACCGTCCCGGACGGCGCCGAGCCGTCTGCGCGCGAGGGAGGAAGCCGATGACGACGGTCTGCCGCATCTGCGCGGGCACCGGCCGGACCGCCGGGCTCAGCTGCCGGACCTGCCAGGGCACCGGCACCACCGAGGTGGGCGGCGGGGGCGGCAACTGCTTCCTCTGCGACGGCACCGGGGTGTACGTGCGCTACCGGGTGGACGCGACCGGCGCCAAGCACGCCTACCGGGACGAGATCTGCCGCACCTGCGACGGCACCGGCAACCGGGCCGCCACCCAGTGGGACGAGCCCTCCGGCTGAACCCCGGTCACCCGCGCGGGCGGCCCCGCCGCCACCCGACGGACCCTCAAGCCGAGGGGCGGAAGGGGGCCATGATGCGGCGTCGGAACGGTACGGACACGCCCTTTACCGAACCATGGTCGAACATTGGCGTTCGAATGGGGGGTACGCTGCGACCCGTTCACCCGCCGTCCGTGCGTGATCAACGCGCCGCTGGAAGAGTCCCGCGCATGGATATCCCCAACATGGGCGTGCCGGCCAAGCTTGCCGACCGCATGAGCATGGCCGAGCAGCACGAGTACCTGCGGGCCCGCTTCTCCCGCCGCCGGATGCTGCGCGCCGGTGCCGTGACCGTGGGCGCCGTCGCCGTCGGCGGCGCGCTGGGCGGCGGGACGGCCTTCGCCGCCCCGGCCGGCCCGCAGCTGCTGACCGGTGGCACGACCGACGGCATCGACGGGTCGCTGGTCGCGCCGATCGGCCGTCACCTCCAGTTCGGCCCGGAGCCGGACACCCAGTTCCGCATCTCCTGGCAGGTGCCGGCCCCGGTCAAGAAGCCGTTCCTGCGCTTCGGCAAGACCCCGTGGGAGCTGAGCCACAAGGTCCAGGCCGAGGTCCGCGCCCTGCACACCCCGGCGCTGACCCCCACCGGCCAGCCGGTGGACCAGTACTACCTGCACGTGGCGCTGGAGGACCTGCGCCCCGACACCACCTACTACTACGGTGTCGGCCACGAGGGCTTCGACCCGGCCTCGCAGCAGCAGATCTCCACCCTGCACACCTTCCGCACCGCGCCCTCCCGCGACCACCGCTGGGGCAAGGTGTACGAGCCGTTCACCTTCACCGCCTTCGGCGACCAGGGCGTCAGCGCGCACGCGGCCGGCAACGACCACATCATCAAGGCCCAGAACCCGGCCTTCCACCTGCACGCCGGCGACATCTGCTACGCCGACCCGGCCGGTTCCGGCACCGACCCGGACAAGTCCGTCTTCAACGCGAAGACCTGGGACGACTTCCTGGTGCAGACCGAGACGGTCGCCGCCGAGATCCCGTGGATGGTCGCGTACGGCAACCACGACGTCGAGGCCTGGTACTCGCCGAACGGCTACGGCGGCGAGAACGCCCGCTTCTTCCTGCCGGACAACGGCCCGGACCCGCGCGCCGTCCCCGGCGTCTACACCTTCCGCTACAAGAACGTCGGCGTCGTCTCGCTGGACGCCAACGACGTCTCCTACGAGATCCCGGCCAACCTGGGCATCTCGGCGAACAAGCAGACCAAGTGGCTGGAGCGCACCCTCAAGGACCTGCGCAACGACGAGACCATCGACTTCGTCGTGGTCTTCTTCCACCACTGCGCCTTCTCCACCACCGTCGCCCACGCCTCCGAGGGCGGTGTCCGCGAGGCCTGGGTGCCGCTGTTCGAGAAGTACCGGGTGGACCTGGTCATCAACGGCCACAACCACATCTACGAGCGCACCGACGCGATCCTCGGCAACAAGGTCTCGAAGCAGGTGCCGAGCGGCGCCACCATCGAGCCGGCCAAGGACGGCGTGGTCTACGTCACCGCCGGTGCGGCCGGCCGCAGCCTGTACAAGTTCGACGTGCCGGACACCTACGAGGGGCACGAGAACCACCAGGACGAGGTCAAGACCTACTACTGGAGCAAGGGCAGGGTGAAGACCCCCGAGACCATCCAGTGGTCGCGGGTGCGCTACACCGGCTACTCCTTCATCAAGGTCGACGTCACCCCGAAGCACCTGGGCCAGAAGTCGGTCATGAAGGTCACCGCGCTCGCCGAGGACGGCACGCAGATCGACAACTACACGATCCTGCGCGAGGTCGGCGAGGGCTGGGACTCGAACCGGGACGACGACGGCCAGGGCGGCGGCTGGGGCTGGTAGTCCCGTCGGGCCCTGGGGAGCCCCGGCGCCGGAGGTCCGGCGCCGGGGCCCGTGCACGTCAGCGCCGGGGTCCGTACATGATCACGCCGACCCCGGCCAGGCAGATCAGCGCGCCCAGCACGTCGTAGCGGGTCGGCCGGAAGCCGTCCACCGCCATGCCCCACAGCAGCGAGCCGGCCACGAACACCCCGCCGTAGGCGGCCAGCACCCGGCCGAAGTGGCTGTCCGGCTGCAGCGCGGCGACGAAGCCGTACGCGCCGAGCACCACCACGCCGATGCCGGCCAGCCACCACGGCCGCGACTCGCGCACGCTCTGCCAGACCAGCCAGCAGCCGCCGATCTCGGCGAGAGCGGCGAGGGCGAACAGGGCGACGGAGCGCAGGACGGTCATGGCCGCCCAGCGTACGTGGTCAGCTCTGGCGGTAGGTGGCCAGGAAGCGGCCGATCCGGTTGATGGCCGTCTCCAGGTCGTCGGCCCGGGGCAGGGTGACGAAGCGGAAGTGGTCCGGGCGGGGCCAGTTGAAGCCGGTGCCCTGGACGACGTGGATCTTCTCGCGCAGCAGCAGGTCCAGCACGAACCGCTCGTCGTCGACGATCCGGTGCACGGCCGGGTCCAGTCGGGCGAAGGCGTACAGCGCGCCCTTGGGCTTGACGCAGCTGACGCCGGGGATCTCGTTGAGCGCCTTGACCGCGATGTCGCGCTGCTCGGTGAGCCGGCCGCCGGGCAGCACCAGGTCGTTGATGGACTGGTGGCCGCCGAGCGCGGCCTGCACGGCGTACTGGGCGGGCACGTTGGGGCACAGCCGCATGCCGGAGAGCATGGTCAGGCCCTCCAGGTAGTCGGTGGCGTGCTGCTTGGGGCCGGAGACCACCAGCCAGCCGCTGCGGAAGCCGGCCACCCGGTAGGCCTTGGAGAGGCCGTTGAAGGTGAGCGTCAGCACGTCGTCGGCCAGCGCGGCCAGGCAGTGGTGCTCGGCGCCGTCGTAGAGGATCTTGTCGTAGATCTCGTCGGCCAGCACCATCAGGTGGTGGCGGCGGGCCAGGTCGAGGATGCCCTCCAGCAGTTCCTTCGGATAGACCGCGCCGGTGGGGTTGTTGGGGTTGATGACGACGATCGCCCTGGTGCGGGCGGTGATCTTGGCGGCGATGTCGTCGAGGTCCGGGTACCACTCGGCCTCTTCGTCGCACAGGTAGTGCACGGCCTTGCCGCCGGCCAGCCGGACCGCGGCCGTCCAGAGCGGGTAGTCGGGCATCGGCACGAGCACCTCGTCGCCGTCGTCCACCAGCGCGGTGACGGCCATCTGGATCAGCTCGGAGACGCCGTTGCCGAGGTAGACGTCGTTGACGGTGACGCCCTGCACACCGCGCTGCTGGTAGTACTGCACCACCGCGCGACGGGCCGGCAGGATGCCGCGCGAGTCGCTGTAGCCGTGCGCCGCGGGCAGGTTGCGGATGATGTCCTGGATGATCTCCTCGGGCGCCTCGAAGCCGAACGGGGCGGGGTTGCCGGTGTTCAGCCGCAGCACGCTGTGCCCGGCCTCCTCCAGGGCGTTGGCCTGGTCGACCACCGGGCCCCGGATCTCGTAGCACACGTCATTCAGCTTGCTGGACTGCCGAAACTCCATCTGCGGCCTCCCGACCGTCACCACCGCTCCGTTGCTTCAGCTTTGTTCTACCAAGTGTGTACTTGGAAAGTCCAACCTCTTGGCTATGCTGATCCGCATGTCACGCCGAAGCTACGACCAGTACTGCGCCGTCGCCCGCGCCCTGGACGCGGTGGGGGAGCGCTGGAGCCTCCTGATCGTCCGTGAGCTCCTCGGCGGCCCGCGCCGCTACACCGACCTGCACGCCGACCTGCCCGGCGTCTCCACCGACATCCTGGCCGCCCGGCTCAAGCAGCTGGAGGGCGACGGGCTGATCCTCCGCCGCCGGCTGGAGCGGCCCGCCAACGCGATGGTCTACGAGCTGACCGGGCGCGGCCGCGAACTGCGGCCGGTCGTCGAGGCCCTGGGGGAGTGGGGCCTGGCCGCCCTCGGCGAGCAGCGGCCCACCGACGCCGTCCGGGAGCACTGGTTCACGCCCCGGAAGCCGGAGGAGGAGGCGGCGGTCGCGGCCGGCTGACGGCCGTGCGCCCACTCGCCGCGGTGGACGGCGGGGCCGCCGCGGTGGGGCGGTGGGGGCCGCTGCGGTGGGCGGTGGGGTCCGCTGCGGCCGAGGGCGGGCACGCACGTACGATCGTCGGATCGTCGAACCGCCTTGGTCGGCCCAGGAGAGCGGAGGCCAGCCCGTGCCCACCCCCTACCGCAGCTACGTCGCCGTCGGAGACTCCTTCACCGAGGGCATGTGCGACGACCTGCTGCCGGACGGCCACTACCGGGGCTGGGCCGACCGGGTCGCCGCGGCACTGGCCGCCGAGAACGGCACCAACTTCCGGTACGCCAACCTCGCCGTCCGCGGCAAGCTCATCGGCCAGATCCACGACGAGCAGCTCGCCCCCGCCGCCGCGATGGGCGCCGAGCTGGTCACCCTGGCCGGCGGCCTCAACGACGTGCTGCGCCCCGGCTGCGACATCGCCACCGTCGAGCGGCAGCTCGGCCGCTGCGCCGCCGAGCTGCGCGCCACCGGTGCCACCGTCATGCTGTTCACCAGCACCGACCCCACCCGCCGCCTGGCCGGCAGCGCCCGGCTGCTGCCCGCCATCCTGCGGCTGAAGGCCTTCGTCCAGGAGCTGGGTCGGCAGGACGGCTTCGCGGTGGTCGACCTGTTCTCCGCGCCCTGCTTCGACGACCGTCGGCTGTGGGCCGAGGATCGCCTGCACCTGTCGCCGGAGGGCCACCGCCGGGTCGCCGAGGGCGTGCTGGAGGCGCTCGGCCGCCCCGCCGCCTTCGACTGGCGCGCCCCGCTGCCCGCCGCCGCCCCGGCCGGCCGCGCCGATCGACTGCGCGAGGACGCCCGCTGGCTGGGCACCCACGTCGGCCCGTGGATCGGCCGCCGCCTCACCGGCCGCTCCTCCGGCGACGGCCGCCCGGCGAAGCGGCCGGAGCTGCTGCCGTACCGCTAGGCCCTCCGCTAGGGCCGCCGCTGGGCTCCCGGGGCCGTCGGGTCCAGGACCAGGCTCGCCATCGGGGCGTGGGTGGTCCAGCCGAGCGCCGTGTAGAGCGCCTGTCCCTCCGGGGTGCCGACCAGCACGCCGGTGCGCGCGCCCCGCTCGTACGCGGCGCACTGGAGTGTCCGCATCACCAGGGCGCCCAGGCCCCGGCGGCGGTGCTCGGGCGCGGTGGTGATCTGGTCCGGTACGGCCACAGGCCCGGCCAGGCCCGCCTGGCCGCGGGCGGCGAGGTGCCCGTCCTCGGTGCGCACCAGCACCCGGAGGACCCCGCCCCGCTCCCAGGCGGTCACGGTGTACCCGGCCGGGGCCCCGGGCCGCTCGGCGGTGAGCGGGACGCTCATGAGGAAGCCCGGTACGTCCATTCGCCACCGCTCGTCCAGCCAGGGGCGCACGGTGTCGTCCTCGGCGAACAGCTTCAGCCAGGTGGTCGGCGCGGTGACGGTCTCGGCGAGCTTGCGGACCTCGGCCTCGGTCGGCTCCGGCAGCACGTGCCGGCCCACCTCGCCGACCGGTGCGCCGACGTCGATGCTCCAGCCCCAGGGCTGGTCCACCGGCTCGGCGGAGCCGCGCGAGACGGCCCAGCCGGAGATCCACATCCGGACCAGCTCCCTGACGTCCGGGTCCCGCATGCCGTCCACCTCCGCGTGTAATGGTCTCTAGTGAGCTGCATAACTTACCGGCGCGGAGGGTCGTCTGCCCAGTAGGATTTCCGGGTCCACGGCGCCGCCCGGCGCCCGACTGCTGGAAGGACCCCGGAACGTGCGCGAGACCGAGTCGCCGCAGGACCCCACGGCGGCCGCGCCGAACCCGCTCCGGGCCGACTGCGGCAGCTGCTTCGGCCTCTGCTGCGTCGCCCTGCCGTTCGCCGCCGGCACCGACTTCGCCATGAACAAGCTGGCCGGAAGCCCCTGCCACAACCTCCAGGCCGACTTCCGCTGCGGCATCCACACCCGGCTGCGCGACACGGGCTTCCAGGGCTGCACCGTCTACGACTGCTTCGGCGCCGGGCAGCGGGTCTCCCAGGTGACCTTCGGCGGCCGCAGCTGGCGCGAGGAGCCGGACAGCGCCAAGGCGATGTTCGACGTCTTCCCGATCGTGCGGCAGCTGCACGAGCTGCTCCGGTACCTCACCGAGGCGCTCACCTTCGCCCCCGCCCTCCCCGTCCACGACGAACTGCGGCGGGCGCTGGCGGAGACCGACCGGCTGGCCGGCGGCACCCCCGAGGAGATCCTCGCCGTCGACGTCCCGGCCCACCGGCAGCGGGTCAGTGAGCTGCTGCTGCGCGCCAGCGAGCTGGTCCGCGCCGCCGTCCCGCGCCGCCGCGAGCACCGGGGCGCCGACCTCTTCGGCGCCCGCCTGCGCGGCGCCGACCTCCAGGGCGCCAACCTGCGCGGCGCCCTGCTCGTCGCGGCCGACCTCTCCGGCGCGGACCTGCGCCTCGCCGACCTGGTCGGTGCCGACCTGCGGGACACCAACCTGGCCGGCGCGGACCTCAGCACCGCCCTCTTCCTCACCCAGGCCCAGCTCGACGCCGCCCGCGGCGACGCCACCACCCGCCTCCCGGACGCCCTCGCCCGGCCCGGCCACTGGCCCGAGACCGCGCCGGCCCCGGCGGCCAGGGGCGACTCCGGACCCCGCTCCGGAAAGGGCGGCGGCCGCCCCGCCCGGGGCAACCGCCGCCGCTGACGCCTGCCGGCGCCTCTACTGGCCCACCCGGCCGTCGACGCACTCGCGCAGCAGGTCGGCGTGGCCGCAGTGGCGGGCGTACTCCTCGATCCGGTGCACCTGCAGCTCCCTGATCGAGATCCGCTCCTTGCCGACCCGCTCGCCCAGGTCCGGGTAGCCAGCCAACTCGGCGTCCAGCGCGGCCTGTTCGCGCTCCAGGTCGCGGAACGCGGCGTCCGCCACGGCCTGCTCGCCGACGGCCCCGTCGAAGTCCGCGTCCCGTGCGCCGTACAGCTTGGGCAGCGGCTCGCCGTCGGTGATCCAGTTCCGCCAGTCCCGCTCCACCTCGGCCAGGTGCCGGACCAGTCCGAGCAGCGACATCGTCGACGGCGGCACCGAGCGGCGGGCCAGCTGCTCCGGGGCCAGGCCGTCGCACTTCATCCGCAGGGTCAGCCGGTAGTTCGTCAGAAAGTCCTGGAGTGTGGCGAGTTCACCGTCAGGGCCGGGGCCTTCGTTGTCGCGGGGGTCGTCGTCCGGGTCGGCCCACATGTCGGGGTGGACGGTCGCCTCGGTCCATCGCGCGGGTTGTTCGCTCATGCCGTGCATCGTCGGTCTCGGCCGTCCCTCCCCGCCACCGGTTATCGCCCCTCCGGCCCGGTGGGCGCCCGCGCGCTCAGCCGGTCAGCAGCCGCGCGCGCAGGGCGTCGGCCTGCGCGCGGTCGATGCCGAGGGCGCCGGTGAGGTAGGCCTCGACGGAGCCGTGGCGGTCGGCGAGGTCGGCGAGGGCGAGCCGGATCACGGTCTCGGGGGCGCGCCCGTAGCCGGGCCAGCGCAGCGTGCGGCCCGGGTGGGCGGCGTGCCACTCGGCGACGAAGTGCGCGGTGGCGAGCTCGGTGAGGGCGAAGTCGGCGGCGATGACGTCCTCGTCGACGCCGAGCAGGGTGAGCAGCAGGGCGGCGATCAGCCCGGTGCGGTCCTTGCCGGAGGCGCAGTGGAAGACCACCGGGGCCTCGGCGGCGGTGATCACGTCCAGGGCCCGGCGGATCTCCTTCACCCCGTCCTCGGCGACCTCGGCGAAGCGGTCCGCGAGGTAGCGCCAGGGGTCGAGCTCCGGGTCGATCTCGGCCTGGTCGTACGGGCGGTGCTCGATCGAGAGGTTGTGGTACTCCAGGCCCTCGAACTCGGGCACCCGGCCCTTGGCGGCGATCTCCCAGGGGTAGCGCAGGTCGATCACGGTCCGTACGCCGAGCGCCCGCAGCCGGTCGAGGTCCGCCGGGGAGGTGAGCTTGCCGAGCGAGTCGGAACGGTAGAGCAGTCCCCACCGGACGGTCCGTCCGCCGGCGGCCGGATAGCCGCCCAGGTCGCGGAAGTTGTGCAGGGCGTCGAAGGAGTGGTGGCGCGTCGTCATGCGCGCACTCTAGAAGAAGGCCTCAGGCCCCGGCGGGCGGGTAGCCGTGGGCGAGCAGGTCGAAGGCGCGGGTGGCGTCCCCGACGGCCTCGGCGTGCAGGTCGTCGGCGGTGCGGCCGTCCTGGATGCGGCGCCAGTTGTGCAGGGCGAGGACCCGCTGGGTGGCGGTGACCTGGGCGGCGAGCAGGGCGGCGGTGAGCTCCCGAGGCCCGGGCAGCCCGGGGTCCTCGCGCAGCGCCGAGGCCAGCGACTGCTCGGCGCGGGCCACGTACTCGCCGACCCGGGCGGCCAGGCTGGGAGTGCCGTAGACCAGGCCGGTGAAGGCGAGCACCGCCGGGTGGTCGTTGAGGCCGGTGACCGGGTCGCGCCGGCCGAGGCCGGCCAGGAAGTCCCGCAGCAGCGCGTCGAGCACCGGCTCGCCGGGCAGCCGGGTGCGGACCACCTCCGCGGACTGCTCCTGGTGGTCGGCGAAGCGGTGGACGACCAGGTCCTCCTTGCTGGGGAAGTAGGAGAACAGCGTCGGCTTGGAGACCTCGGCGGCCGCCGCGACATCCGCCACCGAAACCCGGTCGAAGCCGTGCTCGAGGAAGAGCGCGATGGCCGCCTCCGAGATGGCCCGCCTGGTCCGCTCCTTCTTCAGCTCCCGCAGTCCGGTCATGCGGCTCAGGCTAGCAGCGGGCATTGACCGGGGCAGGTTTTGGACCCGGTCGCCCGTCGGGTGTGTCCCCGGCGGACGCGCCCCGGAGGACGGGCCCCTACACGCTGCGGTCGGCGAGCACCTCGCGGACGACGTGGCGGGCGTTGGCGGTCAGTGCCTGGTCGGTGTGGCGGTAGTACGGGATCGTCACCAGGGCTATGGAGAACGCCCAGGCCCGGCCGCGGGCCCACATGGCCTCGTCCGCGCCGAGGGCGGCGCGGAAGGCCGGGCGGGCGGTGGCGGGCAGCAGGTTCCAGGCGGCGATCAGGTCGGCGGTCGGGTCGCCGACGCCCATCAGGGCGAAGTCGAGGACGGCGGAGAGCCGGCCGGTGGGGGCGACCAGCAGGTTGCCGGGGGTGAGGTCGCCGTGCGTCCAGACCGGCGGCCCGGCGTACTCGGGCAGCCGAAGCGCCTTGTCCCACAGGGCGGTTGCGGCCGCCGTGTTGATCGAGCCGGCGAGCTGGGCGATGGCCGCGCGGGTGGCGCCGTCCCGGGAGGCGAGCGGGACGCTGCGCTGGGAGGGCGGGGCGCCGGTCGGGTCGGCGGCGCGCAGCGCGTTGACGAAGCCGGCCAGGTCGCCGGCCAGGTCCCCGGGCGCGGCCAGCGAGTTGACCACCGGGTTGGCGCCGCCCAGCCAGCGCAGCACCGACCACTGCCACGGGTAGCCGGCGGCGGGCCGGCCGACCTCGAGCGGTGCCGGAACGGCCAGCGGCAGTCGTGGCGCCAGCCGGGGCAGCCACTGCCGCTCCCGCCGCAGGCCGTCGGCGGCCCAGGCCACCAGCGGCAGCCGGACGGCGAGTTCGGGCCCGAGGCGGAACATCGCGTTGTCCGCGCCGGGGGCGGAGGCGGAGGTGATCGGGAGGCGCTCCCACTGTGGGAACTGGGCGGCGATCAGCCGCCGCACCAGGGCCGCGTCGACCACCGGTCCGTCGGGGTGCATCCGGGTGGCAGCGCACATGTCCGGCAGCGTACAGCGCCCGATCGTTTCCGTTCAGCAGGATTCCCGAACTGCGCACGTTCCGAGGCCGGTTCGGGGAGGATCCGCCCGATCACGGCCCGCCGGAAGGCGGCCGGCCGAAGCCCCGGCGCCGCCGCCCCCGTCGGAGCGCGGCACCGCGCCACGCCCGGCCGTCCCGGGGGCGCCCGGGCGTCGCCGTCGGCACCTGCCAGAATGCAGGGCGTACGGCGAAAGCACTGATGGAGAAGGTGACCGGCTTCGTGACCACGCCAGTCGAACAGGTGGCCCGGCAGGCCCAGCAGGCGATCGAGCGGAAGATCGCCGAGGAACTGGGCGTCCGCGAGGGGCAGGTGAAGGCGGCCGTCGAACTGCTCGACGGCGGCGCGACCGTCCCGTTCGTGGCCCGCTACCGCAAGGAGGTCACCGGCTCCCTGGACGATGCCCAGCTGCGCGCCCTGGAGGAGCGGCTGCGCTACCTGCGCGAGCTGGAGGACCGCCGGGCGGCCGTCCTGGAGTCGATCGAGGCGCAGGGCAAGCTGGACGACGCGCTGCGCGCCCGGGTGCTCGGCGCCGACTCCAAGGCCCGTCTGGAGGACATCTACCTGCCGTTCAAGCCGAAGCGGCGCACCAAGGCGCAGATCGCCCGCGAGGCCGGCCTGGAGCCGCTCGCGGACACTCTGCTCGCCGACCCGTCCCAGGACCCGGCCGCGCTGGCCGCGCAGTACCTGAACGAGTCGGTCGCGGACGGCCCCGCCGCGCTGGAGGGCGCCCGGGCGATCCTGGTCGAGCGCTTCGGCGAGGACGCCGACCTGGTCGGCTCGCTGCGCGAGCGGATGTGGACCCGCGGCCGGCTGGTCGCCAGGGTCCGGGACGGCAAGGAGGGCGACGGCGCCAAGTTCGCCGACTACTTCGACTTCGCCGAGCCGTACACCAAGCTCCCCTCGCACCGCATCCTCGCGATGCTGCGCGGCGAGAAGGAGGAGGTGCTCGACCTCGACCTCTCCCCGTACGACGGCGAGACCGAGGGCGACCTGCCCGGCGAGAACGACTACGAGCAGCGGATCGCCGCCCGCTTCGGCATCGCCGACCGCGGCCGCCCGGCCGACAAGTGGCTCGGCGACACCGTCCGCTGGGCCTGGCGCACCCGCGTCCTGGTCCGGCTCGGCATCGACCTGCGGTCCCGGCTGCGCGCCGAGGCCGAGGACGAGGCGGTGCGGGTCTTCGCCGCGAACCTGCGCGACCTGCTGCTCGCCGCCCCGGCCGGCACCCGCGCCACCATGGGCCTGGACCCGGGCTTCCGCACCGGGGTGAAGGTCGCCGTGGTGGACGCCACCGGCAAGGTCGTCGCGTACGACACGATCTACCCGCACCAGCCCGCCAACAAGTGGGACGCGGCGCTGGCCACCCTGGCGGCGCTGGCGAAGAAGCACGACGTCGACCTGGTCGCGATCGGCAACGGCACCGCCTCCCGGGAGACCGACAAGCTCGCCGAGGACCTGCTGGGGCGCCACCCCGAGCTGAAGCTCACCAAGGCGATGGTCAGCGAGGCCGGCGCCTCGGTCTACTCGGCCTCCGCGTTCGCCTCGCAGGAGCTGCCGGACCTGGACGTGTCGATCCGCGGCGCGGTCTCGATCGCCCGCCGGCTCCAGGACCCGCTGGCCGAACTGGTCAAGATCGACCCCAAGTCGATCGGCGTCGGCCAGTACCAGCACGACCTGAGTGAGGTGAAGCTCTCCCGTTCGCTGGACGCCGTGGTCGAGGACTGCGTCAACGCCGTCGGCGTGGACGTCAACACCGCCTCGGCGCCGCTGCTCACCCGGGTCTCCGGGATCACCGGCACGCTGGCCGACAACATCGTGGCGCACCGCGACGCCAACGGCCCGTTCCGCACCCGCCGGCAGCTCAAGGACGTCTCCCGGCTCGGCCCCAAGGCCTTCGAGCAGTGCGCAGGCTTCCTGCGCATCCCCGGCGGCGAGGACCCGCTGGACGCCTCCAGCGTGCACCCCGAGGCCTACCCGGTGGTGCGCCGCATCCTGGCCGCGACCGGCGGGGAGCTGCGCGAACTGATCGGCAACGGCGAGCGGTTGCGCGCGCTGCGCCCGGCGGACTTCGCCGACGACACCTTCGGTGTCCCGACCGTCACCGACATCCTCGGCGAGCTGGACAAGCCGGGCCGGGACCCGCGCCCGGCCTTCCGCACCGCGACCTTCAAGGAGGGCGTCGACAAGATCGGCGACCTGGAGGTCGGCATGGTGCTGGAGGGCGTGGTCACCAACGTCGCCGCCTTCGGCGCCTTCGTGGACGTGGGCGTCCACCAGGACGGGCTGGTGCACGTCTCGGCGCTGTCGCGGAACTTCGTCAAGGACCCGCGCGAGGTGGTGAAGCCCGGCGACATCGTCAAGGTCCGGGTGCTCTCGGTGGACGTGCCGCGCAAGCGGATCGGGCTGACCCTGCGGCTGGACGACGAGGTCGGGCGCGAGCGCGGCGGGGACCGTGGCGAGCGGCAGGCCCGCCCGCCCCGCCAGGAGCGCCGCGGCGGCGGCCAGGGCAGCCAGAGCGGCCAGGGCGGCCAGGGCGGCCAGGGCGGTCGCGGCGGCCAGGACCGGCGCGGTGGCGGCCAGGGCGGGGAGCGCGGCGGCTTCGGCGGCGGCGCGCCGGCCAACAGCGCCATGGCGGACGCGCTGCGCCGGGCCGGCCTGGCCGGCGGTGGCGAGGGCGGCTCGGGCGGTCGCCGCTCCGGGCGGCGCTGAGCCGGGCCCTCGACCGACCACGGCCCGGGGCCGGGGGGGGGGGCCCCGGGCCCCCCCCCCCCCGCCGGGGGGGCGCCGGGGGGGCGGGGGGGGGGGGGGGCGGGGGGGGGCCCCGCGGGGGGGGGGGGGGCGGGGGGCCCCCCCCCGCCCCGGGCGGGGGGCGGGGGGCGGCCCCCGGGGCCCCCCGGCCCCGGGCCGTCGTTGACCGTCCGGACGTTCAGGCCAGGATCTTCTCCTTGGCCTTCTGGTACTCCTCCTCGGAGATCGCGCCCTTCTCCTTCAGCTCCGCCAGTTTCGCCAGGTCGTCGACGTGGCTGCGGCCGCCGCCCTCGGGCCCCGACGCCGCCGCGTCCCGGACGTAGGCCGTGAACGCGGCCTGGTTCTCCTGGGCCTGTTGGATGTCGCGCTTGGTCATCGACTGCCCGCGTGCGATCAGGTACACGAGGACGCCGATCAGGGGAAGGATGATCACCAGGACGAGCCAGCCGGCCTTGCCCCAGCCGCTGAGGTCGTGGCTGCGGAAGATGTCCGTGATGATCTTGAACAGCAGGAAGAACCAGAGCACCCAGAGGAAGAACTCCAGCATCGTCCAGAAGATGTTGAGCACCGGGTAGTCCACGGCCAGTGAGGTGGTGTCCATGGCTGAGTAATACCACCGCAAAACGGACATCTTCACTCGGTGTTCGGCCGTTCAAGTGACCTTCGGCAGCCGCGGGAATAGCCGCCCGGGCCGGGGTTTCACCCCACTCCGGCCCGCCGGCGCAGCTCCACGGCCAGCGCGACCAGCTCGCCCCACCAGGCGTCGTGCCCGGTCAGCAGCAGCCGCTCGGCCTCCGCGGGCGGCACCGCGCGGACCTCGACCACCTGCTCGCCGTCCGCCGGGTTGGTCGGCGCGGAGTCCAGCACGACCTCGGCCCAGCCCCACAGCCAGGCCTTCTCCGGGTGCGGCTGCCACGGCCGGTACGGCACCGGGTCCTCGGTGCGGCAGCGGTGGGCGCCCAGCCAGCGCGGCTCGCCGAGCAGCCGGGCGCCGGCCTCCTCCGCCAGCTCGCGGGCGAGGCAGGAGGCGATGCTCTCGTCCCGTTCCCGGGTGCCGCCGGGCAGGAACCAGTGGTCCCGGTCGTCCCGGCAGAGCACCACCCGGTCGTCCGCGAAGCCGACCAGGTGGATGTTGGTGACCAGTGCGTCCGGCGGCAGCTCGGTGGAGAACCGGGCGTCGAACCGCCCCCAGCTCCAGTACTGCGGCGCGTGCAACGCCGGGAACAGTGCTGCTAGTTCGGTTGATCTGGCAGAGGCATCGGCGCGGTTCGCGGTGTCGGTCATTCCGTGATCGTAGTGCCGGCCGGGAAACGGCGGGGGGCGGTCGGGTGGACGAGGGCAATGTCGGAGGTGGAGATGGCGCGCGGGCGGCGCGGGCGCGCCCCCTCGGTCGGTGCGCCGACCCAACTGCCCAGTGAGATCTCGGCGGTGATGCCGGGACCGAAGCCGGCGATCAGCCCGGTGGTGCCCTCGGGCACGCCGCCGTCGGCGAACAGCCGGGCCAGGGCGTCGAAGACCACGGCGCTGGCGATGTTGCCGCGTTCGGTGAGCGTCGCCCGGCTGTAGCGGAAGGTGGCCGGCTCCAGGTCGAGGAAGCGGCACAGGTCGTCCAGGATGCGCGGGCCGCCCGCGTGCACGATGTAGAAGCCGAGCCCGGAGACGTCCCAGCCGTGCTCCCCGGCCAGGCCGCGCAGCGCGGGCGCGAGCATCTCCATCGTGCCGGGCACCCGCTTGTCCAGCCGGAAGTGGAAGCCGGTGTCCTTCACCCCGTACGAGATCCAGTCCTCGGTGTGCGGGACGAGGTGCGAGCCGTTGCGCTCGACCTGGACGCCGCGCCCGCCGTTCCCGCGCATCACCACGGCGGCGACCGCGTCCCCGAAGAGGCCGTTGGAGAGCAGCGAGCCGACGCCGAGGTCGGTCGGCTGGTAGCAGAGCGAGCAGAACTCGCAGGCCACGATCAGTACGTTGGCGCCCGGGTAGGCGCGGCAGAAGTCGTGGGCCCGGTTGACGGCGGCGCCGCCGGCCGCGCAGCCGAGCTGGGCGATCGGCACCTGGCGGGTGTCGGAGCGGAAGCCCATGGTGTTGATCAGCCAGGCGGTCATCGACGGCATCATGAAGCCGGTGCAGGACACGTAGACGATCAGGTCGATGTCACCGGCCGTCAACTCGCCGTGGTCGAGCGCCCGTTCGACCACCTCGGGGACGCGCCGCTTGGCCTCGCGCTCGTACAGCTCGTTGCGGACGGTGAAGCCCGGGTGGGCGAGGGTCCGCTCGATCGGCTGGACCAGGTGCCGGGTGCGCACCCCGGTGTTCTCGATCAGCCGCAGTGCCAGGCCGAGTTGCGGGTGCCCGGCGTGCAGGGTGCGGGCCAGGTCGAGGGTCTCGTCGAGGGTGATGACGTGCTCGGGTACGGCGATGGCGGGGCGGCAGAGTGTTGCCATGGGTGCGGGGTCTCCCCAGTGCTGCGGGAACGGTGGGTCGAGGGGAGGCGCTACCAGGCCACCGGCAGGGTGCGCGGGAAGCGCCAGATCGAGCCGGAGTCCCAGTCGAGTTCGGCCGGGTCGACGGCCAGCCGCAGCCGGGGGAAGCGGCGCAGCAGGGTGCCGATGGCGACCTGCAGCTCCATCCGGGCCAGGTGCGAGCCGAGGCAGTGGTGCTGGCCGTACCCGAAGGCCATGTGGGTGGGCGCGCCGCGGTCGAGGTCCAGTTCGTCGGGGCGCTCGTAGACCGAAGGGTCCCGGTTGGCGGTGAGGTAGGAGACGTGCACGGCCTCGCCGGCCCGGATCGGCGTGCCGCCCAGCTCGACGTCCTCGGTGGCGACCCGGGCGATGCCGACGCCCTGGCGGAACGGGATGAAGCGCAGCAGCTCCTCCAGGGCGCGGGGCAGCATGTCCGGCTGGGCGCGCAGCTTGGCGAGCTGCTCGGGGTGGGTGAGCAGGGTGTAGCCGATGTTGCCGAGCTGGTAGGTGCTGGTGTCGTGGCCGGTGACCAGCAGGACCATCGCCATGACGGTCAGCTCGTCCGGGGCGAGCAGTTCGTCGCCGTCGCGGGCGGTGGCGAGGGCGCTGATCAGGTCCTCGCGGGGGTGGGCCCGGCGTTCGGCGGTGAGCTCGGTGAAGTACGCGCGCAGGGCGGCCTTGGCGGCCTCCTGGCCGTCCCGGCTGCCGGGGCCCATCCGCATCATCGCCACGGCGTGGCCGCGCAGTTCGGTGCGGTCGGCCGCGGGGATGTCCAGCAGTTCGCAGATGGTGGCGAGCGGGAGGCGGCCGGCCAGGAAGTGCATCAGGTCGGCGGGGGCGCCGTGCTCGGTCATCTCGTCGAAGTAGCCGTCGACGGTCCGCTGGGTGGCCGGGCGCATCCGCTCGACCTGGCGGTTGGTGAAGGCCTGGGCGACGAGCCGGCGCAGCCGGTTGTGGGCGGGCGGGTCCATCAGGTTGATCGCCTCGGCCTGGGCGATCGGGGCGGGCGTCATCCGGGGCAGGTCGCGGCCGATGCCCGCGGCGCGGCTGAACCGGCGGTCGGTGGTGACGGTCCTGACGTCCTCGTGGCGGGTGGCCAGCCAGGCCTCGCCCTCGCCGTGCGGCAGCCGGATCCTGGCGACCGGGGCTTCGGTGAGCAGCCGCTTCAGGAGGGGGTCGAACTCCAGGCCGTCGGTGTGGTGGAAGGGGCAGTCCCACACGGAGGTTTTGGTGGTCACGGGCCGGTCCAGGTGTGCTCGTCATGCCGGGGTGGCGCCCGAGGTGATCGGTCCGGTTCGGGCGTGGACATGCAGATGGTGCCCCATGAAATGGCAAAAAGGGGAGTTCGGTGCGGAGTTAACTCAAATGAGTGAGATTCGGCTGATAGTCACGCGAACTGGTGCACGGTAGATATGAATTGACGGTCAGCCGCCGCCCGGCGCGACCAGCCCGGTCTCGTACGCGAGCACCACCGCCTGCGCCCGGTCGCGCAGGTTGAGCTTGGCGAAGATCCGCGCCACGTGGGTCTTCACCGTCGACTCGCTGAGCGTCAGTTCGCGCGCCAGCTCGGTGTTGGACAGCCCGCGGCCGAGCAGCGCCAGCACCTCCGCCTCGCGCGGGGTGAGCGGCGCGAGGTCGCGGTGCAGCGGCGGGCCGTCGGCGCCCGGGGCCGGGCGCGGCGCACCGGCCGCGAAACGCTCGACCAGGCGGCGGGTGATCGAGGGGGCGAGCAGCGCGTCCCCGGTGTCCACCAGCCGTACGGCGGCGGCGAGGTGGGCCGAGGTGACGTCCTTGAGCAGGAAGCCGCTGGCCCCGGCGGACAGCGCGGCGTAGACGTAGTGGTCCAGGTCGAAGGTGGTCAGCATGATCACCCGGCAGCCGGGCACCTGGGCCAGGATGCGCCGGGCGGCCTCCAGGCCGTCCATGCCGGGCATCCGGATGTCCAGCAGCGCGACGTCCGGGCGGTGCAGGACGGCGGCGGCCACCGCCTCGGCGCCGTCGCCGGCCTCGGCGACCACGTCGATGCCGCGCGCGGTGAGGATCATCCGGAAGCCCGTGCGGACCAGCTCCTGGTCGTCCGCGATCACCACCCGCGGGCGGCTCTCCTGCTCCGGCTGCCGGCTCCGGCCCGGCTGCTGGCCCTGCGCCGCGTCCATGGCCCCCTGCTCCACGTCCATGCTCCCCTCCGTCACGGCCGGTCCAGCGGGATGCGGGCACGGACCCGGAAGCCGCCACCGATCCGGCGCCGGGCGTCCAGGTCCCCGCCGTACACGGCGACGCGCTCGCGCAGGCCGATCAGCCCGCGCCCGGCGCCGTCCGCCGGCCGCGGGGCCGGACCGGGTGCCCCGGACAGCACGCTCGGGCCGCTGTTGAGCACCTCCACCCGCAGGTAGTGGTCCGCGTAGCGCACCGTCACCTCCGCCGTCACCCCGTCCCCGTGCTTGAGCGCGTTGGTCAGCGCCTCCTGGATGATCCGGTACGCCGTCACGTCGATGCCGCCGGGCAGCGGCCTCGGCTCACCGGAGATCCGCACCTCGACCGGCAGCCCGGCGAAGGCGAAGCGGTCGATCAGCGGGCTCAGCCGGCTCAGGCCGGGCTGCGGGGCGAAGCCGTCCCCGGCCGGCTCCTCGCCGCCGTCCGCGGCGGGGGCGAGCAGGCCCAGCAGGTGCCGCAGCTCGGTCATGGTGTCCCGCCCGGCGGCCTCGACCGCGGCCATCGCGGCCGCCGCCTCCTGCGGCATGGTGGCCAGCACCTCGCGCGCGGCCCCGGCCTGCACCACCATCAGGCTCACGTTGTGGCTCACGATGTCGTGCAACTCGGCGGCGATCCGGGCCCGTTCGGCGTCCACGGCGGTACGGGCGGCGCGATCCCGCTCCCGTTCCAGCAGCCAGCCGCGCTCGCCGATGGCCGCCCGGTGCAGCCGCCGCGCCCGGGCGAGAGCCACCGCCAGCCAGCCGGCCGCCGTGCCCGCAGCACCGGCCGTCGCGACGGCCGCCCACTCCCACCCCGTTCCCCACACGGCGTCAGCCTCCCAGGCCACACGGTGATCCACATCATCCGGGGGTGCCGCTCCCGTACATCCCCGGTACTACGGCCGCCCACGGTTACACCCGGGGTGGGACGTACGGACGAGGGCCCCGCCCCTACGGTCGTCCACCATGAGCAACGACCACGACGGGACCTCCCGGCCGGACGACGCGCAGGTCGTCGTCGAGCTGTCCGGGGTCCACAAGGAGTTCGGCGACGCCAAGGCGCTCGACGGCCTCGACCTGCGGATCCGCGCCGGCGAGGCGGTCGCCGTGATGGGCCCCTCAGGGTGCGGCAAGTCCACCCTGCTGAACATGGTGGCCGGGCTGGACCGGCCCACCGCCGGCACCGTCCGGGTGCACGGGCAGGACCTCGGACAGCTGAACGAGCACGGGCTGGCCCTGTTCCGTCGCCGCCACATCGGCATGATCTTCCAGTTCTTCAACCTGATCGACGACCTCCCCGCCCTCGACAACGTCGCCCTTGCCGCCCAGCTGACCGGCACCAGCGCCCGCCAGGCCCGCCGCCGCGCACTGGAGCTGCTGGACGAACTCGGCGTCGCGCACCGCAAGGACGTCTACCCGGCCACGCTCAGCGGCGGCGAACGCCAGCGCGTCGCGGTGGCCAGGGCCCTGATGAACCGCCCGGCCCTGCTGCTCGCGGACGAGCCCACCGGCGCACTGGACAGCCGCTCCGGCGAGCAGGTGATGGACCTGCTGATCGACCTCAACCAGATCGGGCAGACCCTGCTGATCGTCACCCACGACCCCAAGCTGGCCACCCGCTGCGCCAACCGGCTGGTCGAGGTGGCGGACGGGCGCGTGGCGAACGAGCGGATGCTGGAGGCGTCCGCATGACCGGCGCCGTCTGGCGCGCCTCGCGGGCGGCCGTGAAGCGCCGCCGGGTGCAGACCGTCGTGATCGGCCTGGTCGTCTTCTGCGCCACCACGACCGTGCTGCTCGCCCTCGCGGTGATCAGCGCCGCCCGGGCCCCCTTCGACGCGGCCTTCGGCGAGCAGCGGGGCGCTCACGTCGTCGCGGCCTTCGACCCGGCCGCGGCCTCCGCGGAGCAGCTGGCCGCCACCGCCCACCGGCCGGGCGTCGAGGCGGCCGCCGGGCCGTTCGACCAGGTCACGGTGCAGATCCCCATCGACTGGGTCGGCAGCCCGCCCGGGCCGCTGACCCTGGTCGGCCGCGCCGACCCGGCCGGGCCGGTGGACCGGGTGGAGCTGCTCTCCGGCCGCTGGGCCGCCGCACCCGGCGAGGTGGTCCTCAACTCGCTGTTCGGCGGCGCGGCGGACCGGCTCCTGAACACCCCGATCCCCATCGGCGGCGGCCGACAGCTCACCATCGTCGGCTTCGCCACCAGCATGAGCCAGAGCGCCGGCGGCTGGGTCACCCCCGAACAGGCGACCGCCCTGCACCCCACCGGCCGCCAGATGCTCTACCGCTTCACCGACGCCGCCGACGAGCAGCGGCTCGCCTCCGCCCTGGCCACCGCCACCGAGGGCCTGCCCGGGGACGCGGTCGTCAGCACCCAGTCGTACCTGGTGCTCAAGGACGCCTTCTCGGCGGGCGCCGACTCCTACCTGCCGCTGATGACGGTCTTCGGCGTGCTCGGCCTGGTGGTCTCCGCGCTGATCGTCGGCAACGTGGTGAGCGGCGCGGTGGTCTCCGGCTACCGGCACATCGGCGTGTTGAAGTCGATCGGCTTCACGCCGCGCCAGGTGGTCACCGTCTACCTGACCATGGTCTCGGTGCCCGCGGTCGCCGGGACCGTCCTCGGCACGGCGGCAGGCTGGGTGGCGGCGCACCCGATTCTCAAGTCCGCCTTCTCCGGCATCGTCACCGGCACCGCCGTGATCGAGCCCGCCGGCTGGCTGCCCGCCGCCACCCTGGTCAGCGTCCCGCTGCTGGTCGTCCTCGCCGCCCTGGCCCCCGCCTCGCGCGCCCACCGGCTCCCCGCCGCCCGGGCCATCTCGGCCGGCAGCACGCCGCGCAACGGCCGCGGGCTGAAGGTCCAGCGCTGGCTGAGCGGCACCCGGCTGCCGCGCGCGGTCAGCCTCGGCCTCGGCCAGCCCTTCGCCCGCCCCGCCCGCACCGCGCTGACCATGTCGGCGATCGTGCTCGGCGTGGTCACCGTGACGATGACGACCGGTCTGAGCAGCACCCTGACCCGGTTGGTGGACCACACCGACGGCCACACCCACGTCAACGTCCAGACCGCCCACTTCGCGGGCAACAAGGTCGCGCCGAGGCTCACACCCGCCCAGACCGAGGCGATGCTGCGCGCCGCCCCCGGCGCCGAACAGGTCAGCACGCGCGGACTGGTCCAGGTGGGGCTGGTCGGCCACAACCAGCCCGCGTTCGCCGACTTCTACGGCGGCGACGACATCGTCGACTCCAAGCGGCTCTCCGTGGTGGACGGCCGCCCGGCGACCGGCCCGAACGAGATCGAGGCCGGGCCGTCCTTCCTCCGGCAGCACGGCCTCAGGGTCGGCGACAAGCTCACCCTGTCCCTGGACGGGCGGCAACTGCCCGTCACCCTCGTCGGCGAGGAGTCCGAGGGCAACCCCCGGGCGTTCGCCTCCAACGACGCCACCAGGGCCGCCCTCACCGACGACCCGCACGTGGTCGAGTACGACGTGAAGCTCGCCAAGGGCGCCGACGCCGAGGCCTACCGCAAGGCCGTGACGGACGCCGACCCCAGCCTCTCGGCCTCGGTGTTCGCGCCGAACCTGGCCGGGCCGATCGCCGCGGTCATCGCCTTCACCACGATCTTCACGGTGCTGCTGTCGGTGGTCGCCTCGCTCGGCGTCTTCAACACCCTGCTGCTCACCGTCCGCGAGCGCCGCCGCGACCTCGGCATGCTGAAGTCGATCGGGATGACACCCCGGCAGGTGGTCGCGATGACGGTCACCTCGGTGGCCTGGCAGGGCTTGGTCAGCGGGATCATCGGCATCCCGGTCGGGGTGGTGGCCCACCGGCTGATCTCCGAGAACGTGGTGACGATCGTCTTCCCGGAGGAGACGATCGACGTCTGGAACGCCCCGCTGCTCGCCGGCCTCGCGCTCGCGGGCGTCGCGATCGCCGTCCTCGGCGCCCTCGTCCCGGCCCGCTCGGCGGCCCGGCTGCCGATCGCCGAGGTGCTGCACAACGAGTGAAGCCGCGGGGGTGTGGACCCCAGGTGCGGACGGCCGGTCGGACACCCCGACCGGCCGTCCGCGTTGTCCGAGCTTGCGGTATCGTCCGCCGCGTCTGTCATGGCGCTGACGGATGCTCAATCCACGGTGTGAGGGCCCCTATCATCGCGCCATGGCCACCGCTGAGCTGATCCGCATCGTCTCCCGCTCCTCACCCATGGCACTGGCCCAGGTCGAGCGGGTCCGCACCGAACTCGCCGCCCTGCACCCGGGCCTGCGCACCGAGGTGGTGCCCGTCACCACCTCGGGCGACCGCTGGACGGGTGATCTCGCCCAACTCGGCGGCAAGGGCGCCTTCACCAAGGAGGTCGACGCCGCACTGCTCGCCGGAGAGGCCGACGTCGCCGTCCACTGCCTCAAGGACGTACCCGCCGACCGCCCGCTGCCGGCCGGCACCGTCTTTGCCGCCTACCTGCGCCGCGACGACATCCGCGACGCCCTCGTCCACCCCGGCGGCCTGCCGCTCGCCGCCCTCCCGCCCGGCACCCGGATCGGCACCTCCTCCGTCCGCCGGGTCGCCCAACTCGCCTCCTCCCACCCGCACCTGGAGTGCGTCCCGATCCGCGGCAACGCCAACAGCCGGCTCGCCAAGCTGGAGGCCGGGGACGTCGACGCCCTGCTGCTCGCCGTCTCCGGCCTGGAGCGGATCGGCGAGCAGGCCCGGATCACCGAGGTGCTCGGCATCGAGGCGATGTGCCCGCCGATCGGCGCCGGCATCCTCGTCCTGCAGTGCCGCGAGGGCGACGAGGCCACCATCGAGGCCGTCACCGGCCTCGGCCACCACGACACCTGGCGCGAGGCGGCGGCCGAGCGGATGTTCCTGCACGCCCTCCAGGGCCACTGCAACAGCCCGATCGCCGGCTACGCCAACGCCGAACGCGACGGCCGGCTGTCCCTGCGCGGCCGGGTCTTCACCCCGGACGGCAAGCAGGTGCTGGACGCCCACGAGTGGGCGGGCGCGCTCAGCCCCGAGGACCTCGGGACGTCGGTGGCCCTGGCGCTCAAGCGGCAGGGGGCGCAGGAGCTGATCTCCTCGATCCCGCACTGACCCGGGGAGGGGGGAGGGGCCGGGTCGGGGCCACAGCGGCGGCCCCGACCGCCGCTGGCTTCCCGGCCCCGGGGCGTTGCGTTCTCGGCCCCGCTGCTTCCGCCCCGGCCACCTCGGGCCCCGCCCACGGCCGCCCTGAGTCCTGGCACTCCACCTCCGGTTCCTCGCCCCGGCTCCAAGGGCCGGAGCAGGCGCGACGCGCGACCTCACACTGGGGTGGTCGTTGCGGCGGGCGCGCGGTCGCGGGGTGACCGTACGGTGACGGTCCGGCATTTCTCCTCGTCCCCGGGAGAACCGGGCGGGCGCGAGGGGCGTCCGTTTCAGGCGTGATCAGTGCGGTGCTCGGCGGGATGCCGATGTTCTGGCCCGGGCTGCTGCTCTCGCTGGTGCCCGCGGCCCTGTTGAACCGGCCGGTGGGGCGGCTGCTGCGGGCCCACTGGGCGGTGGGCTTCGTGCTGCTGCTCGGGCTCGGCGGGGTGGTCGTGGCGATGCTGCTGCCGGACGCCTTCCGGCTCTCGGAGGGCGGCATCCGGCACTGCGCCGTGGAGGGCGGCCGCCCGCGTTCCCCGTACGAGTTGCTGCACGTGCGGCACATCGAGCTCAAGCTGGCGACCTACGCCCCGGTCGGCTTCGCGGCCGCGCTGGCGGGCACCCGGCGGCGGGCGGTGGTGGCGCTGCTGGGTGCGGCGGCGCTGCCGTTCGCGGTGTCGGCGCTGCACTACGCGCTGCCGGCGATCGGGCGGGCCTGTGACGTGCAGGACGTCTGGGACGGGGTGCAGGGGGTCGTCCTGGGGGCGGTGCTGGGGCTGGTGGCCGGGCCGCTGCTCCGGGCGGTGCGGTCGCGGTCGTGGTCGCGCGCGGCCTGAGCCGCACCCTGAGCCGCACCTGAACCGTGCCCTGGACTACTGGTCGAGGAGCGGGAAGAGCCGGGCGACGGCGGCGACCGGCCGGGCCTCGGCGGGTCGGGTGGCCGGGTTGGTCTCGCGGTCGCGGTAGCGGGCCAGCACCCGGCGGACCTCCTCGCCGACGGCGGCCAGTTCGGCGGGCGTCAGGTAGACGACGGCGCTGAAGGCCTCGTCCTGCTGCCACTCGGCGGGGGCTTCGCCGCGCCGGGCGAGCCAGCGCTGGTAGCTCTCGTCCTCCAGGCCGCGCGCCAGTTCTCCGAACTCTCCGCCTCCACCGGGCTGTTGGGTCGTCGGCAGCCGCCACGGCCGGGCCCGCCCGTCGGTGGCGGGGGCTTCCTCGATCAGCCCGTACCGGGCCAGCTGCCGCAGGTGGAAGGAGCAGAGGCCCGAGCTGAGGCCGAGTCGGGCGGCGGCCTCGGTGGAGGTGACGGTGCCGTGTTCGGTGAGCAGTTCCAGCAGCGCGGTGCGGACGGCGTGCTCGGGGAGGGGGCCGGTTCTGACGAGGTCTTCGGTCACTTTGCAAAGCCTGCTACTTTGCAAAGTCGACAGCAAGCCCAGCCCCTCGAAGGAGCGCCCGTGTCCGAGCCGAGCGAACGCCCGTCCGTCCTGCGGATCACCGAGGTGGGGGAGGAGATCCTGCGCCGCACCTGCCGGACGGCCACCGAGGAGGACTTCGGCAGCGAGCGGCTGGCCCGGCTGATCGACGACATGTTCGCCACCATGTACGTCGCCGACGGTTGCGGCCTCGCCGCCAACCAGGTGGACGTGGACCTGCGCCTGTTCGTCTACGACTGCGTCGACGACGACGGCGTCCGGCACGCCGGCCACGTCCTCAACCCGGTGGTCGAGGAGCAGGAGGCGGGCCGCGCGTTGATCGAGGAGACCGAAGGCTGCCTGTCCGTCCCCGGCGCCCGCACCAAGCTCGCCCGCCCGGCCCGCACCGTGGTGCACGGCGTCGACCAGCACGGCGAGCCCGTCGTCATCGAGGGCGCCGGCTACTTCGCCCGCTGCCTACAGCACGAGACCGACCACCTGAGCGGCGGGCTCTACATCGACCGGCTCTCCGTCCGCGACCGCAAGCGGATGATGAAGCAGACCGCCGACCGCCGCGAGAAGGTCTTCGCCCAGCGCGCCGCCAAGGCCGCCAAGCTGGTTGAGGCCGGCCGCCAGGACGGGCCCCTGCCTCGCTAGGATCGCGCCACGGTTACCTGGCGTCGGTGTGGCCGGAGGGGGATGGAGATGCCGGACGGCATATTCGTGGTGTTCTGGTCGGTGCCGCTGCTCCTGGTGGCGCTGCTCTGCTTCGCCGTGCTGCGGGAGCACGGCACGCCCCTCGCCAAGCGGGCCTCCTGGGTGTTCCTCGCCATCGCGGCACTGCCGGCACTGATCCTGGCGATGTGCGTGGCGCTACTCCTAATCGCGCTTGTCCGGTCGCTCGTGGCCGGTTGAGCGGCACCCGCGGAACCAGGGTGAGCCGGTGACCGAGCCCGCGTACCTTGCCCACCTGGCCTACTCCCAACTGCGCCTCCTGTGCGGCGAGATGGTTTCCCTCGGCCTCCCCGACGGCATCCTCGCCCGGTGCTCCGTCCACCACCGCCCCCGTGGATCAACTGCCGCACCTCTTCGCGCGCCTGCCGCCGACCGGAGCGTCACGGCCTGAATCACCTGGACGGGGCACGAGCCCGCGCGGGCGGGCATTCGGTCGGGGACGATCGAACCGTTCCCCAGCCCGGCCGATCCTTCCGCGATCCGCGTTTCCGCCCCGGGCGAGCGGGGTCATCCGGAATGCCGAAGGAGCGCCCCATGGGCCGCTACATCACGGACGTGAACATCCTCGCCCCCTACGGAGACCAGCTGGTCCACGTGCCCAGTGGCTGGAACAAGCTGGACACCGACCTCAACAGCGGCGTGGGGGGTGCTTACGTCTACCTCGTCTACGAGCGGGCTGACCAGGACCAGGAGCGCCCGATCACGGACATCCGCATCCTCAAGGGGGACGAGAAGACGCCAGAGGGCTACCAGAAGATCCTGGTGGATCTCAACAAAGGTGCCTCCGACGCAAAAACGGGCAAGCCACATCCGCTCTTCATGGCTGTGACCCGTGAGAAGGGCAAGGGCCGCAAGGCCATTGAGGACCTGGTGATCACGTCCTGGTCCAAAGACGACAGTAACCCTGCCAAGCCGATTGACCCGCCGCCTGGTTACAGCAGGATCAAGCCCGATCTGAATGACGGCGTCAGCAAGGACACCAAGGACCCCGACCACGGCATCAGAACGACGTGGCTCTACCTCGATCGCAAGCCCGCCGTTCAGTCATGAGAGTCCCTCGCTGGGGGATCCGCGCCGTACTCGTCGCCGTCCCGGCGGCCGGAGTGCCGCCCCTTGCCGCCGCCCCACCCGCTTCGGCGGCGAACTGTCCGACCCTGGACACCCGGCTGGCCTGGTACGGCGACAACCGCCAGAAGCTCCAGGACTTCATCAACGCGACCGGCAGCTGCGCCCACCCCGACGCCCACCCGCTGGCCCTGTTCGACTGGGACAACACGCTGGTGAAGAACGACGTCGGCGACGCGATGATGTCCTGGTTGCTGCGCAACAGCAGGATCCTCCAACCCGCCGGCAAGAAGTGGACGTCTACCAGCCGCTACCTGACATCCGACGCCGCCACGGCGCTGAGCAAGGCCTGCGGGGATGCCACCGCCGCCGGTAGCCCCCTCCCCACCGCCACCGACACCGGGTGTGCGGACGAGATCCTCTCGGTGTACGACGAGCACACCACCACCGGCGGCAAGGCGGCCTTCGCGGGTTTCGACCACCGGCGCATCAACCCCGCGTACGCCTGGGGCGCCCAACTCCTCGCCGGGTACACCGCCGAGGAGGTCAAGGCGTTCGCCGGCGAGGCCCGCGCGGAGAGCCTGGCGGCGTCCCCGTCGGACTCCGCCCAGGCGATCCGCACCGTCTGGGTGCGGTATTACGAGCACATGCGCGACCTGGTCGGCACCTTGCAGAAGGCCGGCTTCGACACACGCGTCGTCTCCGCCTCCCCGGAGCCCGTGGTGCAGGTGTGGGCCGAAGGCCTCGGCTTCGCGGCCGACAAGGTGATCGGGGTCCGCAACAAGACCGAAAACGGCAAGCTGACGGCCCACTTGGCCGACTGTGGCGGCGCAGAGGCCGACTCCGTGATCACCTACATCGACGGCAAGCGCTGTTTCGTCAACCAGGAAATCCTCGGCATCAAGGGCCAGGCGGCCTTCCAGGAGGCCCCCGAGGCCAAGCGCCAGGCCTTCGCCGCCGGGGACTCCACCACCGACGTCACCTTCGTCGGCGACGCGACGGGGATCCGCCTGGTGATCAACCGGCAGGCGCCCGAGCTGATGTGCCACGCGTACGCCAACGAGGACGGCAAGTGGCTGGTGAACCCGATGTTCATCGACCCCCTGCCCGCCAGGCCCTGCCCGTACCCCTGCTCCACCACCGCCTACACGGCGTCGGACGGCACGGCGGGGCCGGTGCACGACGACAGCGGGCACGTGATCCCGGACCAGGTGGACGCCGTTCACTGAAAGGGAAATCTTGCTCCCGAAAATGCAGATCCTGTACGAACTCATGGATCTTTCAAGCACTGCACCTCACAGTGATCGGGCGTAGCCTGAGAGTGGTGCCGGAATGCGGGTGTCCGCCCCGCAGTGGCCTGCAGACCGGGTGTGATCGTGCCGCCCGTGGCAAGCGGCCGGGCACCTCAGGAGGCATGACCAGGGAAGGGGTTCGTCATGGGATTCAGTCACGTGGACGCGGTGATGGCCGTACCCGACCAGCCGAATCAGTTCTTCGTGTTCAGTGGCAGCGACTATCGGACCGTCGAGATCGAGGTCAAGAGTTCGCATCCGTATCCGTGCAACATCATCTACCAGGGAACCCTCAAGGAGGACTGGCCCAGCCTGTCCGACTTCTCCTCGGTGGACGCCGTCATGAAGGTCCCCGACGGGAGCAACGAGTACTGGGTCTTTTCCGGTGACCGGTTCGTCCGCATCAACGTGGCGAACGGGGAGGGACATCCGGACACCAAGACCTACGGGCCGGCGCCGCTCAGCGAGTGGACGTGCATCGCCGGCGACTGATCGCGCCGTTCACCACCCAGATTTCTGGCGCCTTGTCGAAACCGGCCGCTCGACCGGGGAATCCGGCCGAGCGGTCCGTGCGCCCCATCCATGGAGACGAGATGAGTGACAAGACGGTCCCGACCGACCTGCCGCAGTCCCTGAAGGACGCCATGAAGCGCCAGCCGCCGAAGGGAGGGCTCAAAGCGGTCAAGCACGTCGTCCTCCTGATGCAGGAGAACCGTTCCTTCGACCACTACTTCGGCAAGGGCTTCGACGGCGTGCGGGGCTTCGAGGACCGCAACATGGTCCTACTGCCCGACGGCAAGACGGCGGTCAAGCAACAGCCGGGCTCCGACGGGCCGCAGCGGTGGCCGATCCCCGGCAAGGACACCGACAACGATCTCAATCACAACTGGGAGGGCGGTCACGAGGCCTGGCACGAGGGTTGGTACGACCGCTGGGTGGCGGCCAAGACGGCAGCCACGATGGGGTTCTACGACCAGCCCGAGGTGGTCGGGTTCTACCGGCAGCTGGCCAACGCCTTCACCATCTGCGACGGCTACTACTCGTCCGTGATCGGCGAGACCACCAGCAATCGGAACTACTTCTTCTCCGGATTCGGCGGCTGGGAACCCACGGGGGTGCGGGTGACCGGTTCCGAGGCCCACGTGCGGGAGAAGACCGGGAGCAAGGAGGCCTACAACTGGACGAGTTACCCGGAACTCCTGGAAGCCGCCGGGGTTTCCTGGCAGGTCTACCAGGAGTGGGACAACTTCTACGACAACAACCTGGAATTCCACGAGGAGTTCCGGAGGATCGCCCTCAAGGTTCTGGGGGGTAGTAGCAAACTCAAGAACCGGCACAGCCTGTACAACTTCTACCACCCGACGGACAACGACAGCTCCCCTCCTGGGCCGGACGACATCAGCCAGGCCGATCTGGACGCCCTGGATGCCGAGGTCAAGAAACTCTCCCCCTCCGAGCGGAGCCTCTTCGAGCGCGGGTTGCGCCGTCAAAGGCCCGCCAAGAACGGAGGCGGCGTCGACAGCATCCGTGGCTTCGTCCAAGCGTTCGCGGACGACGTCACTGCGAACAAGCTGCCGCAGGTGTCGTACCTGCTCGCCTCGGCGCGGGATTCGGAGCACCCGGGGAACTCGTCACCGGGATTCGGTCAGCAGGTCGCCTACCAGGTGCTGGACGCCATCGCCCAGAAGCCCGAAGTGTGGGATTCCACCATCGTGTTGATCAGCTACGACGAGAACGGCGGCCTCTTCGACCACGTCCCGCCGCCGGTGCCGCCGTGGCGGTGGGCCGACGAGCTCGTGGACGGCGTACCCATCGGGCTGGGGACCAGGGTGCCCATGATCGCGGTGTCCCCGTGGACGGTCGGCGGCTTCGTCAACTCGCAGATCTTCGATCACACTTCGCAGGTCCGCTTCCTGGAGAACTGGCTGGGCGTGCACCAGCCGGCCATCAGCCGGTGGCGTCGTACCGTGGCGGGGGACCTCTCCTCGGTCTTCGACTTCGGCCGCACCAAGCCCGTGAGACGCCTGCCTGCCGAGTTCAAGACCCGCTGGGCGCGGCCGCTGCCCTACCAGCCCGACGCCCACGGGACGTTCGACGACGACACGCAGAACTTCATCCTGCGGATGCACAACAGCGGGAAGGAAAGCGTGCACCTCACGCTCTACCCGTACGCCGGTGAGTTCGACGTCCCTCATCACTTCGATGTGCTCGGTGTCGAGGTCGAGGGCGTCCCGGTCAAGGACGGCGCCTACAACTTCACCCTCGTCGGCCCGAACGGCTTCCGGCGCGAGTTCGCGGGCAAGACCACCGGCGACTCGGCGCTGGTCGGCGTTGCCACGACGGTGGACGAGAAGGCTCTGGAACTGAAGCTCACTGTCACCAACCGGGGCTCTACGCCCGTCAAGGTGAAACTCGCCCGGACCGAGGGCGGGTACGGCGACGCCGACCCGCAGGAGAAGGAAATTCCCGCGAACGGGCTGCCGGTAACGATGACTTGGGAAGCCAAGGACACTCACGGCTGGTACGACGCAACCTTCACCACCATGGAGAAGGGCTCCACCTACCGGCGCCGCTTCATGGGCCACATCGAGAACGGCAAGCCGAGCATCGGCGGCTGACACGCGCGGGCCGGACCCGTACAGAGCGGATCTGTCGATACGCCAACGGCCCGCCGCCCGGTAGGCGGTGGGCCGTTGAGGGGAGGTCCGGTCGGTCAGACCTCGGCGGTGGCGGCGAACTTCACGAAGGCGTCCCACGAGGCCGGCTCGAAGGCCAGCTGGGGGCCGCTCTTGTCCTTGGAGTCACGGACGTGGACGACACCCGGGGTCTCGGCAACCTCGACGCAGTTGGCGTCCTCGTTGGTGCTGTAGCTGCTCTTGAACCACGCCAGCTCGGCCATGCCTACCGCTCTCCCAGAATCGCTTCGATCAGGGCCAGGGACTCCTTCAGCCCCAGGGCCTGGGCCCGGATACTGCTGTACCGTGCGGCCATATTACGGACTTCCACCGGGTCCGTGATCAGACGATTCACGTGCTGCGCCGCGACATAGCCGATCTGCGGCCGGTTGGGCGGGGTCAGCAGCGTGAACGAGCCGCTCATGCCCGCGTGGCTCATCCGGTCGAGCGGCATGACCTGGAGTTCGGGGCCCCGCATCTGCCCCACCTTCAGTAGATGTTGGAGCTGCTCCTTGTGCACGTCCCACCCGCCCAGTGGGCGCCGCAGCACGCTCTCGTCGATCACCCACGTGACCACCGGCAGGGGCCAGCGGGTCAGGATCTCCTGCCGGGCCAGTCGTGCGGCCACCCACTCCTCGATCTTCTCGGGGGAGAGGATCGGCCGACGCATCTCGTACAGAGCGCGGATGTACGCCTCGGTCTGCAGCAGTCCCGGGATCACCATCGTTTCGTAGTTGTGGATCTCGATGGCCCGGTGTTCCTCCGATGTGAAGGCCTTGGAGTAGGCCGGATGACGCTCGCTCATCCGGATCTTGGCCTTCATCACATCGTCCGCGATGACCTTCAGGGCGCCACCGGCGTTGATGATCGGGTCTACCATCGTCAGGAACTCGACCCTCGCCGTTCGCACACCTCGCTCCATCGCGCCGATCTGCTCCTCGCTGTAGCCGGTCAGCTTGGCCAGCTCCTTCTGCGTGATGCCGGCCCGCGTGCGGAAGTGCTTGATCAGCTTGCCCACCGCGCTGTAGAACTCCGCGACCCCGTCCGAGTTCTCCGCCGTCTCGCCGTCATCGAACACCGTGCGCTCGACGCCAGCCATGAGTACCACCTGCCCTTGCGATCGATTGATCCGGGCCGACCGTCATGTCGACCCTTGGTGTCCGTACAGGCACTCTCCGTGCCTGCCGGGATCCTGGTCAGCGTACTTCCGCCTCGCCACGCTTGATTGCCATGACGACGGACATCCCCCTCGACAACCCCCGGTCCCGCACCGCCCTCCTCGCCGCCACCCCCAAGGGCGCCGCCATCGGCCGCCGCCTGGCACGACGTCAACTCACCGACTGGGGGCTGCACTCCACGCACACCGAGCCCTTCCACTGCGCGCTGCTGGTCATCGCGGAGCTGGCCGCGAACGCGATCACGCACGGACGCATTGCGGGGCGCGGGTTCGAGCTTCACCTCTCCCTCACCACCTCCGTGCGCCGGGGCACCACCCTGCGCATCGAGATCAGCGATCCCCGGGGCGACAGGCTCCCCATCCTCCCCGTCGTCCACACCCCCAACGCCCAGAGCGGTCGCGGCCTCACCCTCATCGACGCGCTCTGCGACCGCTGGGGCACCATCCCCCGCCACCCCAACTCCAAGACCGTCTGGGCCGAACTCGACCTCGCCGCCACCGCCCCCGATGCCCCCTGAACCCCGGCATAGCCCCACCCCAACACCCCGATGAACCAACAGGAGTGGGAAGTCGACCAGGCCGACTTCCCACTCCTCCGACATCCGAGATTTATGGGATATCCCCGTGTCGACGGCCGCTGCCAGGATGTGGCGTACGGAGCCGAACACTCCGGCCGGGCTTCGCGGGGGAGCGCCCGGCCGCCGTTTCGAAGGAGGAACCCACACCCATGAACATCCGCCGACTGGCCGCCACCGCGGCCGCCGCGGCCGTGCTGGCCCCCGTGCTCGTCCTCGCCGCCGGCACCCAGGCGAACGCCTACCCCAGGACGTTGTCGAAGACGGAGCAGTGCACGGCGGCGTACAACGTCAACTACTGGGTCGGCGGCGCGGCCTTCGCCCGCACCCAGTGGTACGCCTGCATGGCCTGACCACCTCCGCAGCCCCCGGCGCCGGCCGGGGGAAGCCCAAGGGAGTGGGAAGTCGGCCCGCCCGACTTCCCACTCCCTTGGCGTGATGCCTGTGCGGCCGCGCTTCGGCCCGGTGCGGTCCCTTGCTTCACGGACTCACCATTCCCAGGCCGGCTCCTCGAAGGCCTCGGGTTCGGTGACCCAGCCGGCGTTCAGGACGAGCCGTGAGGTGCGGTGGATGGCGAGGAAGCCGAAGGGGCGGTCGAATCGGGCGGTGATCCTGCGGGCGCGGTAGCGGTACTGCGGCGGCAGCCCTGCAGCCGCCACGCTCAGCGCGGTGACGCTCGCGGAACGGAAGCCGCGCTCCCCGAACGTGGCGGTGACCGTCTGGGCGGCCGCCCCTACCGCCAGCGGATCGTTGCTGATGGCGGGGAAGTGCCCTCGGGTTCGGTCCGTCGCCGTCCGGAGGCCGAACAGGTCGGGGTCTTCGAGGAGATCGTGGCGGGCGGTGACGGTGAACGGCACCGTCTCCACCAGCAGCTCCGGTGTGCCGTCGAGGCTGGGAATGCGTTCGACGGTCAGCCCGGGGCCTGGAGTGCCGTAGGGGAGTCGGTCGCCTGGGAGCACCGACCTGCGGTCGTCGAGGGTTCGTACGGCTGCGGGTAGTACCTGCCCGGGCGAGGCGTCCTCGGTTCCCAGGAACAGGTGGACGTCGATTCCTTGGGCCCCGAGGACCTGCAGTACGGTGATCGGGCCGATCGGGGTCTGTGCGACTCCCACCCGGTCGAGCAGTGCGGTGGTCCGGAACAGCCCGGCCAGGTCTCTGCCCCGCCAAGGGCCCGCCCCCGCCTCCAGGCCGGCACGTTCGAACGGGCGGATCCAGTCGGTGCGGACCGTCAGGACGCCGGCCAGCACCACCCGGGTGTCGGTGTCGACGTCGACGGGCATCGACGCGATCTGGCCGTCGGTGCACGTTGCAGCCCAGGCGTCGAGTCGAGCCTGGTCCGAGACCGCGTCGCCGGTGAGCTGTTGGTGGACGTGCTCGGGGAGCTCGGCGAGCCAGCCCGGTTCGAGCGGCAGCGTCTCGTCGGTCCACAGGCCGAGCGCACTCCGCATGCCCGGCATCGCATCGATCGCGGCCGGCAGGCCCCGCGCCTCCTCCGCGGCGTGCTCCGCCGGGATGCCGACGGCGTCGGCGAGTTCACCGCGGGCGGGGCCGGCGGCGCCGTGCGCCAGCAGGGCGAGCAGCGGCCACACCCCGGCGGTGGTGAAGGCCGTGCCGCCTTCCGGTAGCGCGGAAGCCCAGCGCGCGGTCAACGCGTTGACGGCCCGGACGGTGGAACTGCGTGTCATCCCCACCCAGGCCCACCCCAGCCCCACCCCTTCGAGGAACACCTGTTCCCGGGAGCGTAGGGCCGGTCCGCCCGTGGCGGCCACCGAGTTGATTCGCCGCCGGTCGCTCAGCCGCTCAGCCGCTCGGGCTGCGGGGGCCGCGGACGGCGACGGCGACGGTGAGCAGCGCCGCGAGCGAGAGGCCCGCCGCTGTGAGGAAGGCCGCCCGGTAGCCGCCCAGCACGTCGTCACCGGCTGTGGCGGCGACGGTGGACAGGACCGCGAGGCCGAGTCCGCCCCCGACCTGGAGCGCGGTGTTGAACAGGGCGCCGGCCAGGGCCTGTTCACCGGTTCCCGCGCCGGACAGCGCGGTGACGTTCGCCGACACGAAGGTCTGCGAGAGGCCGATGACGAGGACGACCAGGAGCGGCAGGATGACGGCCCAGTAGTTCGCCCCGGGGCCGACCAGCGAGAACAGGGCGAGGCCGATCGTGTAGCAGGTCAGGCCGAACAGCATGAGCCGCCGCGCGCCCAGCCGCGGGAGCAAGCGCCCCGCGACGAGAGGCAGGAGGGTGCCGCCGACGGCCAGCGGCAGGAAGGCCACGCCCGTGGCGAGCGGGCTGAACCCGAGGACGTTCTGCAACAGGAGTGCGGCGAAGTAGTTCACCCCGACCCAACCCGCGTACATGAGGACGGCGACCGCCAGGGCCGCGGCGAGGTTCGGCCGCTTCCACACCGCCGGCGGGACGAGCGGCTGGTCCGCCCGGCGCTGCCAGAGCCCGAAGCCGGTCAGCAGGGCCACCGCGAGCGCCGCGGCCGTCCAGCCGGGAGCATCGGCCGCGTTCGCGCCGAGCCGGGTCGAGGCGAAGGAGAGCCCCAGCAGACCGACGGTCACCAGCGCCGCACCGGGGAGGTCGAGGCGTCCGTGGGCACGGTCCACGGGCGTGTCCGCGGGGATCAGCGCGAGCACACCCGCGATGAGCGCGACCACCACCAGGACGTTCACGGCGAACATCGACCGCCACCCGATCGACCCCGCCAGCGCGCCACCCACGACCAGCCCGAACGCGAGGCCGACGCCGCCCATGGCGCCGAACGCTCCGAGCGCCCGCGACCGCCCCGGTTCCGTACGCCACAGGGCGCCGATCAGGCCGAGTGCGGCCGAGACGGTCACCGCCGCACCGGCGCCCTGGACCGCGCGGGCCGCCACGGCGAGCAGCAGCGAGTGCGAGGCCCACACCACCGCGGACGCGGCGGCGAACACCGCCATCCCGCACAGCAGCGCCCGGCGCCGCCCGTACAGGTCGGCGGCCCGCCCGGCCACCATCAGGAAGCCGGCGAACATCAGGGAGTAGGCCGAGACCACCCAGGAGAGCTGCCCGGGGGAGGCGTTCCAGTCCCGTGCCATCTCGGGCAACGCCATGTTGACCGACGAGAGGTTCATGATGTCGAGGGCCTGGGCGGTGCACAGAACGGCCAGTACCGCCCCGGAGCCACCGGAGCCACCGGAGCCACCGGAGCCACCGGAGCCACCGGAGCCACCGGAGCCACCGGAGCCACCGGAGCCTTGAGATGCCGCCCGGAGGGCGGACGCGTCCAGAGATTGCGATGTCGTCACGCATCCAGTCTCTGGAGTACGGCTCGGGCCGGGAAGTATGCACAACGAAGTGCCATACTTCCCAAATGGATAGTGTCACCTCATCTCGGAACGTCGCCAAGGCCGCTGACGCCGGCACCACGGTGCAGCTGGAGCAGGGCTGCACGACCCGCCGGGTCTTCGACCTGGTCGCCGACAAGTGGATGCTGTCGATCCTCTGCGTGCTGTCCGAGGGGACCGCCCGCTACAGCGCACTGCAGCGGGCAGTCGTCGGGATCACCCCCAAGGTCCTCACCCAGCACCTGCGTTCACTGGAGGGCAACGGGCTGCTGACCCGCACCGTCTTCCCGGTCGTCCCGCCGCACGTCGAGTACGAACTCACCGACCTCGGACGATCCCTCAGGCAGGCCCTGCAGCCCCTCCTGGCCTGGGGCGAGTCCCACCTCGACGAGATCGAGCAGGCCCGGAGCACCGGCTGAAGCCCGCGGCGTCGCGGCGGCCGGGACTGATCCTTCCGCCTGACCTCCCGTGCCCTCGTCTCCCGCGGCGGCGTTAAGCCGCTGACGATCGCTCGAAGTGCGAAGGAGACCGCCGTGGAACGACGCCGAATCCGCAACGCCGTCCTGAGCGGCGCGTGCAGCGCCGCGGCGGCCGTCGGCGTGCTCGTGCCGGCGCAGCCCGTCCAGGCGCAGCCCGTCCAGGCCGCCGAGGGCTACCCCCGCCCCGCGCTTCCCGTCGTGACGGACCAGGCGTTCCAGGACGAGGCCCTCCAGGCGCACAACCAGTACCGCGCCAGGCACAACTCCCCGCCCCTGACGGTCGATCCGGAACTCGTCGAGTACGCCAAGCAGCGCGTCATCCACCTGAGCACCGGTCGCAGGCTCGACCTGGTGCACGAGGGCCGGGTCAAGGGCGCGGGAGAGAACGCGTGGTGGGGCTGGAGCGGCCCCCTCGAACTGGGCATCGACCCGGCCCCGGCGCGTTCCGCGGTGGACGCCTGGTACAAGCAGGGCGGCAACTACCGGTTCGACAAGCCCGGTTACGACCAGAACCCGGGCACCGGCCTGTTCACCCAGGTGGTCTGGAAGGCCACGACCCGCTTCGGTTGCGCCCGCGCCGCGGGGGAGGGGACGGGCGAGACCAAGGACGGCCTGGAGTCGTACATCGTCTGCCTGTACAAGGTGCCGGGCAACGCCGGAGACCCGGCCGCCTACCAGCAGAACGTGCTGCCTCCGGTGGACAACTGACCGCAGGCCGCGGGGGAGTGGAAGCGGGCCGGGCCGCCTACGCCGCCTGGGCCTACGGCGCCACGCGGGCCCGCAACTCCCGTAGGTCGCCAGGGGTGTTCACGGCGCACCAGAAGCCGTCGGTGCGGTAGCCGGCCAGCTGTCCCAGCCGGACGAGGTGCGGCAGCGTGGTGTCCGCGTGGTCCCCTTCGTCCGGAAGCAGGGGGACCACACCGGGTGCGAAGGCGTACACCCCGCCGTTGACCGTGCAGCCGGGTGGGGGTGGCGCCGCGAGCTCGGCGACCCTCCCGCCGGCGTCGCAGACCACCGTGCCGTGGGGCAGCCGGGGCGGGACCAGGGCGACCGTGGCCAGCGCCCCGCACCGTACGTGGTGAGCGGCCAGCGCGGTGAGCGGGAACTCGGCCCAGATGTCGCCGTAGACGGCGAACCACGGCTCCCGCGGCGCCGGAAGCGCGCGGGCGGCGAGCTTCAGCCCGCCGCCCCGGCCCAGCGGGAGGTCCTCCACGACCACGGTGGTGCGGACCGGCAGGGCCGCCGTGCGCACGTAGTCGGTGATCACCTGCGAGCGGTAGCCCGCCGAGACGACCACCGTCTCCACGCCCGCGGCGGCGAACCGGTCGATCTGGTGGCGCAGCAGCGGTGCGCCGTTCACCTCGACCATCGGCTTGGGGCACAGGTCCGTGTACGGGGCGAGCCGGCCGCCGCGCCCGCCCGCGAGGATCACGGCCTGGCGGATCGGGGACGGGGGAGGGGACGTGGGAGGGGGCGAGGGAGTCGGGGGAGTCGGGGGAGGAACCTCCGGTGAGCACGTTCCCGACCTCATTCCCGACCTCCCGGGAGCGACGGCGACACGGGCGGCCCCGACGCACCGTGGACAGCTACCCGACCCGATCACCGGGGAATCCCCGCCCCGGCCGAACTGTCGGGGCGGGGATTCCGTGTGGGACTCCGTGCGGGTCAGCTGGTCGGGTCGAGGCGGAACCGCTGGTTGTCGGCGGCCAGCCACTCCCACTGCCGGAGCTGGACGCCGTTGCGCTGGTCGGCCGGGCCGCCGGCGACGTCGAGGACCTTGCCGCTGTGGCGGGCGGTGAGCCGGTAGTGGCCGTCCCCGGCCGGTTCGACGCGCCACTGCTGGCCGGCGGCGCCGGTCCACTGGGCCTGGACGATGGCGGCGCCGTCGCCGGTGGACTCCTGGTCGACGGTGAGGGCCTTGCCGCTGTGCTGGGCGATGAGGCGGTAGTAGCCGTCGGCGACGGGTTCCAGGCGCCACTTCTGGTTGCTGCCGTTCAGCCACTCCCACTGGTGGACGAGGACACCGTCCTGGGTGGCCGCGTAGCCGCCGGCGACGTCCACGGCCTTGCCGCTGTGCTTCGGCGTCAGCCGGGCCTGGGCCGGCACGGAGCCGGAGCCGGAGGCGGGGGAGGTGGTGGTCTCGCCCTGCACCTCCGGGTACTGGGCGTGGTGGAAGGCGTCCCCGTCGAACTTCAGCTGGGTGGCCACCACACTGCCGTCCGCGCGCAGGGTGCGCAGCCCGTACGAGCCGACCCAGAGCGCACCGGCGGTGTTCTTGGGCGTGACGAGCCGCCGGGTGAGGGTGCGGGAGCGGAACTCGGAGACGGAGGTGGAGCTCTCGTAGCCGAGTTCGGTGCTGACGGTGGCCGAGACGGTGGCGCCGATGCCGAAGACCTTGACGCCGGCCTCGGCGGTGACGCTGACGGCGGTGGAGGCCTGGAAGGTCTCGCTGCTGGTTTTCTCGACGCCGACGGTCACGGCGTCCTCGACCGTCTGGTCGCTGGAGGTGCGGTTGTCGTTGAACAGCAGCAGCGACCACCAGGCGCGACGCTCGATCGTGTAGTACGGGGAGTTCTCCACCCGCCAGGCCATGGACTTGGCGTCGTCGCGCACGGCGGTGAGCGGCACCCGGACGCGGTGGTCGGAGACCGCGGCGGTGGCGGCGGCCGGCCGGGTGCGGCCGGTCAGCTGCGGCGGGACGGGTGTCACCTCGGTGTGCTCGGAGGGCAGCGGCAGCAGCAGCGCGTACAACTCCGGTGCCCGGGAGGGCTTGTCGTAGCCGCCGAGCGCGACGAAGGACTCGGAGGCGATCACCGCCTTGGTGGCCCCGGGGCTGTCGTCCACGAAGCCGGTCGGGGCGGCGATGCGCCAGGCGCTGAAGTCGTACTTGCCGCCGCCACCGCCGTCGTCCCAGAGCAGGTCGCCGGCCTCGACCGGGATGGTCAACTCCTCCTTGACACAGACGACATCGTCGAGTGACGGCTTGTCGTACGAGTTGACGAAGACGTTGCCCAGCGCCCGGTACCCGGGCGGCGGCACCGGCCGCCAGCACGTACCGTCCGTCTGCCCGCCGGTCTTGGTGTCGTCCCACACCCACGTGTAGTCCACCGGCCGGGCGAGCAGGCTCCCGCCCGTACCGGCGGCCTGGCGCACGCACGGCGCCGCCACCACGCCGTTGGCGTCCGTCAGCGACGGCAGGCCCACGCTGCCCAGCGCCTGGAAGCCCTCGGGGGGCAGCGGGTGGTAGAACGCGCTGGAACGGCGCGTCCGCTTGCCCTTCGTGTCGAAACCCAGGCGGAAGCTGGTCGTGAACGCGATCTCCAGATCGCCCAGACGCAGGACGGCAGGGGGCATGCGAGGTCTCCGATCGGTCGGCCGGGGTGCGTTGCGCACGTACCGTACCCGGGGGTCATCGGCCGCTTCCGACGGTTGGGGGGAGCAAGTCGTGGGGTGTACGAAGTTGGTCAACTTCGATTTCCTGAAGTCGCTTTATGGGATGTGATCGGCGACGATTCTGATCGTTTCCGGTCCGACTGGACCGTGCTGCGGCTCCGGGTCGACCCTGACGGAAGATCAGGGGGTGGCGGCGTCCCGCCCCTGATGCCCCGGGCGGGCGTCGCCGGAAGACTCGTCGCCGGGCCGGAAACCGCCGGCCGGGGGACGAACAGTCTGGAGCCGGACGCACATGAGTACGAACGTGAACGCGTGGAAGAGTCGGAGCCGTTGGGCCGTCCTGGCCGCCGCCGGGGCCCTGGCGACCGCGCTGACGGTCGGGGTGGGCGCGCCCGCCCTCGCCGCTGCGCCTGTCTCCTCCGCTGCCTCTGCTTCCGCTGCCTCTGCTTCCGTACCGCCGCTGGACCGGGCGGCGATCCGCGCCGCCCTCGCCCAGCGGCCCGCCGCCGACGTCTCCGCCGCCTTCGTGCGGGTCACCGGTTCCGCGGGGAGGTTCGAGGGCACCTCGGCGGAGGGCGGGATGTCGGTGGACCCGCGGGGCAGGTTCCGGATCGGGTCGATCTCGAAGATCTTCACCGCCACCGTCGTCCTCCAACTCGCCGCCGAGGGGCGGATCGACCTCGACGGCAGCGTTCGGCAGTACCTCCCGGACTTCCCCTACGAGGCCGTCACGGTGGGGCAGTTGCTCAACCACACCAGTGGACTGCCCGCCGGCGACGGCAAGGCCTGGGGCGACGGCACCACCGGCTGGTTCGCCGAGCACCGGCTCGACTCGGCCACCCCCGAGGAGGTCGTCGCCACGATGAAGGGCCAGAAGCTGGGCTTCGACCCCGGCACCGCCCAGCAGTACAACGGCATGAACACGTTCGTCGCCGGGCTGGTCGTCGAGAAGGTCACCGGCCACCGCTACGCCGACGAACTGCGCGACCGGATCATCCGCCCGCTCGGCCTGCGCGACACCGACCTCCCGGACGCCGACGACCCGCGGCTGCGGCACCCCGCGACCCACCCGTACCTGACCGTCCCCGACGCCGACGGCGGCTCGCACCGGGCGGACGTGACCGAGCAGAGCCCGTGGCCCTGGGCGGAGGGCGGCATGATCTCCAGCGCTTCCGACCTGGAGCGCTTCATGACCGCCCTGTTCCGGGGGCGCCTCCTCCCGCCGGCCCAGCAGGAGAAGCTGTTCACCGTCCCGGACGTGCCCCTCGCCCCGCACAGCAGCCACTGCGGGGGCGCCGCGTGCATGAGCATGGGGCTCGAACGCCTCGCGTCCGACGGCATCGTGGTCTGGGGCAAGACGGGCTCCCGGCCCGGCTCCACCAGCGGCGTCTTCGCCACCCGGGACCTCGCCCGTACGGTCGTGTACTCGACCGACCCGACCGCGCTGAAGGGCGCCGAGACCCCGTACGTCATCGGGCTGGTGAAGTCCGCCTTCGGCCTGGCCTCCATCGGCTGACGCCTCGGCTCCACCGCTGGGCCGACGGCGGGCTGGCTCGCGCGGGGGAGGGGAACCGGCCTCGGGGCGGACGTGGGGCGGGGGTGCTGTCCGGGACGGTGGACACATGCTGAAGAACATCCCGGTGGGTGACACCGAACGCCCCGTGCCCCGGTGGGCCCTGCGGCTCGCCAAGGCCCTCCCGTTCGTCGTACTGCCGCACTGCCTGTGGCGGCTGCCGTTCGCGTTCGACTTCCGGATGGGGACGGTCGACCCGACCGCCCCGGCCTACGTCTGGTGGTGCACGCCGTACGTGATCGGCCTGAGCGTGGTCACCGAGGCGCTGACGATCCTGACCCTGGGGCTGGTCAGCGGCTGGGGCGAGGTCTTCCCGCGCTGGGTACCCGTGCTGCGCGGCCGCCGAGTGCCACCACTCGCGGCACTCGTCCCGGCCGTGCTCGGCGGCCTGACCCTGGTGGCCCTCTTCGGTGGCATGCCCCTCGCCTGGCTGGGCGTGTTCAAGGAAGTCGGCTACAGCAACGCCTGGTGGATGGCCCTCGGCCGGATCTGCACCTCGACGGCGATGCTCTGGGGCCCCATCACTCTCGCCCTCGCCTGCTCCTACTACCACCGCCGCCGCCACGCGGGCCGACCCCTCTCCACCGCAGCATAGGAAGTCGGCCAGGCCGACTCCCTGCGCAGCGGCGGCGCGCCGCCCGGCCCCGACTCCCTGCGCCGGCCGCGATGCCCCCTGAACCGTTCACCCGCCCTGCAGCCCGCCGCCTCGCGGCCCGCTGCGTGAGAAGTCAGCTGGGTCGACTTCCTGCGCAGGGGTGTTGCGCTGCTCGGCCTCGACTCTCTGCGTCGGGCTGTGATGCCGTCCTGAACCGTTCACCTGCCCAGTGGCCCGCCGTCTCGCAGCCCGCTGCGTGAGAAGTCGGCCAGGCCGACTTCTCACGCACCAACGCCACGCGCCCAGCGCCAGCCGGAACCCACGGGCGAGGGCGAAGAAAGCTTTCCTCAATTCCCGGGCCCCTCGCGCTACCTGCCGCCCAACCCGCCGTTGCACAGGAAGTCGGCCAGGCGACTCTGCTGGCGAAGTCGGTTGGGGTGAGTGTGGGACAGTAAGTTCCTTCCGGTTTTGGTGGGTTGGCGGTTTGCGGGGTGGGTTGTGC
>NZ_JBICYZ010000016.1:0-140420 GCF_043201465.1 Kitasatospora sp. NPDC048298
GCCCCCCCCCCCGCCCGCGCGCCCCCGCCCCCCCCCGCGCCGCGGGGGGGGGGCCCGGCCCCCCCCCCCCCGCGGCGCGCCCCCCCCCCCCCCCCCCCCCCCCCCCCCCCCCCGCTCCCGCGGCGTCCTCAGGGGGTCACCGCCACCGTGGTGGTCTCGGGGTTCCCGCTGTTGCCCTGGTAGATCGTGTCACCGCTGTAGACGGCCGTGATGACGTGCGCGCCGGTGGTCCGGAAGAAGACGACGCGCCCCGCGGCGGCGCAGTTCCCGAGGTTGAGGACCAGGCGGGCCGTGCCCAGGGTGGTGCCGGTCGTGGTGTCGGTGAACGTCACGGTGCCGGTGGGCGGGGTCGTGGCGCCCCGGTCGGCCGGGCAGACCAGGTCGTCGAGGACCACCGGCCGGCCGAGCCGGGAGTTCTGGGGCAGCGGGATCAGGTGCGTGTTCACCGGCTTGCCCGGAGTGGTGTAGCTGATGGTGACGCCCGCGGCGGTGCTGGTCACCGTGGGGCCGCTGCCGCCGGAGGGGACGAGGGACGACCCGCCGCCGCCACCACCCGCGCTCCCGAACGGAGAGGTCAGGCCGTTGAGGCTGGCACCGCCGCCACCACCGTAGTAGCCCCCGCCGCCCGCTCCGCCGGTGCCACCGCCGTTGCCACCGCCGTTGCCGCCGGTGCCGAGCGTGCCGGGCGCGCCGTTCGTACCGCCGGTGGCCACACCGCCGGCGCCGCCCTGGGTCGCCGTGCCCGCCCCGCCGCCCATTCCCCCGTTGCACGTTCCGTTCGCGCCCGGCTGGCCGGCGTCCCCGCCCTGGCTTCCCGGGCACGAGGAGCTGAAGACCTCGCCGGCTCCACCGCCGCCCGCGGCCACGACGAGGCGGGAGTCGGTGGTGGTGAGCGGAGTGGTGCGGGGCTGGGTGCGGACGTCGGAGCCCCCGCCTCCGCCGCCGCCGAAGCGGGTCGTGCCACCGCCGTTGAAGCCGCCGAGGCACGGCGAGAACACGTAGCAGGCGGAGGTGTCGAGCGTGGGGGTGCCGCCGACCTCGACGTAGAGGGTCTGACCCGCGGACAGTCCGGTGAGCGTGCCCGCAACCTGCGCGCCACGGCCGCCGGGCGTGTTGTTGACACCCTCCAGGCCGCCGGCCGCGCCGATCGCCGTGACGTCGACCTGGGTGACGCCGGCCGGACGGTGAACGTCTGCTCGCCGCCGGTGAAGGCGAAGGTACAGGTGGGGGTGGGGCCCGAGACCGTGCAGGAGCCCTGCGCGTGGGCGGTCCCGGACAGTGCCACCGGGGCGATGCCGGCGACACAGAGCATGCCGGCCGCGGCGGCCAGCGCGGGCCAGCCGCGAACGGCCGAACCGGTACGGGGCCTGCTTGCCGTCGCGTTGGGCTGACCGGCGGCGGCCGGCGGTGAGAACTTCACGATCTGCTCCCGGAAGGGGGAAGGAGGGGATCTTTCGGCAGGGGGGTGCCTGCCCTCCGACACTGTGGATCAGACAGTTCGAGCCCAGGCCCGCAGCCGATCTGACACACCGTCGATTCACCTCGGCGGTGTGCGATCGACGTCGAGGTCGACAACCCGGCAAGGCGGATCGGCGGCCGCCGGAACACCGAGAGCTGCTCTGCGGCCGAGGCCCTACCCCAGGCTCTCCGCGACGTGGACGAGCTCCTCGTCCGAGAGCCGCGGCGGACCACCGGTGGTGACGACGAAGGTGTACGTCCCGTCGGACCATGTCACCGAACGGGGCGCGCCGTTGGAGTCCGGTGGCGTGATGGTCGCGGGGTGGCCCTTGACGACGGCGGCCCGGCCGGCCGGTGGTGCGCTGCTGCGGAGGGTCTGGCTGATGATCAGGGACCCCTGTTCGGGCCCGGTTCCCAGCCGGTATCCGCTGGCCCAGGCCGGGGTGTCGGTCGGGAGCGGGGCCAGGCCGGGCAGGTGGACCATCCTGCCCGCGGGGTAGGGGTAGTAGTTCTCCGGAAGGAACGCGGGCCGCCGGAGGTCGCGCTCGTCGAAGTGGACGGCGGGTCTGCCGGTGGCGTCGTTCAGGGCCCTGGTTCCGAGGGGTTCGTTCAGGTGGGCTGTGATCTGTCCGAGGCCGCCCAGGTCGCAGCCCCTCGGGTCGACCGTGTGCCGCAGGGAGAGTTTCACCGCACCGGCGGTCTCGCGGGCCACGAGCTCGGGTTGCTTCTCGCAGCTCCAGCCGATGTTGAGCGTCAGGGTGTGGCCGTCGGAGCCGACCAGCAGCGGGTAGCCGGCCACGGGGCCTTCGTGGACCTCGGTCTCCGGGCCCCGGTCCAGCCAGGTGTTGATCGCGAAGCCGCCACCGAGAACGGCTACGGCCGCTACGGCGGTCAGGCGGTTCCGTCGTCCGCGCTTCGACATTCGGACGGTGCGTTCCGTCACAGGCCCCTCCCCGGTGGTCGCGGCCATGCTGGTGGCACGGCGTGTGCGAAGTCAAAGGGCGAGGTGGGGAGCCGGTGGGCGCTGGCGGAGGGCTACCAGGGCAGGGGGCCCGCCGCGCCGAAGTAGCCGCCGGTCGGGCCGTCCGGTCCTGTCTGTGCCATCCGGACGATGATCTCGGCGCCCTGTTCGACGGTCTGGGTGCCCTGGTGGTGGTTCAGGTCGGTCGCGGTGTGGCCGGGTTCCACGGCGTTGATCCGCATCTGCGGGAAGGCCTTGGCGAACTGGACGGTGAGCATGTTGACCGCGGTCTTGGAGGTGGGGTAGGCGGCTCCCGGGTACTGCTTGCCGGCCATGGTCAGCGAGGCCAGGCCGCTGCACATGGCGTCGGGCGCTGGTGGCGGCGGCCGTTCGGGCCCCGCCGATCGACGGGGGCGGCGCCCCGTCGATCGGCGGTATCGATGCGTCGTATGCGAGTGGAACGATCTCAGCGGTCATCAGTTGCGGGATGGCCGAGCCACCCTCGGCCCTCACCGGCGGGGCGGCCGGCTTCCGGGGGGAAGAACCGCAGGAACCGGGGGGGACCACGCGGCAGGCGTTTCGGCCTGCCCGCGTGCGTCGACGCGTCGGCCGGCGATCGACCACTCACGTGCGAACCGACGCGGACGACGCGAACGGTGCGGTGCGGGCGACGGATCAGCAAGGGCCCTGAGCGGCCCGTGAGCTGACCGGTCGTCGGCCCGCACGATCGCGCCGCCCCGAGGCAGCGCGCGCTCCTGGTGCTCCCGCCCGGACGCCGGGCGGCTCATCTTGCGGCCACCATCAGGAGAACAGCCACTCCCATGCAGACCAGATTACCGATCCGCTCACGCCGGGCGCGCCGCGCCGTGGCCAGGGTCCTGGGCGTCACCGCGATAGCCACGGCGATGTCCCTGGTGACCTCCGCGGCGCACGCGGCGCCCGTCCGCTCCGCCGCCCCGGCCGACGTGCCCGCGGCGCCCGCCTTCGCGGTCAACGGCGAGGTCGCCCACTACGACTACGAGTGGAGCGACGAGAAGACCGCGCCGAACCTCATCGACGGCGGCCCGCGCGCCGTCCACCACAACGGCGCGCACGCCGGACCCGGGACCGACAACGAGGTCATCTGGGGGATCCCCGGCCACACCGTCCGCTCGCTCCGGCTGGACGGCGCCAACCAGTACGACTCCGTCCCGCTCACCGTGCCGACCGACCAGTCCTTCACGGTCTCCGCCTGGGTGCAGCTCGACAAGAAGCCGGACGCCTCGTACGCGGTGGTCACCGAGGGCGGCAGCCGGGTCTCCGGCTTCTACCTGAAGGTGAATCCGGACGGCAAGCCGCTGTTCGGCATGCCGCGGGGCGACTCGGAGAACATCGGCTGGGACACCGCGGACGGCACCGTCGCGCTGACCGAGAAGAGCGGCTGGACCCACCTCACCGGCGAGTACGACGCCGCGGCCGGCGTGATCCGGCTGTTCGTCAACGGCGTCAAGGTCGCCACCACCCCGCACACCGCCACCTGGAAGGCCACCGGCGAGCTGAACATCGGCCGCGGGATGTGGGCCGGCCAGCCGGGCGACCACCTCCCCGGGCGGATCGCCGACGTCCGGATCTGGCAGCGCGCGCTGTCGGACGTCGAGGCGTCGAACGTGGCGATCGCCGACAGCGTGGTCCGCGACGACCGCTGCTCGCTGGCCTTCGCGCTGCACGCGGGCGGACCCAAGGTCAAGGCACTGACCTCCAAGGCCCTGGCCGGCACGGTCGCCGACGTCCGCGCCGCGGCGGTCAGCGGGTGGGGGTACGGGCCGATCGCGGCCGCCGCGGTGGACGACCAGCGCGACCAGCGCGCGATCCAGGACGCCGAGCTGGCCCGCGAGGGGGCCTGGACGGACATCACCAAGCCGTTCGCGGTCTCCGGCCCCGACTACATGTCCTTCCTGAACAAGCCCGGCTACGGCGCTCCGATCTGGGCCTTCCTGGGCGACGGCAAGCTCGTCGACCCGACGGGCCCGCCGAAGCCCTCCCAGGCCGCCCTGGACCGGGCGATCGCGATCTACCAGGAGCGCCGGGCGGCGGCCGGTAACGGCGGCGGGCCGAGCTGGTACGGGTTCTTCGTCAACGAGGACGTCCTCAAGCGCCTGTCGGCCTACCAGATCGCCCGGTTCATCCGGCTCGGCGGTCTGCCCACGGTCGCCCCGGCGAAGGACTCGGTGGAGTTCCGCACCGAGGTCGAGGACCTCAAGGCCCAGTGGGCCGGCTGCGACGCGAGCGACCCGCTCGACCCCCAGCACATCCTGAACGAGGTGGTGGCCACCGCCAGCGCCGAGTGGCAGGCCGAGCTGGGCGACCAGGCCAAGCAGCGCGGCGACATCGTCTCCGCCGACCTGACGGCCTACCAGAACCTGCGGACCGCCACCAGCGCGATGGTGGAGGCCCAGGGCCAGGCGTTCATCGTCAGCCGGATGCTGGTCTTCCAGAAGTACTGGCAGGGCAAGCCGTCGAACGACCCCAACTACCCGAAGCCGCAGACCTTCGCCAACGCCACCGCGGCGATGGCGAACGCCCGGAACGCGGTCAGCGCCCAGCTGGCGATCGCCCGACAGGCCGCGGCCTCCGCCAAGGCGCAGGCCGACCGGGCGACCGCCGCACAGTCCGAGGCCGGGAAGATCGCCGAGTCCGGCGGCACCCCGTACGGTCGCGGACTGACCCACGCGCTGCAGTCGGCGCAGGTCACCAAGGCGTCGGCGGCGGCCGCGCAGACGGCGTCCAAGGCGATCGAGACCACCCTGAACGCGGTCGCCGCCGGCCAGGCCGACAGCGGTGCGCTCTACGCCCTGGCCGACACCCAGACCCACGCCACCCAGGCCGAGTTCCAGCGCGCCGTCGCCCAGGAGGCCGCGGACCAGGCCAAGGCCGCCGCCGCCGCCGCGGCCGCCCAGGCCGACCAGGCGGCCCAGGCCGCCGCCCGGGCCAAGGCCGACCGGGAGCAGGCGCAGCAGGCCGAGCGGGACGCCAAGGCGGCCGCCGACGACGCGCACGCCAAGCGGGCCGTCGCCGAGCAGGAGCGCGCCAACGCGGCCGCCGCGCGGCAGAAGGCCGACGGCGAACGGGCCAAGGCGGCCGCCGCCGAGGCGGAAGCGACCAAGAAGCGGGCCGCCGCGGCGGCCGCGCTGAGCGCCGCCGAGAGCGCCGGGAAGACCGCGTCGGACAAGGAGAGCGCCGCGAAGACGGCCGAGGCGCAGGCCTACCTCGCCCGGGACGCGGCCGCGGCGGCGGAGGCCCGCAAGGACGCCGCCACCGCCCGGCAGAAGGCCCTGGAGGCTGCCGCCGACGCGGCCGCCGGCAGCGCCGACGCCAAGGAGAGCCGACAGGCGGCGGACCAGGCCAAGGCCGCCGCCGCCGAGGCCACGACCGCGGCCGGTGGTGCCAGGGCCGCGGCCGACGCGGCCGGCCGCAGCGCCATCGCCGCCCGGGCGGCGGCCACCGAGGCGACCGGCGCGGCCCAGCGGGCCCAGGCCGCCTCGGACGCGGCCCAGGCCGACGTCGCCATCACCAGCGCGGCCGCCTCCACCGCGCACGCCGCGGCGGCGGACGCGATCGCCGCCTCCGAGCAGGCCGCACAGAACGTCAAGAACGCGGCCGAGCAGGTGAAGGTGGCCGCTGCCGCCGCCCTCAAGGCCGAACTGGCGCAGAAGGCGGCCCAGCTGCAGTCAGCCCAGGCCGCCGCCGACAGCGCCCGCGCCGCCGGCCGGGCCCACGCGGCCTCGCTCTCCGCGCTCGCCGCCAGGGACACCGCGGCCGCGGCGATCACGGCCGGGAACCAGGCGATCGCGCTCGGCACGCCGTACCGGGAGACCGACTCCGCGGCCGCGCTGGCCGTACTGGTCGGCCAGAGCGGCAAGACCCTGGCCCAGCAGCAGAACGACGCCGCCCGGGCCCGCGCGGACGAGGCGGCGAAGGCCGCCGCCACGGCGGCCGCGCTGGCGGCCAAGGCCGGCAGCGACGCCAAGGCGGCCGCCCAGGCCAGCGCGAACGCGGCGGCCGACACCACCAGGGCGCTCGCCTCGCTGCAGCAGGCGCGCGCCTCGGCCGCCCAGGCGGCGAACGAGGCCGCGGCGGCGAAGGTCGCCGAGACCAACACCGCGAAGTACGACGAGCAGGCCCACGTCGACGCGTTCGCCGCGGCGGCCGCCTCGACCGACGCCGCGAACGAGGCCGGCGCCGCCCGGGCGGCGGCCACGGCGGCCGAGCAGGACGCCGCCACCGCGCGCAGCAGCGCGACCGCGGCGGAGGCCGACGCGGCCAGGGCCCGTGCCACCGCCGAGCAGGCGGACAAAGCGGCGACCGAGGCCGAGAAGGCCGCGGCCAACGCCCAGGGCGCCGCCCAGCAGGCCGACCAGTCGGCCCAGCGGGCCGAGGAGCAGCAGCGCAAGGACGAGCAGGCGGCGCAGGCGGCCCGGGCCGCCCAGGTGACGGCCGGTCCGGCCGACACCGGCCCGGACCTCAGCGCGAACGACGAGCAGCTGCTGCTGGCCCAGTGCGGTCAGAGCTGCGTCGACGAGTTCCGCAAGGCCAAGGCGGACGCCGCCAAGGACGTCCTCGACTGGGTGAAGGAGAACGGCGGGGAGATCCTGCTCGACGTGCTCGGGGTCACCGACGCCAAGAAGTGCTTCACCGAGGGGGACGTCGAGGGCTGCCTGTGGACGGCGCTCAACGTGGCGAGCCTGGTGGTCGTGGTCGGCAAGCTCCCGGCCGTCAGCAAGGCGGTCATCCGGATCGGCGAGGGCATCGGGAAGTTCTTCGAGGAGTCGGTGGCGGCCAAGCGGGCCATCGACCGCCTGCGCAAGGTGATCGAGGACGCCAGGAAGGCCGCCGACGGGGAGTGCGTGCTGGAGCTGGCCGCCGAGGGCGCCTCGGGCGCGGTCTCCGCCGCGTTCCTGCGCCCCGAGGGCGCATCGGCCGGCAGCCTGCGGCTCGCCGCGGGGAAGAAGAGGTTCTGCGGCATCAAGCGGGCAGCGGTGCTGCACGACGACTTCTGCGCCAAGGGTTCGCACATCAACCTGCTGAACGGCGCCGAGGTGGCCCTGCGCCCCGACGAGAAGGGCAGCATCCGGGGCATCGTCGGGCGGCCCGCGCCGCGCGACGCCACCCAGGCGGAGATCGACGCGGTGATCGACATCATCAAGTCCGACAAGTCGCTGCGGGAGGAGATCAAGTCGGTGGCGAGGGATGCCATGCGCATCTTCAACACCCCGGGCAATCAGCCCGGCACCTGGGGCGGCGGCTGGAGCTGCTCCACCAACCGTGCGCTGGAACTGAAGTTCCTGATCGACGCGCTGGAGCGGATGGGCTGACGGTGCGGTGATCAGGATGTGCTGATCAGAGTGTGTTGATCAGGGTGCGGTGCGGTCTTCCCTCCGGGGCGGGCCGCACCGCATTCGATTTCTCCCGACACTTCGCTGTGCCATCATGAACACATGGAATTTATCCGGGTGTTGACGGAATTCGGATCGGCCGCGAGGCTCGGCGGAATCCAACCGCTGGATGGTCTGGCCGACATCGTCGAACGGCTCGGACCGTTCGAGAAATCCGGCCGGATCAACCAGAGACGACGCTGGCCGCACTGGTTCGGGTGCGGCGACGTCACCTTCGAATCCTGCCAGTGCCGGATCGTCAACCGCCTTTCGCTGCGCACCTGGTACGAATCGGTCCGGATTCCGGCCGGCGCACCGGGGGAATTCCGTACCTTTCCGACCGGCGTCCGATTCGACCGGCTGGCCGACGCGTTCGCCGGAGTCGGCCTCGAATGGCGGGAACTGCACCGCTCGGACCGCGAGTTCGCCTTCGCCACCCAGGCCGCCGAACTCCCCGGAGTGAGTGTCGCCTTCACCTTCACGGCCGACGACCAACTGCTCTACAGCGTCCACGCCACCGAATCCGGCCACCTCTGCCACCCGCCGGCGCCCGGCACCCCGGACGACGGCTTCGGCCGCTGACGCCCTACCACCCCGCCGCCCTACCGTCCTTCGTCCGTCCCGCCGTGCACGGCGGCGCCGTAGGCGAGCAGGATGCTCAGCGCCAGGTAGTCCGAGCCGGGGCGGCGGACGGGCACGAACACCCTCAGCTGGTCCCCGTCGGTGCTGTAGCCCTTCTTTATTGCTTGCGCCCTCAGGGCCTGGCTGCCGACGTGCGCGGCCAGCCCCTCCACGTCGAGCAGGACGCCGTTGGCCGGGGTCGCGGAGACGAGGGCGATCCGGGACCAGGCGACCGGCTCGGCGAAGGGGGCGAGCGTCATCCCTTCGGCGGTGAAGGTCAGGGCGCCCCAGCGGAACGCGCCGCCCGCGCCGAGCTCGTCCACGAGGCGTTGCGCGCGGGCCTCGCCGACGGCCCGCGTCGCGATCGTGACGAACCGTTCGCCGGTGTCGGGGGTGGCCTGCTTGATCAGCCCCCAGAAGCCGCACTCCTCGCGGACCTTGACGTAGTCCAGGCCCCTGACCCGGATCCGGTCGCCGGTGTACGGGCGGATCACGGTCTTGAGCACGTCGTGCGAGTGCGCGAAGTTGAAGTGGACGGACACCCGGGTCGACTCGACGGACGCGATCTCCTGCCACGCGTACCGCAGCGTGCGCCGCCCCGGCCGGAGCAGCTCGAAGCCGTGCTCGTACTCCCGGATCCTGATGTGGGCGTGCCGCACGCACAGGGCGAAGCACAGCACGCCCGCCACGACCACCGCCCAGAACACGAGGCGGAACGAGGACTCCTCGTCGTAGTACTCGCCGACGAGGGTGCACATCACGATGAACGCGATGAGGAGCGCGAAGAACGCGCTCAGGGGCCTGCGTGCGTAGACCCCCTGGTAGGTCCACACCCGCTGCCCCAGCCGCCCGGTCCGCTCCGACCCCGCCGCCGTGCCTGCCGACACCACACACCTCACTCGATCGCCCGGTACCGCGGTTGTCGAGTCTCGGGCGGCTTCGCGCGGCGGGGCAACGGGAGAACTACTCAATTCCCGTGCGTCCGTAAGATGGCGACCCATGGAAACGGGGGCAGCCACCGGGACGTTCGCCGGCGTCGACGTCGCACTGACGCCGCTGGTCGGGCGGCGGGCGGAGACCGCCCGGATCGCCCGGCTGCTCTCCGGCGCGCGCCTGGTCACGCTCAGCGGAACCGGTGGCGTGGGCAAGACCCGGCTGGCGCTGCGGGTGGCGGCGGGCGCGGCGCGCTCCGCCTTCCCCGACGGCGTGTACGTCGCCGAACTCGCCGACCTGCGGGACCCGGAGCTGCTCGCACCGAGCGTCCTCGGCACCCTCGACGCGGCGAACCCGGGCCGCCCCGGCGCCGATGCGACGGCCGTCCTCGCCGCCCGGCTGCGCGAGCGGCGGGCCCTGCTGGTCCTGGACAACTGCGAGCACCTGCTCGACGCGTGCGCCCGGCTCACCGACACGCTGCTGCGGGCCGCGCCCGGACTGCGAGTCCTGGCGACCAGCCGGCAGCCGCTCGGCATCGCGGGCGAACAGGTCTTCCCCGTCGAGCCGTTGCCGGTGCCGGACGCGGACGCCGGCGCCGGCCAGGGCAACGGCCTGCGCGTCCTGAGCGGCAACCCGGCCGTCGCGCTGTTCACCGACCGGGCCGCCGCCGTGCTGCCCGGCTTCACCCTGACCAGCGCGGACGCCGCCGCCGTCGCCGAGCTCGTGCGCCGCCTGGACGGGCTGCCCTTCGCGATCGAGCTGGCCGCGGCCCGCATCCGGAGCCTGACGCCGCAGGAGATCCTGGAGCGGCTCACCGACCGGTTCGCGCTGCTCACCGGCGGGAGCAGCGTCGCCACCGACCGGCAGCGCACCCTGCGCGCGCTGATCGACTGGAGCCACGACCTGTGCACGGCGCGCGAACGACTGCTCTGGGCGCGGGCCTCGGTGTTCCGCGGCGGCTTCGACCTGGAGGGCCTCGAACAGGTCTGCGCGGACGCCGAACTGCCGCCCGCCGCCCTGCTCGACACCCTGGACGGCCTGGTGGCCAGGTCGATCGTCAACTGCCGCCAGGTGAACGGGCGTTCGCGCTATCACATGCTGGAGACGGTACGGGAGTACGGCCACGAGCGGCTGGCCGCGTCCGGTTCGCTGGACGCGCTGCGCGGCCGTCACCGGGACCGGTACGCCGAACTGACCGCACGAGCCGGGCGGGAGTGGTTCGGGCCCCGGCAGGTCGACTGGTTCACACGGCTGCGCCTGGACCACCCGAACCTGCGCGCGGCGCTGGAGTTCTGCCTGGAGCGGCCCGGGCAGGCGCGGGCCGGTCTGGCCCTGGCCGTGTCGCCCCGGCACTACTGGATCACCGCGGGCCTGCTGCCCGAGGGGTGCCACTGGCTGTCGCAGCTGCTCACCGCCGACCGCGCCCAGGACGAGGGCGACGACGCCGCGGGGACGGACGCCGCCGTCCGCGTACAGGCCCTGGTCACCGAGACGTACCTGCGCATCCTGCAGGGCGACCCGGAGGACGAGGTCCGCCGCGCCCTCGCCGCCTGCGAGGCGGTGGCCAGGCGGGGCGGACACCGGCGGGAGTCGGCCTGGGTGCGGCACCACCACGGGATCCTCGCCGTCTGGCGGGAGGACTTCGCGAGCGCCGCCGAGCTGTTCGCGCGGGCGCACAGCGAGTTCCGCGCGCTGGGCTGCCTCGACGCGGCCCTCGAATGCCGGGTCAAGTTCGCCATCGCGAACGCCTACGGAGGCCAGGCCGCCGTCGCCGACGAGGCGTGCCGAGAGGTCGAGGAGGCCGCCCGCGCGCACGACGAGTCATGGCTGCGCGGCATGGCCCTGCTCGCCCGCGCCCTGCTGGCCCTGCGCGCCGACGCGCCCGCCGACGCGATCACCCACGCCAGGGCGGCCATCGCCCGGCTGCGCCCGTTCCAGGACTGGTGGGACGTGGCCATGTGCGTGGAGGTCATCGCGTGGAGCACCCGGGACGACCCGCGGCGCACCGCCCGGCTCCTGGGGGTGCTGCACCTGCTGTGGGAGTCGCTGGGCGGGCGACTCGGCGCGGCGCCGTTCATGCGCGCCCGGCACCTGCGCTTCGACGCCGCGGCGCGGGAGGCGCTGTCCGCCGCCGCCTTCGACCGGGAGTTCCGTCGCGGAGCGCGCGCCACCGTGGACGAGGCGATGGCCTACGTCCTGGAGGACGCGGCCGGGGTGCCGGGACTGACGCGGCGCGAGAGCCAGATCGCGGAACTGGTCGCCGAAGGCCTCACCAACAAGGACATCGCGGCGCGTCTGACGATCGCGCAGCGCACCGCGGAGAACCACGTCGAACGCATCCTGGACAAGCTGGGGTTCGCCTCGCGCACCCAGCTGGCGGTGTGGACGTACGAGCAGCGCGACGAACCCGCCGGGAGCCGGCGGCGGCCAGGGCCCACGGAACGGGCACCGGCGGACCGACGCGCCGAGCCCTGACCGGGCACCGGCGGACCGACGCGCCGAGCCCTGACCGGGCACCGGCCCGCCGTGGAGAATCACGCCATGCGCATCCTGATCGTCACGACCGGCTCCCGCGGGGACGTCGCCCCGTTCACCGGCCTGGGCCGACACCTGGTGGACGCCGGGCACCGGGTCGCCGTGGCCGCCCATCCGACCTTCGCGACGCTGGTCGAGTCCTGCGGCCTGGAACACCGGCCGGTGCCGGGGGACCCGGAGGCGTTCATCCGTGACAGGGCCCGCGCGACGTCCCCGGCGGAGACCCGCGCGTTGACGGCCGCGTTCGTGGACGGGCTCGCCGACGGCGTGGCGGACGCCGTGGCCGGCGGGGCCGACCTGCTGCTCACCGCCTTCGCCCCGTCGCCGTTCAGTCTGACGGCCGGGGAGGCCCACGGCGTGCCCGTCCTCGGCACGTACCTCACGCCCGCCTTCGCCACCAGGGAGTTCCCGCTGCCCGGCCCCGCCGGCGGCGGGGACCTGGGACCGGAGGGCAACCTCGCCGCCGGGCAGGAGCGGCTCCGGAGCGCGGACCGGCTGTTCTCGGGTGCCGTGGCCCGGCTGCGCGAGCGCCTCGGCCTTCCCCGCACGACCCCGCCGGAACCGCTCGGGCACACCCGTCCGGTCGTCCACGGCTACAGCCCCGTGCTGCTGCCGCGCCCGGCGGACTGGCCGGCCCCGGTCGAGGTGGCGGGCTTCTGGTGGCCCGCCCGGCCGCTCGGCTGGCAGCCTCCGGCCGAACTGGTCGACTTCCTCAGGGCCGGTCCGGCGCCGGTGTTCATCGGGTTCGGCAGCATGGCGCCGGGGGAGGGCGCGCGGCTCGGTGAGCTGGTGACGGCGGCGGTGCGGCGGGCGGGTGTGCGCGCGGTGGTCCAGGCGGGCTGGGCCGGGCTGAGGGCGGCGGGTGACGGTGTCCTCTCCGTCGGCGACGTGCCCCATGACTGGCTGTTCCCCCGCACGGCCGCCGTCGTCCACCACGCCGGAGCGGGCACCACCGGCGCCGCGCTGCGCGCCGGAGTCCCGGCCGTACCGGTGCCCGTCATGGCCGACCAGCCGTTCTGGGCGGCGCGGCTGCACCGGCTGGGAGTCGCCCCGGAGCCCGTGCCGTTCGCGGAGCTCACCGCCGAACGCCTCGCCGCCGCGATCACGGCCGCCCTGGCCGAGCCCGTCCGCCGCCGCGCGGCCGCCGTCGCCGGGCTCATGGCGGCCGAGGACGGCGCCGGCGCCGTCCTCTCCCACGTCGACCGGATCGCCGACGGCCCCGGCCGCTGAGCCCGCCACCCTTTCTCGCCGCCCGTTCTTGCCGACCGTTCTCGCGGACCGTTATCGCTGCCCGTTCTTGCCGACCGAGCCGTGCAACCCCTTTCGCGGCGCGGGGGTGAGTAGGGCAGAGCGGCGGTCCGGTCGGGCCGTCGCGTGGATGCGAAGAGGAATCGGATGACCGCGAGCACATTGCACGTCCCACCGGAGGAACGGCCCCGGCCCGTCACGGCACTGGTGTCCGCCGACGGCCCCGGCCCGCGGGAGCCCGACTTCGAGGCGTTCGCCGCCACACGCTGGCGGCGGCTGGTGCGCACCGCCTACCTGCTCACCGGCGACCACCACGAGGCCGAGGACGTGGTGCAGGCGACGTTCGCGAAGGTCTTCAGGAACTGGTCCCGGATCAGCCGCCTGGACGAGCCGGACGCCTACGTCCACCGGGCCCTGGTGAACAACAACCTGAACCGTCACCGGCGGCGCCGGGTCAGGCAGCTGCTCGTGCCCGTCCTGCCCGACCGGGCGTCCACCGCGGGCGGCGGCGGCCACCGCGACGTCGAGGAGCGCTCGGTGCTGCTCCAGGCGCTGGCCGAGCTGCCGCAGCGCCAGCGGGCCGTGGTCGTCCTGCGCTACTGGGAGGACATGAGCGAGCGCCAGGTCGCCGACGTGCTCGGCTGCTCGCAGGGCAACGTGAAGAGCCAGGCCAGCCGGGGCCTGGCGAAACTGCGCGCCCACCCGGCGCTGGCCCCGTACGCCCCACAGGCCCTGCACGCCCCGCAAGCCCTGCACGCCCCGCAAGCCCTGCACGCCCCGCAAGCCCTGCACGCCCCGCAAGCCCTGCACGCCCCGCACGCACCGCGCGCGGCGGACACCGACTCGACGATCGACGGCACGAACGGAGGCAACAGGTGATGGACACCGAGGACATGGTGCGCGGCGCTCTGCGGGACGAGGCGGCCCGGGTCGCGGTGGCGGACTGGTCCGCCGGGCCCGTGCGGGTCCACGTGCGCCGCCAGCGGCGCCGGGTGGCGATGGGCGCGTCGGCGGTGGTGGCCGCGCTCGCGGTGGTGGCCGGCACGGCCACGGTGCTGTCCGCGCAGCACGGGGGCCCGGCCGTCGGGCCGGCCTCGCAGGCTCCGCGGCTGCCGGAGGGGCCGGCCCCCGAGGCCGTGGTGGTGGAGCCCGGCCGGCAGCTGCCGTTGGGCCGCCAGGACTGGTGGATGCAGCTGAAGGACCAGGAGATCTGCATCCACGACGCCCCCGCGTACGGAACCGGTCCGGGCTGCGGCGGGCACTCCTGGGCGGGGGGCGCGACCGAGATCACCATGCAGTACTACGGGAACCCCCCGCAGTACCAGGAGGGCCTGTACAACCTCGTCTACCACGGGCCCGGACAGGTGGCCCGGATGGCCGTCGAGGTGGACGGCCGGTCGTACTGGGCCACCGTCGCCTCGCTCCCCGGCAACCCGGGCTATGCCACCGGCTACGTCTGGGGGCCCGGCCGGAAGACCTCCGACGATCCGAAGGCGCACCCACTCGAGGGCATCAGGCTCGCCGCGTACGACGCCCAGGGAACGGTGCTGGCGAGCCGGACGCTCTCGCCCTGAACCCGGCACGAGCGGCCCGCACCGTCGCCGCGCCGACCGGGCGTTAGCATCCACATAGCCGCGACCCCACGGCTTCACGGCCGTACGGCCTCACGGCTTCACGGCCGAACGGCCGCAGGGCCTCGCGGAGCGGAACACGCGCAACACGCGGAACTGAAAGGCGGAGACTGCCATGGGAGTTGAGATCCAGGTCGAGCCCCTGGGCGACCACGAGCACCTGGTTCGGGTCCGTGAGGGTGTCGTCGAGGCCGAGACCCGGATCCGGGTCACCGACGGCGTCCTCGACCAGCCGCAGGTCACCGGCGCGGACGAGACCAGGATCGTCCACGAGACGGTGGCCTTCCTCGTCGAGCGCCAGCCCGTCATCGACATCCCGCCGATGATCGACCTCGACGACCTCACGGACGCCTACGGCGCCCCTTATCTGGAGGACCTCGGCCGCCGCCTCGCCGCGCGGTAGGCCGGAGCGTCGTCCCGCCGCGCGGTGCCTCGCCGCGTGGCGGGACGCCAGAGGTCGGTCCGCGCCGCCAACGCACCTGAGCCGCCGGTCAGTTCGGTCGCGCCCTGATCGCGCCGCCACAGCGCTGCGCCGGCCGGGAGCCAGGGGGATGAGCCGGGTCTGCTACGTTCACCTGCACGAATGAACCAGTTCGGGCACATATCTGTTCGATCGCCAAGCCGCTGCCCCAGGGCTGGTTCGTCCGCGCACCGCAGGTCGACGAGCAGGGGGACGGACAACCATGAACGCCTACGCGGACCCGGGCGGACCGGTCGGGCTCTATGGGCTCCCACCGGCCGGGGCGCCGATCGCGCCGACCTTCGGCGTCAACCCCGCGGACCTGGACGCGGCGGCCAAGGCGGCCAAGGAGACCGCCGAGGCGATGCCGAACGAGCTCAAGACCATTCACGACCCCTCGGACAAGGCCGCCGCCGCCCTGTCCGGCTGGCGCGTCGGCGCCTCGCTGAAGAACTGCGCGACCGCGTGGGAGGAGTGCCTGAAGAACCTCGCCACCGAGGTCGACCAGGTCAGTCTGAAGCTGAGCCAGACCGCGGCCGGCTACCGCAACGCGGACAAGAACAGCGCCGCCTCCCTCAAGCCGCAGGCGGGTGGCTGATGGTCACCCTCGCCCAGCTGCGCGACGCCGACCTGTCCGGCCTCCAGCCGGCCGCCACCGCGTACGACACCCTCGCCGGCAACTTCGGCAAGCACGTCCAGACGATGCAGCACGAGGTCACCAAGCACATCCTCAACGCGAACTGGGTCGGCAACGCCGCCGGTGCCGCCAACGCCTCCCTGCAGCGCACCAGCACCCGTCTGGACGCGGCGCACACCGAGATGTCGGCGGTCTCCGGGCTGCTGCGCGAGGCCTCGGAGAACTTCCTGCTGGCCCAGTCCGAGCTGAAGGTCGCGCTGCAGGAGGCGCAGAACCTGGGGCTGACCGTCGCCGACGACGGGGCCGTGTCCTGGCCCCCGCCGTCCCAGGCCGAGCGGAACGACCCGGGGTACAACGTCCCCGAACGGGCGAAGGCGCTCGCGAACCGGATATCCCACGCCGTCGGCATCGCCGACAACGCCGACCAGAAGGTCGCCAAACTGCTCGACGACCTGACCGCGCGGGCCCGCAACGGCACGGGGCTCGACGCCGACAAGGCCGCCGCCGACCTGAAGGCCGTCACCCAGCAGGGCATCGACCTGATGGCCGCCGGGTTCCCGCCCGCCGGCGCCCAGCCCACCGAGGTCAACTCCTGGTGGAAGGGGCTGGCACCCGACGAGCAGCAGCGGCTCATCGAGTCCCATCCGGACCTGCTGGGCATGCGCGACGGCATCCCGGCGGAGGCCCGGAACCAGGCCAACCGGCTGAACCTCGCCAACCTCATCACCACGTACGAGCACAAGTCCGGGCTGACGGACGGCGAGAAGCAGAAGCTCGAGGGCTTCCACGCGATCAGGGCGCGGCTGGAGTCCGGCAAGGACAAGCAGCCCCCCATGTTCCTGCTCGGCGTCAGCGAGGAGGGCCAGGGCCGCGGCATCCTCTGCTACGGCAACCCGGACACCGCGAAGAACGTCAGCGCGTACGTGCCCGGGCTGGGCACCACGCTCGCCGCCGTCGGCGGCAAGGACGGCGACCGCGCCCTGAACGTGTGGAACGCCGCGCACAACGCCGACCCCAACGCCGAGGTCGCGTCGATGGTCTGGCTCGGCTACGACCCGCCGCCGGGCCTGGAGAAGCTCGCCGACGGCGACCTGCGCCCGCTGGAGGTGATGGGGACCGACCGCGCGTCCAAGGGCGGTGCCTCCTACGACCGGTTCATGGCCGGCCTGCGCGCCACCCATGACGGGCCGCCCGCGCACCTGGTCGCCCTCGCCCACAGCTACGGCTCCACCACGGTGGGCCTGGGCGCGCAGATGCCCGGCGGCAACGGCGCCGACGACATCATCCTCGTCGGCTCTCCCGGCACCGGCGCGCAGAAGGCCTCGCAACTGCACATCGCCCCCGAGCACGTGTGGGTCGGCGACGCGGAGAACGACCCGGTCAGCCACCTGCCGAGCAAGGACCGGGTCGCCAACGACGCCGCGGGCGTCGAGATCGGTACCGGGCTCCTCGGCCCCGGCGGCGGTTCCCTGCTCGGGGGCTTCGTCGGTGACAAGCTGTACGACTGGTTCGGCCCCGAGAACGAGCTCTGGTTCGGCCAGGACCCGGCCGGCAAGCAGTTCGGCGCCAACCGCTTCGCGGTCGCCGACGGGCCGTCGCTCTCCTTCGACTCCCACTCCGACTACATGACCGACCCCAACGACGCCCAGTCGAAGACCCTGGAATCCGTCAACAACATCGGCCAGATCGTGGCCGGACAGTACGACCACGTCACGAGGCAGGACCACCGATGAACCGTTCCCCCCGCCCCGCCCTCGTCCTGGCGGTCGCCTGCGCCGTCCTCGCGCTCGGCGTCACCGCCTGCGCCGGCGGGGGCGGGGGCGGTACGGGCGGCGGCCGGAGCGGCGGGGGGACCCCCGGGCCGCTCATGACGCCCGCGCAGGCCCTGCAGAAGGTCGACGCCCTGCTCGACGAGGTGACCTCGGGCGTACAGCCGGCGCTGCGCTACCGGGACGCCTGGCCGGAGGCCACCGTGCAGTACTCCAAGGGCCTGGACGAGCACTCCCTCGGCTACGCCAAGGCCTCCCGCCAGCGCCACGTCATGACCAAGGTCGCCCCCGCCAAGTACGGCGCCCTGCTGGACGCGGTGCGCAACACCTGGCAGGCCAAGGGCTACCGGGTCGAGGCCGGGCCCGCCAACCTCCAGGCCCTGCTCGCCACCACCGCCGAGGGCCACGGGGTGAGCATCACCATCCACCCCGCCGGGAACATCGACATCGGGGCGACCGTCAGCCCGATCCCGGTGCCGGAGGGCCAGGACCCGTTCGGCACCCCCACGCCCCAGCCGACCACGGCCGGGGGAGCGCCGGACGTCATGCCGACGTACGACGACCCGTACTGGTCCGTCTGACCGCCGCGCCGCCCCAGGGGCCGCTGCCGCGCTGCTCCCGGGGGCGGTCGTCCCACCTCCTCGCTCCGAAAGTCTCCGCATGACCCCCGAACAGGCCGTCCAGGCCCTCGACGCGCTTCTCGACGAGGCGATGTCCGCGATCCGCCCCCCGCTGCGGTACTGGGACGGCTGGCCCCGCTCCACCGAGCAGACGGCCGGTCCGGAGGACCGGTCCCTGGGCTACGCCACCGCCACCCGGGACCGCCATGTGATGACGAAGGTCGCCCCTTCCCGGTACGGCGCGCTGCTGGGGATCACCGAACGCGGCTGGCAGGCCCGGGGATACCGGATGACCGCCGTCAACCCCCGCCAGCCCGCCATGTTCGCCGCCACGCCGGACGGGTACGGCGTCTGCATGCTCTTCGGAGCCGCCGGCAACATCACCGTCCAGGCCACCGTCGGCCCCATCCCGGTCATCCGCGACCGCGACCCCTTCGGCACCTACGAGCCCGAGCCGACCCTGCCCGACGGCCGGCTCGACGTGTTCCCCCGGTACGACGACCCGTTCTGGTCGTGCTGACGGGGCGTCCCGTGTCCTCGTAGCCGTAGCCGTAGCCGTAGCGGCTGCGCATCATATGAGGATTGTTGCCGGCATTGCCGCGCCGGAGCCCTTGGGCCAATGTGGGAACGGTTCGGCAACTCGCCGACGCGCACCGTGAGTCGGCCACGGAGGTGCCATGCGTTCCTCAGCAGTTCCCCTCTCGGGGCGCGCGTGAACGCCTCGCCACCGGCCGACGCCCCCGCCCTGTTGCACGCCTGGTCGATCCCGCACCGCGAGTACGCCCGCCAGGAGGAGCGCCGCGGCCGCCGCCACGCGTACACCAGACTCGACCCGGTGCGCACCGCCCTGGTGGTGGTCGACATGGTGCCGTTCTTCGACGGGCCGTACGCGCGCGGCGTGATCCCGCGGATCCAGCACCTGGCGTGCGCCCTGCGGGAAGCCGGCGGCCTCGTGGCCTGGGTGCTGCCGGGCCCCGGTGGGCCGACGGCGACCCGTGAGGAGTTCTACGGCCCCCGGGTCGCGGAGCTGTACCGGACCTCCGGCGGCAGCGGACCGCTCGCCGGACGCTTGTGGCCGCAGCTCACCGTGGACGAAGACCGCGACCTCCTCGTAGAGAAGGCGGTGCCCAGCGCCTTCTTCCCCGGCTTCTGCCCGCTGCCCGACCGGCTGGCCGAGCGCGGCGTCGACACCGCGCTGGTCTGCGGCGTCGTGACCGACGTGTGCGTGGCCGGGACGGCGCGCGACGCCTCCACCCTGGGCCTGCGGGTGGTCGTGGTGGCCGACGGCACGGCCGCCGGCAGCGACGAGGTCCACAACGCCGCCCTGCGCACCCTCTACCGCTCCTTCGCCGACGTCCGCCCCACCGCCGAGGTCCTCGACCTGATCAGGGCGGGCCGGTGACGCTGTCGGTGGTGGGCGCTAGCTTGTGCCGCCATGGCCGACATCTTCGAACTCATGCTCACACTGGACCTGCGCGACGAGTTGTCCGAGGAGGAACTCGCCGAGCTCCGATGGCACCTCGGGCTGGGCCCCAAGCCGGAGGTCCTCCGCATCGTGCCCAAGTTCCCGCTCGGGTACATCGACGACGACGGCGAACTCGTCATCGAGGACCGTCCGCAGCCCCTCCTGGGCGGTCACGGCGAGCCCCGGAAGATCGATGGCGCGCTCTTCTCGATCCTCCTCCGCCGGGAGCGCACCTGGGGCGGCGGGTGGGGGCTGACCAGCCGGCAGGAGATCCACCCCGACCAGTTCGACCTCACCGGTGAACTGCTCTGCTGGCTCGCGGCCAAGGCCGACCACGCGCAGCGGAAACCGAACGGCAGCATCCTCCTGGGATACACCCGGTTCTACGAAGAACACCGGCTGATGCCACTGGTCGTGCGGGACGGCGTCGTCATCTGGCCGTAGCGGCCGATCAGCCGGTAGCAGAGCCGTGCACGGCCTGTTCCCAGAGGTCCAGTCCCGCGCGGAGGAGTTCGCGCACGGCCGAGGTCTCCTCGCCCGTCCAGGCTTCCTCGCCGGAGGCCGGGTCGAGGGGTTCACCGCCGAAGAGCTTCTCGTAGGCGTTGTCGTGGACCGGCCCCTGAAAGGGAAGGGGCGGGCCGGCCTTCAGGGTGTGGGAGAGGTCCTCGAAGAAGTTCCACGCGTCCAGCAACTCGACCGTCGCGACCGGGTCGAGGAGGCCGGGGTGCTCGACCCACCGCCGCACGACGGCCAGATCGAGCGTGCCCTCGCCCTCCGGGACGAGCTCCCAGCCGTTGCGGTCGCAGCATTCCTGCAGCGCTCCGAGTTCGGGGAAGGTGAGGAGGGCGCCGAGTTCGTCGACGACGAACTCGTCGGGGGCATCGTCCTCTGCGGGGCGCCAGATCAGCGTCAGGTCGCTGCGCCGGGTGACGATGCGGTACGGGTAGTGCTTGGCCATGCGGGTCTCCCTGATGCCGTGGCGGCGTGTGCCGCCGTGGTCATCCTGCCTGGGGTGACCGCCGCTTGGTGGCTTGGGTGCGGCAGTGGGTGAGGGCGTATTTGAGGCGGGGGTCGGGGTTGGGGGTGGTGGTGAGGAGTTCGCCGGCGGTGGTGAGGGTGGTCCAGTAGGTGGTGGGGTCGCCGGTGCGGGGGAGGGGGTGGGTGGCGGTGAGGGAGAGGTAGGCGGCGGTGAGGTTGCCGGTGGTGAACCAGCGTTGGAGGCCGTGCTGGTGGCCGGGGCGGATGCCGCCGATGGCGTCGATCGCGATCAGGAAGAGGTCGACGACGGTGAGTTCGGTGGGGGTGAGGGGCTTGGGGATGTCGAAGACGCCGAGGGCTTCGAGGAGTTCGCCGGTGTCGTTCTCGGAGTTGGGGCGGGGGTCGGCGAGGAGGGCGTCGTGGCAGTCGGCGAGGCGGCGGGTGGTTTCGGCGTGGGGGATGTCGAGGGCGAGGCAGACGGCGCGGGCGACGGGGAGGGGTTGGTGGCCGAGGCGGGTGAGGAGGGCGTAGGTGGCGGCGGGGGTGGCGCCGCGGGAGAGGGTGTGGCGGGCGAGGGTTGAGAGGTTCATGGGGCTTCGGGCTTTCAGACGGTGACGAGGGCGGGGGTCGGGACGGGGGCGATGTGGGCCCAGACGAACTTGCCGATGCCGCCCGGGTGGGAGGCGCTGCCCCAGCGTTCGGCGAGCTTGTTGACGAGGAAGAGCCCGCGTCCGTGCTCGTCGTCCAAGGACGGTACGTGGAGGGCGGGGTGGGTGGTGTCGGCGTCGTGGACTTCGATCCGCAGGCGGGAGTCGATGAGGGTGAAGCGGATCTCGATGTGCCGGTCGTCGGGCGCGTCGGAGTGCTGGACGGCGTTGGCGAACAGCTCTCCGAGGATCAACTCGGCCGTGTCGCCGTAGCGTTCGCCCGAGGGGAGCCCGGAGAGGTAGGCCCGGAGCATGTACCGGGCCAGGGGCGTGGATTCGGTCCGCGAGTCGAGGCGGGCGACGAACGCGCGGGGCTGGTGGGTTTTGAGCATGGGGGAGCACCTCAAGGGGGCGGAGGGGGGCGTGCGACAGGAGCGCGCAATCACGCTGTGCAGGCAGATGACTGCGTTCCGGTCTCAAGTGTCCGGGGTGCAGAGGTACGGTGATGGCCGAAATCAGGTACCAGACACATGCGGTACGTAAGGGGTCGGGCATGGCACACCGGCGGCTGAAGAGCGAAGTGACGGCCAGTTCGGCACGGATCTTCGGTGAAGAGCTGCGGTTCTACCGGGAGTTGGCCGGCTACACGCAGGAGCAGCTGGCGAGGCTCCTGCACTGCACTCGACCGAACATCACAAGGTATGAGTCCGGCCAGAGGCGCATGCCGCCGGAGATGGTCGAGCGGGCCGACGTGCTGCTCGACACGGGTGGGTCGCTGAAGCGGCTCTGGGATCGGGTCGACTGGAATGCCGAGGTTGAACACCCGAACTGGTTCCAGACCCATGTCGACATGGAAGCCGAGGCGGTAGCCGCACGGATCTTCCAACTGGCCGTCATCCACGGACTGCTGCAGTGCCGGGAGTACGCGGAGGCCGTCTTCGGCATCAGCGATGCGGCCGGAAAGCCAGAAGTGATTGAGGAGCGAACGGCGGCTCGACTGGCACGGCAGATGCGCTTCCTCGATCCGGAGGGCCCGCTGCTGCTGGTGATTCTGGACGAGAGCGCCATTCGAACCGTCTTCGGCGGTCCCGGTGTCATGCGACGCCAGATGGAACACCTGCTGACTATTGCGGAACTCCCGAACGTGATCATCCAGGTCGCGCCATTCGGCTCCCGACAGGCCATCATCGACAAGTCCATGGTGATGCTGGAGATGCCTGATGGTCGGAACTGCGTGTACTCCGAGAGTCTGGATCGCGGGCATGCCAGTGATGATCCGGCGATCGTGGCGGCGCATCGCCGCAGCTATGATCTGGCCCACGGGGCAGCACTGCCAGTCGCCGACTCGCTTGCGCTGATCGCCGATGCGCTGAAGGGGTTCATGGATGACGAGGATCGAGCTCAATGCGACCGCCTGGCGCAAGAGCAGCCACAGCGGCGGCAACGGCGGCGACTGCATCGAGGTGGCCCCCGGATTCCCCGGCCGCGTCCCCGTGCGTGACTCCAAGGACCCCCACGGCCCGGCGCTCGTCTTCCCGACCACCTCCTGGGACTCCTTCATCGCCGCGATCCAGGCAGGCGAGTTCCCGATCGGGAACTGACGCCCGCTGGTGCTCTGACCGGGAAGGTTCACCAGGTTGGTGGTCGTGACGGCTGGAGGCGCGGTGGATGAGCCTGTCCGTCCGTGTGCGCAGGCTGACCGGCCAGGAAGGGCAGAAGCTGCAACAGACCGTGCGCCGGGGCAGCACCGACTCGGTGACTCAGGAGGCGACCGGCTCGATCTCCCCCGCGAAGACGATGATCTGGTCGATGAGGCTCCGTCGCAGATGGACGACATCCGTTCCCGCCAGGCGGGGGCCTCCATCAGGCGTGGTGAAGACCCACTGGTACCGGGCCCATTCGTCAGGCATGTCCACCGCTGAGCAGCGCACCATCGTGCCGGTCCCGGCCGGGTGGCGTCGGATGTCCAGCACGAACCGCTCGACCGCCCCGATTCCTTCGGTGCGACCCAACGGCCCCCAGAAGACCACGTCTGAGGTCAGGGCCTGGGAGAGCAGGGCAGTCACATAGCTGTCGTCCGAGGCGTTGAACGCGGAGATGAACGTGTCGATCGCGGAGCGTGCGGTCTCTTCCTGCATACCCCAGTAATACCAGCCGTTTCGCGTGCGCTCGACCCACGAACCGCCTTCCGATCACGGTGAACCTTCCCGGTCACAGCACCAGCCGAGTTCCGGCTGGTCTACGGTGCGTTCGACTTCCCGGTGACCGCCGCCGGCGACTGGTACTTCCTGGAATGCAACCCCAACGGGCAATGGGCCTGGCAGGGTTGCGACACCACCTCGGCGATCGCCGGGCCGTCGCCGACCGACTTGAGGAGGGGGTCGGCCCATGAGTGCATCGGCTCGGCTTCGTGCCGACCTGGTGGACGGGTTCACCGGGGAGGACGCGGTGGACGACCCGGCGTGGCGGGCTGCCGCGCTGGCGGTGCCCCGGGAGTTGTTCGTCGGCTCCTTCTTCGTGCAAGTCCCGGGCAGCAGCCCGACAGGCGCAGATCGCCGCCACGATCGATCGAGGGCTTCTGCCAGCGCATTCACCATCGGAGGGCGCCTTGGTGATGCAGCCATCGGCGCTCAGGCGGTCGAGTTCGAGGCCGATCATGCGGTCATGGGCGGCGAGTGCGAGTAGCCGCAGCCTGTCCATCACGCCGGCGTCGATCCACTCGTCGCGGCGTCGGCGCAAGGTGGTGGCCGAGCAGTGTTGGTCGGCGGCGCGTTCGTACCCGCAACCGAAGACCAGGACCTGTACCAGCCGGTCGAAGACGACGGCGTCGCTGATCCTCGGGTTGTGGCAGCCCAGCGGGTGCCGTTCCTCGCGCGCCGGCAGGGGCGCGAGGAACTGGTCGCGGATCGGGTCAAGAATGCATGATGGGACGGCAGGCACGGGTCCTCCGGTGATCATGAAGCACAGAGAACTCCATGATCGGGTGAACCGTGCCTGCCCTGCTGCCAGCACCTGCGGCACCTACTGGCGGACGCCCTTACACGTCTTGACTGCTGGACGTTTGGTCACCTCCGTGGAGCGGTAACGCAAGGATGCACAGCCGACTTGGCACGGGAGGGCACGATGGCGCTACGGTTCCATGGGATGGACCCCGAGACCCAGGGGAACGGCTCGCCGACGGTCTGGGTGGACGAGGAGAAGCGGGAGCTGGTGCTCCAGGGCTGGAAGCCCGGCGAGGAACTGCTGGCCGCCATCAGCACGACCGAGTGGGTTCCCGGTCACGCGATCGGCATCCCCGAGAGCGAGGCCGTGGTTCGTGTCCCGCTCCGCATGGCGGCCATGATGAGGAAGGCGCTCGATGACGCAGAACGTTCCGGACTTCTCTGACCTGCTCAAGTCCGCGCGGCACTCAGCCGTGCACCTGGAGATGCGGGACTGGTACGGCGTTGGCGACGAATCGGCGGATTTCGCGACGTTCAGGCGGACTGGAATCCACCCCGATCTCGACCCCGAGTCCGATGGTTGGGCCGGGTGGGTTCCACTCGTCCGAGATGCCGTCAGCCGGGGCGTGGTCATGCGCAGGGCCCGGATCGTCTCGGAGCCGGTGACCGACTACATCCGCTTCGAGCACGCCGGGACCGTCGTGAACATCGAGGCAGGCGAACAGGTCCGCTGGCTTCCACGCCGTGAGGCGTCGGACATCGCCTTGCCGGGCAACGACTTCTGGGTCTTCGACGGTCGGCTGGTCGAGTTCAACCACTTCACCGGCGTGGGCGAATGGGCGGACCCCAGGTACGAGCTGTCCGAGGACCCGGCGGTGGTGAAGCTCTGCGTCTCGGCCTTCGAAGCGGTGTGGGAGCGCGGCATCGACCACGCGGTCTACACCCTCTGACCTCCGCGATCACCGACCGGACCGACAATTCATGCCCTCCTCGCCATCGTCCAGCGCCCAAGCCGTCCGGCAGGTGGTCGCCGCGCGTCTGCGCGAACTCATGCTGGATGCCGGCCTCAACGGGCGAGAGCTGTCGGCCCGGTGCGGGTGGCATCCGGCGAAGACGTCGCGGATCCTCTCCGCGAAGACGACCCCTTCCGAAGCGGACATCCGGGCCTGGTGTGCCGTCTGCGGTTCCGATGACCAGGTGCAGGACCTCGTCGCCACCGTGCGCGTCGTGGAGTCGATGTATTCGGAATGGCGGAGGCTCCAACGCGACGGCATGCGAAAGGTCCAGGAGAACGTCTACGGACTGAACGAGCGGACCCGTCTGTGCCGGGTGTACGTGTCCAACGTCGTTCCCGGCTTCTTCCAGACACCGGCGTATGCCACGGCCCTGATGCGCGCCATCACACAGTTCCAGGGAACCCCTGACGATGTGGCGGAGGCCGTCGCCGCGCGGGTGGCCCGTAGCCGTTTCCTGTACGAGGGCGGTCACCGGTTCGTGGTGCTTATGGAGGAGGCCGTGCTGCGGTACCGCATCGGTGATCCCGACGTGATGCGTGGGCAGCTCAGGCACCTGCTCACTGTGATGCCACTCGCCTCGGTCTCGCTCGGGATCATCCCGTTCACCGCCCGCCGCTCGGTCTGGCCGTTGGAAGCGTTCTACATGTTCGACGACCGACACATCGTGGTGGAGACCCTGACGGCCGAGATCAACGTCAGGCAGCCCCGCGAACTCGCCGACTACAGTAGGGCGTTCGCCCAGCTGTCCGATGTGGCTGTCTTCGGCGCCGCGGCCCGTGCCGTGATCGGGGCTGCGATTGACTCTCTCGGGTGAATCGGCGCAACTACTCGCAAGTTCGTTGAGGCCGGGTGCCGTGGCTCTCTACCGTCCATGGTGTTGTCGGCACCGTGAACGAGGAGGCGCAACCTATGGCAACCGCACCGTGGGGCACGACCCGGATGAGGCCGTACCCGGACACGACCCCGATCCCCGCCGTCTCGGCCGTGATTGACCCCGAAACGCAGATGGCCGTCTTCGTGGACGACCAGGGCCGCAAGGTCGAGATGGGGGCACACGGCACCAGCACGGAGACCAGCGCGCCTACGAACACGGGCGGCGGTGACGGACAGAGCGGCGGACAGAACACGCCGACCGACATGGACAGCATGTCCTCGAACGACCAGGACCAGGGCACTCGCTGAGATGGCGCTGGATCGACACCGGGCCGTCCTGGTCCTGACCAATACGCACGACGTGACGGCCGACTTGGTGCTCCGCATCTTGTCCGAGCGCCGCGTTCCGGTCGTCCGGGTGGATCCCGGTGCCGATCTGCTCGGGAGTGCCTCGTTGACCGCCCGCTACGGCAAGGGCGACCAACGGGGTACCCTGCGCACACCGAGTCGGGAGCTCGACCTCACCCGGGTGCGCTCGGTCTGGGTCCGCCGCCCCTCGCCCTACGAGGCACCGCCGGGGCTGACCGAACACGCTGCCAAGTTCGCCGGAACGCAGGCGTTCTGGGGTGCCGGTGGCATCCTTGCGTCGCTTCCGGACGCCTACTACGTCAATCACCCGTGGCGCATCCGGAATGCGGAGTACAAGCCCGCACAGCTTACGGTGGCCGGCCGGAGCGGGTTCCAGGTGCCGGACACGGTCATCACCACTGATCCCGACGAAGCGCGCCGGTTCTGCGCAGGCCGGCCCCACGGGTCCATCTACAAGCCGCTGTGGGACAGTCGGTACCGCGCGCCCGACGGGACCGCGCGGACGGTGTGGGTGCGGGAGGTCGACCCGGCCGAGATCACCGAAGCGGTGTCCGTCTGCCCGCACATGTTCCAAGGAACTGTGCCCAAGTCGTTCGATGTGCGGGTGACCGCGGTGGGGGACCAGCTGTTCGGTGTTCGGATCACCAGCCCCGATCTCGACTGGCGTGAACGCCAGGACCTGATGACGTGCAGGCCGATCGAGGTGCCGGGCTCCGTCGCCCGCTCGGTGGCCGCCTACCTCGCCGAGTTCCGGTTGGTCTACGGTGCGTTCGACTTCGCGGTGACCGCCGCCGGCGACTGGTACTTCCTGGAATGCAACCCCAACGGGCAATGGGCCTGGCAGGGTTGCGACACCACCTCGGCGATCGCCGGGCCATCGCCGACCGACTTGAGGAAGGAACCGGCCCATGAGTGCATCGGCTCGGCTCCGTGCCGCCCTGGTGGACGGGTTCACCGCGGAGGACGCGGTGGACGACCCGGCGTGGCGGGCTGCCGCGCTGGCGGTGCCCCGGGAGTTGTTCGTCGGCTCGTTCTTCGTGCCGGTCCCGGGCAGCGGCCCGACCGCTTACCGTCCCGTGCGGCGGGCCGATCCCGGATGGCTGGAGCAGGTCTACTCGGACGAGACGCTGATCACCCAGCTCGACGGGCGCACCCGCCCCGAGGACGTGACCGGGGGCAGCGCGACCGGAACCCCGTCGTCGTCCTCCACCCTGCCCTCGCTGGTGCTGCGCATGTGGCAGCAGCTCGGTGTCGAGGCCGGTCACCGGGTGCTGGAGGTCGGCACGGGCACCGGCTACTCGACGGCCCTGGGCGCGCACCGCCTCGGGGACGCGAACCTGACCAGCGTCGAGTACGACCCGGTGGTCGGCGCCGCTGCCGCCGCCGCGATCGGGTCGGCCGGGTTCGCGCCCCGGCTGGTCATCGGTGACGGGCTGCTCGGCGACCCGGACGGCGGCGAGTACGACCGGCTCATCGCCACCTGCGCGGTCCGCTACCTGCCGCCCTGCTGGCTGCACCAGGTGAAGCCCGGCGGCGTCATCCTGGCGACCCTGTCCGGATGGGGGTTCGGGTTCGGACTGGTGCGCCTGGTCGTGACGGCTCCTGGCGAGGGAAGAGGGGTGTTCATGCCCGGCTACACCAGTTTCATGATCGCTCGCCCGCACGACCGGCCACCGCGCCAGAGCATCTCCCTGCTCCCGGGGGATGAACGCCCGTCCCGGATCGACCCGGAGGTCATCGGCACCTGGACCGGCAGTTGGGTCGCCCAGCTCGCGGCGCCCTCGGCCGAACGGATGGGCGCCGGTGGGCACCAGATCCTCTGGGACGTGGCGACCGGGTCGCAGGCCCGGACCGCGCCCCACCCGGACGGCGGGTGGACCGTGGTGCAGCGCGGCCCGTTGCGGCTCTGGGACCAGGTGGAGAGTGCCGTCGAGGCGTGGCAGCGGGCCGGCGAGCCGCACCAGGAGGGGTTCGGCCTCACGGTCTCGGTGACCGGGCAACGGGTGTGGCTCGGCAGCGAGGACGGGTCGGGCTGGAACCTGCCGATCTGACCGGACGGCCGGCCGTCGTGGTCGGGCCGGCGACGAACGCGGGCCGGTGGCGAATACGCGCAGGGCCCCGACCGCGGGCAGCGGTCGGGGCCCCTCAGTGCGCATCCGGTCAGTCGAGCGGCGGCGTCAGCTCCACCTCGTAGCGGTAGAGCCGGCCGTTCACCCAACAGGCCAGGTCGGCACCGTCGGTGTGCCGGGCGAGTTCGGCGAGCAGGCGCTCGGTGAACTCGCCCAACTGCCGGGCGTCGGCCGGGGCGGCGGCGGAGCGCGCCCCGGCGGCGAAGGGGAGTTCCTCCGCCCGGTGGGACACGGTGTAGGTCACCGAGTCGCCCGCGCCGTCCGACGGGACGATGTGCCGGCCGGGCTCGTCCTCGGTGAAGACCAGCCCGGTGCCCGAGGCGGCGCGGTTGGCCGCCTCGACCAGGGAGAAGCCGGGCTCCGTGGGCGGAGCCCCGCTCCCCAGCCGCAGGTCGACCACGCCCTCGGACGGCTCCGGGAGGACCCGGTAGCTGTAGGCGTCATCGACCTCGAACACCGACTCCGCCTCCGGCCACACGGCGTGCAGCTCGGCGACGAGGGACCGGCAGAACGCCCGCAGGGAACCGATGCTGTCGTCGGTGTCCTCGGTCGTCCAGTAGATGGACACGTGGACGAAGCAGTCGTAGTCCCGCTCCCCGGCACCGGACGACTCGACGGCCGGCCCGGAGAGGTCGCCGGGCGCGCTGCTCAGCCGGAGCCGGAACTTCGAGCCGTCCGCGCCCACGACGTGGTGCCACGGATCCGTGAGCGGATCGGTGGTCAGCGTGAGGACGTCAGAGATCTCCCGGGCGGTGAGGGCGGGACCGGACGGTCGTCTCACCAGGATGGCGGCATCGGTCGACATGGTCTCAACACCCGTGGCCCTTGCACTTGTAGCCGCCGCCGATCGTGCCGCTGATGCTCCAGCCGGTCGGGTCTCCGGCCGCCCAGATGTGGTACTCCTGGAAGTCCGAACTCCGCGTGCGCAGGTAGTCGTCCAGGCTCGCCATGGCCGTCTTGGCGGAGTAGTCGTCCGGCATGCGGATGTAGGTACGCACCGCACCCTTCCCGTTGGACTTCCTCATGTTGTCGTGGACGGCGTTCGGTCCGGGCTTGGTCTCCTTGAACTCGGACGGCACCCCGTCGACCCAGGCGTCGAAGCCCTTTCCGGACTTTCCGCCGTCGTCCAGTGTCGCCTTGACGTGGGAGCCGACCTGGGCCAGTTGGAAGGCTATCGCGTACTCGCTGTTGCTGAGCGACCAGGTGGTGAGGGCGCTCCCCACCTTGGTCAGCGTCTTGAACCGGTTCTCGTCGAAGGGGGTTTCGGACTCGTCGATCCGGTCGGCGATTTCCTCGACGTAGTTCCGGTTCATGAGGTCCTGCGCCAGGTTGGCGTACTCACGGTCTCAGTGACCGGGCAACGGGTGTGGCTCGGCACGGAAGACGGGCCGGGCCGGCGATGAATAGGCGCAGGGCCCCGACCGCAGGCAGCGGTCGGGGCCCTGCCCGACAAGTGGGGCGTGTGGCTCAGAGGTTCGGCGGCTACTTCCTCGACAGGGAGTAGGTGTCCCGGTTGTCGGGGTCGGACGTGAGGAAGTACAGGATGGTCCGGCCTTCGCGGTCCCGGGTGACTCCCATGTCCCAGGTGCCCAGGGCCGGCGCGGGCGCGGTCCGGCGGGCTGCTTCCCGCTCGTCGACGCCGGTGGACGCCGGTGCGGCGGGTTCGGTCGGCGTGGCCCCGTCCGCTGTGGCCTGGCCGGGTTCGGAGGTGACGGCGAGGTGGACGACGAAGCCGCGGCCCACGGTGTTTCCACCCTTGTAGCGCCCGGGTTCGTAGAGTTCCCAGCTTCCCGAGCCGGTCATCCGCCAGTTGTCGTCGAACCGGAACTCCTGGCCGTCGAGCCGTGCGGCCCGCGCCGCCCCGACCGGACCGAGTGTGACGCTGCTGCCGCCCCAGCCCGTCCAGGTCCCTTCGAGGTCCGCTGCCGTGACCTGGGCGACGGGAGGTGCGGGGGCGTTCCGGTTGTCGACGCAGGACGACGTCAGGAGGGCGAGCGCTGCGACTACCGAGAGCGCCGTGAACCTGGATCGTGCGGGGAGGAGCACGGACTTGCCTTTCTCTGCCTTGGAGCACGACGGGCGGGTCGGGTACGGAGTACCGACCCGCCCGTCGAGTCACGAGGTTACTGGTCGACCGACATCCGGATGGATTCGGTCCAGGTGACGGTGAAGCCGACGGCGCGCTGGCCTGCGGGGAACACTGACGACATGGCGCCCGACAGTTTCTCGGCGCCGCCTTCCTTCGCGCCCGAGGAGTAGCCCTCCGGGGAGACCCCTCGGGTGGGACGGCCGGCCGTCGTGGTCGGGCCGGCGACGAACGCGGGCCGGCGGCGAATATGCGCAGGGCCCCGACCGCGGGCAGCGGTCGGGGCCCCTCAGTGCGCAGCCGGTCAGTCGAGCGGCGGGGTCAGCTCCACCTCGTAGCGGTAGAGCCGGCCGTTCACCCAGCAGGCCAGGTCGGCGCCAGCGGTGTGCCGGGCGAGTTCGGTGAGCAGGCGCTCGGTGAACTCGCCCAACTGCCGGGCGTCGACCGGGGCGGCGGCGGAGCGCGCCCCGGCGGCGAAGGGGAGATCCTCCGCCCGGTAGGACACGGTGTAGGTCACCGAGTCGCCCGTCTCCCCGGCCGGCACGAGGTGCCGGCCGGGCTCGTCCTCGCTGAAGACGAGTCCGGTGCCCGAGGCGGCGCGGTTGGCCGCCTCGACCAGGGAGAAGCCGGGCTCCGCGGGCGGAGCCCCGCTCCCCAGCCGCAGGTCGACCACGGCCTCCGGCAGCCCCGGGAGGTCCACCCGGTAGCTGTAGTTGCCGTCGATGTCGACGTAGAAGGCGGTCTCCAGGCCCTCTAGTGCGGCGTGCAGCCGGGCGGTCGCCCAGCGGCCGCAGGAGCGGAGCGCGGGGACCATGTCGTCGCCCGCCAACTGCTCGACGCTGATGTTCAGCCGGCAGTCGTAGGGGTGCTCCACGTACCAGTCGTCGCGGACGGCTCCCACGGCCGGGCCGGACACGTCACCGGGGTCGGTGGTCAGCCAGAGGCTGAACAGCGAGCCCTCCGGGCCCGTCGTCCGGTGCCAGGACTTCGCCGCCGGGCCGTCCTGGAGGCCGAGCGCCGAGGCGATCTCCTCCGCGGTGACGGGAGGTCCGCCGGGACGTCGGACGACGAATCCCGCGTTGACCGACACGGTCAGCACCCCCCGCCGTTGCACTTGGGTTCGCTGCCGACCTTACCGGAGATCACCCAGCCGCCCCGCAGGTCCCCGCGGGCCCAGATCTGGTACTCCTGGAAGTAGGGCGTGCTGTTGCGCATGAAGGAGTTGAGGCTGGCCATGGCCGTCTTGGCGTCGTAGCCGTCCGCGAGGGTCACGTAGGCCCGGACGGCCCCCTTCTCCTTGGTCACGGCTCTCAGCGAGCTCTGGACGACGTCGTCCCGCTTGCTGGTGGCCGCCTTGAACTCCGACGGCACGCCGTCCACGTAGGCGTCCGACGTCTTGTCCCCTGACTCCGGGATCGCCACCACCTTGTGGCCTCCCTGGGCCAGGTCGAACGCGATCCGGTACTCGCCGACGCTGAACCCGCCCTGGGAGATCTTGCCCTTGGCCAGGCGCTTGAAGGTCAGCGGGTCGAACGGGGTGGCGCTCTCGTCGATCAGGCCGGCGGCGTCCTCGACCATGTTCTTGTCGAGGATGTCCTGGGCCATGTTGGCGAACTGGCAGCCGTCCTTGGCGGAGGGGCGGCAGTACTTCTTGTTGATCTCCCGGATCTTGTTCAGGTACTCGCCGATGATCGGGTTGTCCTTCTGCATCAGCCAGGCCACCCGGGCCTCGTACCACAGCTTGCGGTTCTCGGGGGTGCCGGCCGTCGTCTTGCTGGGGGTCGACCCGCCGCCGCCACCGCCCTTGCCGGTGCCGCCGCCACCGCCGCCACCGCCGCCACCGCCACCGCCACCGCCACCGTCATCGCCGGTGTCCGTGTCGCAGTTGGTGACGCACTGGGGGCCGCGGGTCGGCTCGTGGAAGGTGCCGTTCATGCCGACCCAGCCGTGCAACGCCATGTCGTTGCTGGAGCAGTCGTCGGCGCACATCTTGCGGCCGTCGGGGTCGCTGGTGCTGATCGGGTTGCCGCCCGAGTAGGCGTACCCGTTCAGCTCCTTGGGGCTGGTCGGGTTGAACTCCGGGTCGATGCTGAGGAAGCGGCCCAGGGACGCGTCGTAGTCGCGCGCGCCGAGGTGGACCACGCCGGTCGGTTCCTCGACACCGCCGAGGAAGCCCCGGCTGCCCGCCCACGCGGTGGGGGCTGTGCCGCGCTGCTCGCCGTACGGGGTCGTCCGCCGTTGTGCCGCCGTGCCGGTGGAGGCGTCGACGTTGAGCTCGGACGTGCCGTGGTGGTCGGTGACCTGGAAGGAGACCTTGTTGTCGTCCGTGCGGACGCCGACCGCCGAGCCCAGCGAGTAGTAGCGCGTGGCGGCGGGCTTGGCGGCGCCCTTGGTCAGCTTCAGCTCGGTGGCGCCGAGGAAGAGTGTCCAGCTCTCGGCGCTCGGGTTGGCGCTGTCCAGGACGTGCGAGGTCAGCCGGCTGCCGCTGGGGTCGTAGAGGTACTCCGTCGTCCTGGTGCTGGTGGCGGGCCCGTTCTTGACGGTGTCGACGACCTTGCCGAGCTTGCCCTCGGCGTCCCAGGTCAGCGCCTGGTCGCTGGTGGCCCCGGCGGCGAGGTCCCGGTGGCGGGCGATGGTGTTGCCCGCGGGGTCGTAGCCGGCGGTCTCGGCGAGGACGCCGGTGCCGCTGGTGCTTTTCAGCGTGTGCGGCTGGGTGGCCGTCGGGCCGGGGTAGTTGTACTTGGTGGTGACGTCCTTGGCGGGGTCTCCGGTGATGTCGTGCCGGGTCTGGGTGTCCCGGGTGCTGTCGGGGTTGAACTGCCAGCTGGTCCAGTACGGCGCCGGGCCGCCGAGCGCCTTGGCGTCGGGCTTGGCCGGGCAGCCGGTGCCGCTCGGCGTGAACGCCTCGGTGAGCCGGGCCAGGTAGTCGTACTGGAAGCACTGCCGGTCGGTGCCGGAGCGCGAGGTGTCGGTGATCGACGTGACGTTGCCGACCTGGTCGTAGGTGTAGGCGGCCGCGCGCAGCGGGCTCGCCTGGCCGTACTGGTCGGTGCGGCTGGAGGCGAGGCGCTGGGTGCCCCACTCGTACGCGTTGGTGACGTAGAGCTGCTTGTTCGCCGTCCCGTCGGACAGCGTGCTCTGCAGCGGCTTGCTGGTCAGGCTGTAGGTCTGGTTCGCGAGGTAGCTGCTCAGACCCTGGGCCGTCGTCATCCGGGTGAGGGCGTCGTAGCCGTAGGCCACCGACTCGGCGGCGAGGTTGCCGGCCGCCGGGTAACTGGTGCTCTGCGGCTTGCCGTCGAGCCGGTAGATGGTGCCGCTGATGTAGTTCCCGGCGAGCGCCTCCTGACCGGGGACGGAGGGGACACTGAGCGTGGTTCGGCTGGCACGGCCCAGTGCGTCGTACAGCGACCACGTGGTCGTGTACGGGTAGGTGGCGCCGCCGACGGTGGAGTACCGCGTCGCCGAGGAGATCAGGCCCTTGTTGCCGGCCGGGTCCCAGACCTGCGAGGTGAGCAGCGGGCCCGAGACGGACCCGGAGTGCAGCTCGGTCTGCCGGTCGAGGTTGTCGTAGACGTACGCCAGGGTCTGGTTGTTGCCGTCCCGGCTGGTGGCCAGCCGGCCGCGGTCGTCGTAGGTCTTGACGGACGTGCCGGAGTCCGGGTCGACCGTCTTGACCTGGTGGCCCTGCTGGTCGTACGTCCAGCTCCACTGCGTCCCGGACTGGTCGGTCAGCTGAGTGGTGTGTCCGGCGGCGTCGTGGGCGTAGGTGATCCGGTCGTAGTCACCGGTGGGGGAGCCCCCGCGGTACTGGCGGATCTCCGTGGTCCGGCCGCGGGCGTCGGTGATGGTCGTCGCCGGGGTGCCGCCGGTGGGCGGGGTGACGGTGATCCGGTCGCCACCGTACTCGGTGAGCGTGGTGGAGAGCGGCGTGCCGACGCCGTTGCCGGCCAGGGTGGTGGACGTGACGACGCGGCCGAGGCCGTCGAAGGTGTTGGCGGTCTGGGTCTCGACGCCGGTGGCGTCCTCGATCTTGAACAGCGTGGTGCCGGGTGCGCCGGTGGCGTAGTAGGGGGAGTAGGCGAGCGCGGACCGGCCTTGCTCGTCGTAGAAGGCGTCGGTCAGGACCCGGCCGCCGTTGTCCCCCGGGGCCTGGCTCTGCCGGACCCGGCCGAAGCCGTCGTACAGGGTGTACGCGGTGGCCTGGGAGCCGTCGGCCAGGAGCGCCTTGGTGGAGACGGCACGGATCTGGCCGTCGTTGTCGACGTAGCCGAACTCGTGGTTCGGGGTCTGGCCGGTCGCCTTGGAGCGGTTCGGCAGCCAGATCTTGAGGGTGCGGCCGAGCGCGTCGTACAGGCTGTCGGTGCGGCGGTTGTTGGCGTCGACGGTGTCGACGGTCTGGCCGCGTAGCAGGTCGAGGTCGGTGACGGTGACCATGGCGGTGGCGGGGTTGCCCGCGACCACCGGCGGTCCGGTCGTGGTGACCTTGGCCGGCCGGCCGTTCGCCGGGGTGTAGCCGGTGGTGGTGGTCTGCGCCAGCGGGCTGGCGGTGGTCACGGGTGCCGTGGTGCCCGTGGTGTCGAACACCGTGGTGGACGCCAGCTTGGTGGTGCTGTCGGCACGGCCGTAGGCGTCGTAGTGGGTCGTTCCGTCCAGGTAGGTGGCCTGGTTGCCGGAGCGGGACTTCAGGACGTGCACGGTGGTCGGGTCGCCCTTGACGGGGGCGGCGCCGTAGGCCTGGCCGTCGTAGCGGGTGCGGACGTCCGACAGGACGGCGGAGGTGCCGTCCGCCTGGGTGTCGCGGTTCACGGCCGCCGAGCAGTTGCCGGCGACCGTCTCGACCTGGACGGTGCCGGTCAGGATCCAGGCGGCGGTGTTGTCGGCGTAGGTGGTGCGGGTGCAGGTGTCATCGGTGCCGACCGCGACGTCGCCCAGGTCCTCGGTCTGCGTCGCACGGCCGTAGCCGTCGAAGGAGGTCGAGGTGCGGGTCTCGCGCCAGGAGGCGCCCGCGCCCTTGTCGAGCGAGGTGAAGGTCCGGCTCGCCTGGGTGCCGGTGAGGTTGGCGGTGGTGGTGCCCCAGTCGTTGGAGCGCTTGGCGGTCTCCTTCTTCCAGGGGGCGCTGACGGACTTGGAGAGGACCACGCCGCCGGGCTTGTCGTACTGCTCGGTGCGGTACTCGAAGCCGGCCCAGGCCTGGTCGTCGGTCAGGACGGTGCCCTGGCCGTCGTCGACGGTGACGCTGCGCTTGCTGTTCTTGTCGGTAGGACTGTTGCGGTCCTGGTCCATGCCGCGCAGGTAGTAGTGGTCGGCCTGGGTGGTCGTGCCGGTGACGCCACCGGTCTCCACCCGGGCGTGGGCGTAGCCGCGCCACTGGGACCAGGTCTTGAGCTTGGCCGGGGTCAGGCCGTCCTCGTCGTCGAAGTGCCAGGCGGCGTCGCCGAGGTAGGTGTAGCGGGTGACCATGTCCGGTGCGCCGCCGGTGCGGTCGGTGGCGATGACCGTGTTGACGACGTACTTGTTGAACCACTCGGTGGTGACCGGGGTCTCGTTGGACGGCTGGTACATCTGCGGGAAGCAGCGGGTGGTGTTGCTCTGCGGGGTGGGCAGGGCGTTCCAGTCGCAGGCCGGGGCCGAGTAGTTGACGTCGATCTGGCCGCCCTGCTCGTCGGTGACGGTGCCGAGCCGTTGCTTGATGAACGGCATGCGGCCGTCACCGACCTTGTCGAGCCGGTTGGCGAGCTGCTTGTACGCGAAGCCGGTCTTGGGCAGGGCGATCGCCGGGGTGGCCGAGGAACCGGTGTGCTGGATGGAGTCCAGCAGCAGCTGGTAGTCGAAGTCGGCGGTGCCCCACTTGTGGTTCAGGGTCCACGTGTCGACCGCGGCGTAGCTCCCGTCCGCCTGGAGCGTCTTGGCGGTGACGGAGGTCAGGCGGGTCCGGGTGAAGTAGGTCGGCGAGGACTGGCCGGTGCAGTCGGTGCCGTCCTTGCAGTTCTGGTCCCACGGGGTGTCGTACCAGTACTGCCGGTTGGTGTCGATCTTCGCCGGGTCGCAGAGCGCGGCGTTGGTCTCCAGGCAGCGTTCGGCGGTGCCGAACTCGACCCGGCCCATCGGCTTGACGGTGGCCGAGTAGAGGTCGCCCTGCTGCTGGCCGTACTCGATGTGCTCCAGGCGGCCGCCCCGGACGTACGGGGTGCGGTCGGTGGCCTTGAGGTTGCGGCCGTAGTTGTTGGTCTCGGGGGTGTACCAGTAGGTGATGTCGTTGCCGTGGGCGTCGACCACCAGGTCCAGGTTCCACCGCCAGCCCTGCTGGCACCAGGAGGACGCGAAGTCGGCGCCGTTGCAGGGCTCGCCCGCGTTGTTGCCGTACACCGGCACCGTGTAGACCGACTTGGTCTCGGGCTTGCCGGCCGACCAGTTCGGCAGGCGGTTGTAGCCGAAGTAGTAGCTCGAACCGTCGGCGGTGACGGCGCGGAAGTACTCGCCGTCGTTGTCGCCGTTGCCGCGGCCGGTGTCGCGCAGGCGGGTGACCTTGGTGTTGTCGTCGCCCTTGATCCGCCACTCGTCGGCGGCGACGGGGATCAGCTCACCGGAGTGGCCGGCGAAGCTGATCGTGGCGTTGTCGGTCCCCCAGCAGAGGTCGCCGGGGCTCGCGGAGCCGGTCTTGGGCGCACCGTCGTCGGCGCACGCCTTGTAGCTGCGCTCCACGAAGCCGGGGGAGAGCTCGAAGCCGTCGCCCGCCCAGGAGGCCTGGTTGTTGCTGTTGGCCGTCCGGCCGTCGATCGCACCGGAGTTGTAGGACAGGCCGATCTTCGGGGTCAGCCCGCCGGGCATGGCCGTCAGCGGCATGTCGTACGACCAGTTGAACGACCCGTTGTTCAGGGACGTCGACCACGAGGATGCCGGGGACAGCGGCGTCGCCTTGTAGTCCCCGCTGGGCCCGGCCGTTCCGGCCGTGGCCGCCACGACCATCGCGCCCGGCGCGGACGCGAGCCGCATCGACCCGGTCGGGGCCGTGGTCAGCGCGTCGGCGGCGACGGTCTGTTTCGCCACGTCGTTGCCGCCCGGCAGCGGGGTCTGCACCCGGCACTCGGGCAGGTCGGGGGTGGTCAGCGCGCACTCGGGCAGGCGGACCAGCTTCAGCCGGGAGCCGAAGCCGGAGCCCGCCGCCTGGGCGAAGGACGAGTAGTCGACGGCCAGGCCGCTGTTCTCGTCGGCGCCCGTGACGGTCAGCAGCACGCCGTTGATGCCGGCCTTGGTGGCGGCGTCCTGGCCGAGCAGCTCGACCTTCGCCTTGCCCGCCGCGCCGGCGGAGGAGACGGCGACCGGCAGCTTGCCGGCCTTGACCGCCTTTCCCTTCTCGCCGGGGACGTCGACGGTGGCGCTGCCCGCGGCGGGCAGGGAGCCGTGCTTGCCGTCGGTCCTGCTGACGGTGGTGTCGGCCCTGCGGCCCTTGGTCTTCGCCTCCGAGCCCTTGACCGGCTTCTCCGGGGAGACCGCCGAGGGCTTGGTGTACGGTTCCGCGGCCGCCGCGACGGCGGCCAGTGGCAGTGCCGGCAGCAGCGACCCGACCAGTGTGCCCGCGATGACCGCGGACACTCTGGAGCGGGTCGGCCGGGGCACCGACCTCTTCCTGCTCATGGGGAAACAACTCCTTGAGGTGAAACGGGTGTGACGGACCACGGGCCGGGCGGCAGGAAGCCGCCCGGCCCGCAGGTAGAGGGGGGATCAGACCCCGGTGGAGGTACCGAGCTCGACGTTGTAGTCGGCGAGCTTGGTGATCTGCGCGGGGCTCAGCACGCCCTGGTACAGCCAGACGTCGTCCAGCTCACCGGAGAAGTACTCACCCCACGCGCCGGCCGCCTTGTTGCGGCCGAACTGCACGCCGCCGCCCGCCTCGTAGGGCTGCGGGGCGCCGGTCCAGGAGATGTGCGGGGTGCAGCCGGACGAACCGTCCGGGCAGCCCTGGTTCTCGATCTGGCCGTTGACGTACAGGACCAGCCGGTCCGCGAAGGCGTCGTAGCTGACCGCCAGGTGGGTCCAGTTCTCCAGGACGGAGGTGGCCGGGGTGTGGGCGGTGAGGGTGCGGACGGCGCCGGTGGCGTCGGAGTCGCGCACCTCGGCCTGCCACTGGCCGGTCGGCTGGCCGTTGGCGTCCTTGCCCAGGGTGTGCCAGCGCAGGGTGACCGCGCTGTTGTTGGCGCCGGCCACGGAGAGCACCGTCATGTCCCGGGCCGGGACACCGGCGGTGTTCGCCCAGCCGGCCAGGGTGAAGCTCTGGCCGGTGTGCAGCGGGACGGAGCCGGTGGCCGCGTAGCCGGTGGTGCCGTCCAGCTGCAGGGTGCCGGGGGCGGGCAGCACGCCGCCGTCGGCCTTGATGGAGGCGCCGCCGCCGAGCTGGGCGCCGGCCTTGGCCGGGCCCTCGTCGGGGGTGACGGCCGGGGTGCCGGTGGCCGAGGAGAGCTTCCAGCGGCCGGCCAGCTGCGGGCGCTGCTGCACCATGGCGCCGGCCTCGGGGCTGGTGACGACCCGGTCGTAGACCCGCACGTCGTCGATGTCGCCGCCGAAGAACTCGCCGTTGACGCCCTCGCGGTTGACGGCACCGAGCTGCAGCGGGCCGGGGTTGGCCCACGGCGTGTTCTGGGTGTAGTCCGACTCGCCGACGAGGAAGCCGTTGATGTAGAAGCGCAGCTTCTTCGCGGCGGTGTCGGAGACGCCCAGCAGGTGGGTCCACTCGCCGGTGGTGCCGGCGAAGCACGGCGCGCCGTTGATCTGGGTGCCCGGGGTGCAGTCGGGCTGCCAGGTGCGCACCAGGGTGTCGGCGGAGGTGTCCTCCTTGTAGCGGCCGAAGATCCAGCGCTTCCAGTAGGCGGAGTAGTACAGCGAGAACTCGCTGTTGTGCTGGCCGATCTGGGTGACGGCGATCTTCGCGGTGGTGTCGCCGGGAGTGGGCGCGGGCAGCTTCACCCAGGCGGAGACCGAGAAGTCCCGGCTGCCGTCGACCTGCGGGCGGGTGCCGCGCAGGTAGTCGTCCACGCCGTCCAGGTGGATCGCCTTGTCGGCGATGCCGGGCCGGCCGAGGGCGACGCCGTTGTAGGCGGTCAGGTTGTCGGTCTCGGCGGTGCCGACCGGCTTGGCGGAGGCGCCGTCCAGGTGCCAGACCGACCTGGCGGGCAGGCCGGCGGCGAGCTGCTTGTCGGCGGCCACGTCGGCGGCCTCGGTCTTGCCGAGGGAGCGGTCCCAGAGCCGGACCTCGTCGACCGAGCCCTTCCACGGGTCGGTCCAGTTGCCGTGCCACTTGGAGCGGCCGAACTCCAGCGGGCCGCGCGCGTCCCAGGTGGCGGTGACGGCCACCGGGGTGCCGGGCACGCCGTTGACGTACAGGGTGCTGGTCTTGGCCACCGGGTCGTAGACGCCGACCAGGTGGGTCCACTGGCCGAGCACCACGGGGGCGTCCGAGCTCGCCGTCTCCAGGGTGTAGGTGGCGTTGGTGTCCTGGGTGGAGGTCCACATCGCCCACTTGCCGTTCATCAGGCCGAGGGCGAAGCGGGCGGCCCAGTTGCCGTTCTCACTGACCGCGACCCGGTTGCGGGTGGTGTCGCCGGTGAGGTTGACCCAGGCGGAGACGGCGAAGCCGCGGGTGGTGTCCAGCACCGTGCCCTGGGTCTCGGCATAGCCGTTGGCGGTGCCGTCCACGGCGAGGGCCTCGCCGAGGTGGCCGGGCGCGCCCGGGGTGGCGCCGGAGCCGAGGGTGGCCTCGACGCTGCCGCCGGTGCCGGTGACGGAGGTGCCGCTCGCGTCGTCCATCGACCAACCGGTGCGCTGGGTCTGTCCGGCGAGCACGTTGAAGTAGTAGGTCTCGGGCTGCGAGGCGTTGCCCGATCCGTCGACGGCGCGCGCGGAGAGGAAGTGCACGCCGGCGGTCTGCGGCTGGACGCGCACGGTCTGTCCGGCGCCGCCGCTGGTGGCGACCTCGTTCGCCGCGGACGGCGAGGTGTCCAGGCCCCACTGGTACTTGACCACGTCGGTGGCGGCGGACTTCAGGGTGAAGTAGCCGTTCTTGCCGACGCCGTCGGTCCACGGGAGCGGCGCGGAGGCGTCCTTGGAGCCCGGGTAGGCGTCCGAGGTGATCGCCGGGCCGTCCGGCGCGGAGGTGTCGACGATGAAGTAGCAGCCGGTCGGGTCACCGTCGGAGGACCACGGGCCCCACTGCGCGCCGTCCCAGGCGCGGGCCTCCCAGTCGAGCTGGAGGTTCTGCGGCAGGCTGGTCGGCAGCGGCCAGGAGAAGATCGAGCCGGAGGCCTTGAAGGTGTCCCCACCCGGTGCGGCGTCCTCCGAGCCGGTGGACCACCAGCGGCGGCGCAGGCCGGTGCCGTCGTCCCAGCCGACCGCGAACTGCACGCCGATCGCCTCGCCGTCCGGGTCGGAGGCGCGAGTGGTGACCTGCGGCATCTTGTTGATCCTGATGCCCGGGTACTGGCAGACCGAGCCCGGCGACATCGTCATGTCGGACATCGGGATCTGGTTGGGCCGCAGGTTGTAGTACACCGACAGGTAGGCGTCGTCGGTGAAGCGCTTCCAGGCGAGGGTGTCGCCCTCGTTCTGGGCCTTCAGGCCGAACGTGATGGTCGGCCAGCCCCAGTTGGCGGCGTCCTGGACGAGGTTGCGCACCGCGCCGTCCGCGCCGTACTCCAGCCAGCCGCCGGGGCAGCTGCCGCTCCAGCCCTTGGCGGTGTTGATGGTCTGCAGGTAGCGGCTCCAGAACCCGGAGGCGTTCTGGCTGTTCCAGTTCAGGCCGGGGGAGATGTAGCCGGTGTTCCACAGCTCGACGGGCCGGGCGTCGCAGGAGTACGACCAGCTCTCGTAGGTGCCGAAGGTGGCGGCGAGGATCTGCTTGCCGGCGAACGGGTTGGATATCTGGAAGAACGCCCGCTTCACGTCGGTCGGCGCGCACCGCGAGGTGTCGCCGCAGTAGCCGACGCCCCAGTCGTGGACGTAGTTGCTGTTGTACGTGAAGTGCCAGTACGCCTGGTTCGGGTAGGTGCGCGAGACGCCCGCCCAGTCGCCGGCGTGCGGGGTGTTCCACGCCGGGTCGATCATCACCGGGTAGACCGTGTCCGGGGCGTCCAGCATGGCCTGGTCGGGGGACAGCACCAGGCCGTCCTTGGGCAGGTCGACCTTGAGGCGGGTCATCTTGGCGCCCTCGCCGGGCAGGTCGCCCTCGCCGTACGCGGCGGGATCGGGCTGACCGGCGGCGGGAGCAGCCTGGGCCGGGGCGGGAGCGGCGGCGGCCGGGGCCTCGGCCCGCGGCGCCTGCTGCGGGGCGGCCTTGAGCGCCTTCGGGGCGGCGGCCGCGGGGGCCGGGGCGGAGGGGGTGCTCGCCGCGGCGGGCTTGGTGGAGTCCCACATCACCGGGACGGGCGCCTCGAAGACGGTGCCGCCGCCGGACGGGTCCTTCGCCTTGAGGGTGCCGTCGGCCTCCTGGCTGACGGTCAGGCCGTCGCCGTGCAGGCCGAGTCGGAGCTGGTCCAGCTCGGGGTTCTTCGCGGCCTCGGGCGTGCGCACCACGATGACCTGGGTGAACCCGGTCTTGGTGGCGGTCAGCCGCAGGTCGACGTCCGGCAGGATCGAGGTGTACTCGGCGGTCGCGCCGTTGACCGTCGGCTTGGGCAGCGGCTTCGGCCAGCTGAGCTTCAGCTCCTTGCCGGCCCGCGCCATCCGGACCAGCGGCTCGCTGCCGCCGCCGGAGAACCGCAGGTCGGCGGTGGAGCCCTTGGGGGCGACGGCGCCGTCGGGCAGTGCCTGCAGCGTCGGGTCGAGGTCGACCCAGGTGCCGTTCTTGCGCACCCGCTTGGGCTGGACGTAGGTGGTGGTCTTCAGCTTGCCGTCGGGCTGGGCGACGGTGTCGCTGGACTCGCCGCGCTTGGCGAGCACCTCGACCGGCTTGCCGGTGCGGGTGGCCTCCTGGACCGCCAGGGTCTCGGCGGTGTCCTGAGGATCCGCCAGGCCGGGCGGTGGTGTTCCGCCGATTGCGGCGGCGGCCGGTACCACCGCGGTCGCGGCCAGCGCGACCGCGGCGAGTGCCGCGGCGAGCAGGCTGCCCGACCGTCTTGCTGCTGTTCTCACTGTGCGTAAGCTCCGACTTCCGGTATGTGGGCGAAGTTTGAGCGGATCTTCATGGACGCTTAAACGACTGTCAAAGGTCCATGAGAAAGCCATGAAGATTCGTGTACCTGTCGAGGTGTCGTCAGAAGGGGGCCAGTTCAGGTAAAACCGGATAAACCCCCTGACCTTCTGTGGTGCAACTCACAGCAACAGGGGGAGTTGGAGAGTCCGCTTTTGGGGCTGGGTAGCGGTAACGAACGGTAACCATGCTGGTCATCAGGGGTGTTCGGGCGCCGCGCAGGGTTCAGCGGGGCCCTGCGGCCCGGGGCGGCAGGGTCCGCAGGGCCTGGGCGATCTGGCCGAGCCAGCGGGTCTCCGCCTCCATGCCGCCGATGTGCGGAAGGTGGGGCTCGGCCGCCGGCGGGACGGTGCCGGGAGCGCCGTCGTCGGGATCCCGCACCCGGGCGCGGAGCAGCGCGTCCGCGATCCTGGTGGCCTCGGCCCGCGCCGCGGCATCGGTGCCGCGGGGCGCGCCGCCCGCCCCCGCCGGCGCCTCCGCCGTGCGGTAGCGGCGCAGGATCAGCAGCCCGTCCCGGATCTCGATGACCCGGCGGTAGAGCGCGAGTTCGGCGTCGGCCGGCGGCATCCGGCCGGAGCTGAGGGCGATCTGCGGGAAGGCCGCGTGCAGCGCCCGCCACAGCGGCCCGAGCGACCGGTAGCTGCGGTACGCGGCCCGCCAGCGCCGGGCGGCACGGCCGGCGCGCGCCCACAGCAGGGTGGTGGCACCGGCCAGCAGCAGGACCGCGCACAGCCGCCCGAGCACCAGCGAGACCGGGTCCTCGGTGGTCAGCTGGCGGCCCGAGCGCAGGGCGCCGAGGACGTCGTCGAACCCCCACGCGGCCCAGAGCAGGCCGATGGCGGCGGTGAGGGTGATCAGGCCGAGGGCCGTGCGCAGGGCCGTGGTGTCGGCCTGGCGGGTCCAGTGCAGCGTCTGGCGCGCCAGGGTGACGAGGCAGCAGGTCACGTAGCCGGTGATGACCAGGTCGTAGCCGGCCAGCGCCACCGGGCCGAACGCGCCGGTGGCCACCATCTGGCCGCCGTCCTCGCGGATCCCGGCGAGCAGGAACAGGACGGTCGCCGAGAGGACCGCGAGGGCGGTGCCGGCCTGGCGCAGGCGAAGCGCCCGGGCGTCGGCCGCGGGACGGCGCAGTGAGACGGCCGCCAGCGCGAGGAACCCGGCGGAGCCCATCTTGAGGTGGTCGGTGAACATGCCGGACAGGCCCGCCAGGCCGGTTCCGTGGTCGATGTCCGCCCTGGTCTGACCAGCCATCAGCTCCAGGAAGGCGCCGAAGCACCAGGCGAAGCAGCAGGTGTGGCGCAGGGCCGGCGTGCGGCCGCGGCGCCCGCGCGCGAAGAAGCGGTACGTGCTCAGGCCGAGCAGCAGGACCGCGGCGCAGGCGAGGACGGGGTCAGTCATGCGGGCCCGGCGGGCGGCGGGAGCCCAGCAGGGGGAAGAGCCGGTGCGCCCACTCGGCGTCGCGGGACTGGGCGCCGGACGGGCGGCCGCCGGGCAGCAGGGCCCGTTTGAGGATCAGCGAGGCGAGCAACTCCGCCTCCTGCTCCTGGGGTTCGAGGTAGACGGTGCGCCCCAGGACCTTCCCGATCATCGTCGGGGAGAGGTGCGGCAGCAGGCCGCGGGTGAGCCCGGGGTCGGGCGAGGGGCTGTCGGCGTGGCCCAGCAGCAGGTGGGCGTACTCGTGCACCAGGATGTGCTGGCGGTGCACCTCGCTGGTGTCCTCGGCGTACACGATGTAGTCGGCCTGACCGGTCGTCACCAGCAGTCCGCAGGGCGCACCGGGCTTCGCGGGGACGGCGATCAGGTCGATCGGGCGGCCGCGGTCGCGGGCGAGGCGGGCGACGAGCTCGGCGGCGTCGAACGGGTCGGGGAGGTCGAGCGACTCGCTGATCGCGCGGCAGCGCCGCATCATTCCGCCGTGCCGTCGGATCCACCGCAATGCGCGCCTCGCCTATCCGCCGGGGCCGACGTGGCCGGTCAACCGTCGCGGGGTGCCTCCTCGGCGGCACCACGTCGTGCTCACTGGGAGGGCTTGCCCCTGGCAGCCTCCCGGCGAGCGATAGTCTCGATCACATCGGAGACCGTGTCCAGAGCTTCGGGTGAGAGTTCCACCGCCCGCAGCGCCATGTTCCGGACGCCGGCGTCCCGCAGCGCCTCCAGCAGGGCGAGTTCGGCGACGATCTCCTCGGGGCGGTCGTCGAAGAAGTAGGCCGGTGAGACATGGAAGAACGCCGCCAGCGCCTCCAGGTGACGCTTGGTCGGGTTGTCGCGCTTGCCGGTGCGCAGCTGCCACAGGTAGGTGGCCGAGAAGGTCTCGCCGGTGGCCTCGCGACAGGCGCGCGCCACGTCCTCGTTGCTGTACTGCTCCCGGTTGGGGCGCCGGACCGTGCGGAACAACGTCTCGATCTTCTCGGCGAGCGTGCTCGCCCCGGCTTCCGCCATCTCCGCCTCCTGCGCCGCCACTTCCGGTCACGGCGACGCTGGAGCACGGGGCCGGCCGCCGGGTAACCATCGTAGCTTCGGGCGTGGCGCCACCTCCCGGCAACGGTCCTCCGGAACGAACACGCGAACGAACGTCGGAACGAACGCGGGCCCGGCCCTCGGGGGAGGGCCGGACCCGACGTCCTGTGAGAGGGGTGGTGCGTGCGGGTCAGCAGCAGCCGTAGCTGAAGCTGCCGCAGGTGCCGCACCAGCTCCGGTCGGTGTCGCCGCAGAGGTCGTTGTAGGTGATCTGCTCCTCGCCGCCGGTGAGGGTGGTCAGGTCCGGTTCGCCCAGCGGGTGGCCGGGGGCGGTGTGCGCCGTCTCCGGGTCCTTCCAGGACCGGGCGATCTCGTCGTTGCTCATCGTTCGACTCCTTCCTGGTCGCTCAGCAGCAGCCGACGCTGAAGCTGCCGCAGGTGCCGCATCCGGTCTGCATGGAGGCGCAGATGTCGAAGATCGTGATCTGCTCCTCGCCGCCGGTGAGGGTGGTGAGGTCCGGTTCGCCGAGGGGGTGGCCGGGGGCGGTGTGCGCCGTCTCCGGGTCCTTCCAGGACCGGACGATGTCCTCGTTGCTCATCGTTTCGACTCCGTCTCGGTCGCTCAGCAGCAGCCGTAGCTGAGGCTGCCGCAGGTGCCGCACGCGGTCTGGTTGCTGCACATGTCGAAGATGGTCATCTCCTGCTCGCCGCCGGTGAGGGCGCTGAGGTCCGGCTCGCCCAGCGGGTGGCCGGGGGCGGTGTGCGCGGCCTCCGGGTCCTTCCAGGACCGGACGATGTCCTCGTTGCTCATGGCGTTCCTTCCGTTTCGGGTTCCGGGAGTGGAGGTGGTTCGGCCGTCAGCAGTGGGTGCCGGTGGCCCAGGTGGGGCAGCAGCCGGCGCTGCCGAGGGCCTCGCTGCCGTCCTCCTCGTCGGAGAGGCCGCCGACCATCAGGCCGAGGTCGATCTCGCCGGACGGGTGGGCGGGGGCGGTGGCGCGGGCGGTGTGCTCCGGGTCCTTCCAGGCGCGGGCGATGCTGTCGTCGGTCATGGCGGTCCTGCCTTTCGGTGGGTGGTTGCGCGACCGGGCGGCCGGGTGACCGACCGGGGTTCCGGGGACGGGCGTCGGGCGCCCGTCGGATTGAGCCCGTCGGATTCAGTGGCTCGCGGCGGGGCGTACGTCGCTGTCGGCCGCGCCGAACAGCAGGCGGTAGACGCCGTCCTGCTCGATCAGCTCGTCGTGGCGGCCGCGTTGGACGATCCGGCCGTGTTCGAGGACGAGGATCTGGTCGGCGTTGCGTACGGCGTTGAGCCGGTGGGAGACGACGATCCGGGTGACGGCGAGGTCGGCGAGCGCGCCGTCGACGTGGCGTTCGGTCTGCGGGTCGAGGTGGCTGGTCGCCTCGTCGAGCAGCAGCAGCCGGGGCCGGTGCACCAATGCCCGGGCCAGGGCGACCCGTTGGCGCTGTCCGGCGGAGAGGGCCGAGCCGCTCTCGCCGACGGGCGTGTCGTAGCCCATCGGCAGGGCCAGCACGTCCTCGTGCAGTCCGGCGATCCGCGCGGCCCGGATCACCTCGGCGTCCTCGGCGTCGGGCCGGCCGAGGGTCAGGTTGTCCCTGATGCTGCCGCCGAAGAGGCTCAACTCCTGGAGGACGGCGCCGCAGTGGGCGCGCAGGTCGGCCAGGTCGAGGCGGTCGATCGGCACGCCGTCGTGCCGTACCGTCCCCTCCTCGGGCCGCAGCAGGCCGAGCAGCAGCAGGGCCAGGGTGCTCTTGCCGGAGCCGGTCCTGCCGACGATGCCCAGCTTGCCGCCGGCGGCGACGGACAGGTCGATCCCGCTGAGGGCCGGCGCCCCGGACGGCTGGTAGCGGAACGTCAGTGCGTGGACGTCGACGGCGGTGGCCCGGTCCGACGCGAGTCGCAGCCCGCCGCCGGTCTCCGTGGGTGCGTCCAGGACGTCGAAGAGGCGTTCCACCTGGGCGTTGACGGTGAGGTAGAGCTGACCGGTGGTGGACAGGGTCTCCAGTGGTGCCAGCAGGGACAGCACCAGGCTGTTCGCGGCCAGCATGGTGCCCAGGGTGGAGCGGCCGGTCATGACCATCCAGGCGCCGACGCCGAGCATCAGCAGCGGGCCGAGCGAGGTCATCGCCCGCTGGGCCCCGGAGAGCCGGGCGGTGGCCCGGCCGCGCCGCAGCATCGCGCCCTGGTAGCGGGTGAACCGCTCCTGCCAGTGCTCCACGGCGCGGCCCTCCACGCCGTTCGCCTTGAGCGGCAGGATCGCCTCCAGCGCCTCGACCAGGTAGCTCTGCTCCTCCGCCCGCGCCACCAGCTCCAGTTGGGCGAGGTTGCGCAGCCGGCGGTGGGACCGGAGGACCAGGAACAGCTGCAGCAGGAACAGCGGGGCGACGGCGAGCAGGTACAGCGGCTGCAGCAGCACCACGGCGACCAGGTAGCCGACCAGCAGGACGCCGTCCAGGGCGACGGTCATCAGCTGCTGGGTCATGGTCTCCCGGGTGCTGGAGACGCTGGACATGCGCATCAGCAGGTCGCCGCGTCCGCGCTCGAGGAAGAACTGCAGCGGCAGCCGGAAGAGGTGCTCGACGAAGGAGCGGGTCAGCACCAGGTCGCCGCGCCGGCGCAGCGCGAGCAGGGCCAGCGCGCGCAGCGCGGTGAGCAGCCCGGTGAGCAGGGCGATGCCGACGGCGGACAGCGCCAGCAGGCCGGGCAGGCCGGTGCGGTGCTGCGGCAGGAGCGTGTCCACCACGGTGCGGGTGAGCAACGGGACGGCCAGGCCGAGCAGTTGCAGCCCTCCGGTGACCAGGGCGGTCAGGGCGAGCAGCGAGCGGCCGCCCGGGGCGGCGAGGAAGCGCCGCAGGTAGCGCACCATCGGACGGTCGCGCAGCGGGGTGTGCCGCTCCTCGAAGTGCTCGCCCGGTTCCAGGGCGACGGCCACGCCGCCGAACAGCTCGTCGAAGTCCCGCCGGGAGATCTGGCGGCGTCCGCCGGCCGGGTCGACCAGCCGGACGGAGCGGCGGTCGACCCGTTCCAGGACCACGAAGTGATGGGTTTTCAGGTAGGCGATCACCGGGCCGCGCAGCGGTCGTTCCAGGGCGGCCGGTCCGCGGTCGACGCGGACGGTCAGGCCGACCCGCCGCGCCGCGTCGACGAGCACGGCCACCGAAGCGCCGTCGCGTCCGGCGCCGAGCAGCGGGCGGCAGTCGGCCACCGTGGAGTCGCGTCCGTAGTGGCTGAGGACCATGGCCAGGCAGGCCGCGGCGCACTCGGTGCGGGTGAACTGGAGTCGCAGCGGCACGCGGTGGGCGCGTTGCCGGGGGCGGGTCCGGGCAGCGTCGGACGGGGAGGTCACGGGGCCTCCTGCGGCGCGAGCAGGAGCACGGGGGCGACGTGGTCGGGCGCGGCGATCCGCAGCAGTCCGTGGCCGATGCCGGCCAGGCCGGTCATCAGACCGGGCGTGGGGATGCCGCCCGGGGTGCCGCAGACCGGGCCGCGCTCCTCGATCCCGGCCAGCAGGGTGTCGCGGGTCCGCCGGAAGTGGTCCCCGGCCCGCGCGACGCCGGCGCGGGCGGCCGCGGCGAACAGCTCCAGATTGCCCAGACCGCCGTGGCAGAGGCTGTCGTTGCCGTCCTGGCCGAAGGCGGCGGTCGAGCGTACGGCGCGCAGCAGGGCCCGGTCGTTCGCCAGGGTGCGGACCGCGGCGGGCAGGTCGGCCCGGAGCAGTCCGATGCCGGGGGCGCCGTGGCACCAGGCGTGCACGTGGGCGATGGTGCCCGGGGGCGGGGTGGCCTGCCAGGGCCTGGGGGTCTGCTCCCGGAAGTCCGGCCAGTTGTCGAGCTCGGGGTCGAAGCCGTCCTCCTCGTAGGCCAGGGCGGCCTGCCCGGTGCGCAGCGCGTCCGCGTCCCCGGTGCGGGCGGCGTGGCGCAGCAGCGCCCAGCCGATCCCGCCGGCGCCGTGGGACAGCCCCAGCAGCGGCCGCTCGCCGGTCAGCGCGGTGCGCCAGGCGACGGTGCCGCCGGGGTGCGGATCGGCCTTCTCCACCAGCAGTCGGGCGCAGCGCCGGGCGCAGTCCTGTGCGGCGCGGCCGTGCCGCCGCACCAGGGCCTCGGCCACGGCGAGGCAGCCGGCGGCGCCGCCGATCAGGTCGAGCTGCCGGTCGTCGTCGAGGCCGTGGGCGGCCGCGGTGAGCAGCTCTGGTACGGGCTGCGCCAGCGCGGGGTCGTCGAGCAGGACGGCGGCGCAGTCCAGCGCGTAGGCGGTGCCGGACAGCCCGCCGAACGCCCCCCAGGTCCGCTTCGGGGTGCGGTGCAGCGCGTGCGCGAGGTGCTCCGGGAACGGTGCCAGGACGCGGCGGGCCCACTGCGCGTAGCGCTCCTCCCCGGTGACGGAGGCGAGCTGGGCGAGGAACAGCGCCGGGCCGGGGTAGCCGCCGTACAGGTCGTCGCGCAGGGCGGTGACCCGCCACTGGTCCCGGGCCAGGTCGAGCCCGAGCCAGCCGGTCCGTGCGCCGGTGTGGCGCGCGTCGGCCATCAGGCGGTCGGCGACGGACCGGGCGAGGTTCAGGGCGCGCTCGGCGGGGGAGCGGTCGGGGTCGGCCGGGGCGGGCCGGGCCGGCCGGGCGGTGGCCGCGGATTCCGGTCCGCCCGCCAGTGGGTTGGTGGCGCGGGCGGCGAAGGCCGCCCGGATGATCCAGTCCTGGGTGGCGAGGTCGTGCTCGTCCATGGCGGCGATGATCCGCCGGGCCCGGTCGAGCCCGGATTCGGGCAGCGCCCGCGGCAGCGAGTGCCCGCGGTGGGTGTGCAGGTCGCGGGAGCCGACGACGGCGCGGAACAGCGGGACGTCGCCGCTCCAGAGGTCCTCGGCCTCCAGCGCCAGCAGTGGCCGGAGCGCCGGGTTCTCGGCGGACTGGGCGAAGATCAGCCCGAGCACCCGGTCGCGGTCGAGCGCGTCCCGGGTGACGTCCGGGTGGGTGCTCTCGCTCAGCAGGTGGGCGTAGACGCGGGTGGCGCGGACGATGGTGCGGACGGTGTCCTCCCGGAACCGCTCCAGCGGGCCGTCGGGCGCGAGCAGCGCCTCGCGGTGGGCGGCGATCGTCCGGTAGCCGGTCTCGAACCCGGCGCGAAGGGACGGCAGGTGGTCCGCCGGGTCGACGTCCCGGCCGTCCAGGCTCGGCCGGTTCGCGCTGCCGCCGAAGGCGCGCTGCACCCGGGTCAGGCGCATCCCGTCGGTGCCGCCGTCCTCCCAGGCGGGCATCTTGAAGGGCAGCACGGCGCCCTTGTCGGCGCCCATCCCGCCGACGTCCAGCACCGCGCCGCCGTCGCCGACCAGCACCGAGGGCAGCAGCCCGACCCGCTGCACCGAGTGGGCGAGCAGGTGCTGCGCCGGGTCGTCGTCGACCAGCGGGCTGCCGCTCAGGTGGGGCACGCCCACGTGGAACAGCGACTCCAGGTCGACCGCGATCGGCTGTTCCCCCACGGCGATCACGTTCTCGAAGTGGAAGTCGGTGGCGGCGAGCGCGTAGAGCAGGGCGAGCAGCGCCCCGAGGCGGTGGTAGAACCGTTCGGCCGCCGCGTGGTCGGCGCAGGGCGTCGGCTCCACGAACTCGATCCAGCCGTACTCGCCGCGGTCCCACACCGCCACCGTGTCCAGGCCGAGGTCCGGCAGGGCGGTGTCGTACCAGTCGACCACCGCGTTGAAGTGCTCGTGGACGGCCAGCGGCCGGGGCTTGTACACCAGCCGGGCGCCGGAGGAGAAGGTCAGCAGCGCGACCGAGCGGCCCGCCTCGTGGCCGTCGCCGTGGCCCATCCGGACCTCGGTCAGCTCGCCGGGGTCACGCCCGTCGAAGAGCCGCTCGACGAGTGACGGCCGGTCGGCGGTGAAGCGGTCGAGGAACTCCCGGTGCGCGTGGACGGCGTTCGCGGTGACGGACGCCAACAGCCGGGCCAGGACGGCGTATTCGTCGAGGAGCGCGGCCAGCCGCTCGGGCTGTCGCTGCCAGTCGACGAAGGAGCGGAAGCGTTCGCGCGGGGTGTCGCCGGCCAACTGGCCGGAGAGCCGGGCCACGTGGAGTTCCAGGACCAGGGTGCGGCCGAGCGAGGAGACCAGCTGTTCCCGCAGGCCGTCGGTGAGCGAGCGCCGGACCGCCGCGAGGGCGTCCTCGGCCGGGTCGGCGGTGGCGTTCCCGGCGGCGGAGGCCGCCAGCAGGCGGTGGGCCTCGGCGAGGAAGGGCTCGACGAGGACCGCGAAGTCGGCGAAGCCGTGCTGGTGTTGGCCGTCGGGTGCCGCGTCGTGCTCGTCGCCGGGCTCGCCACGGTGCTCGTCGCCGGGCTCGGCGTGGCGCGCTTCGTCGGGCGCCGGCGGCCGGTGTGCGGCGCGCGCCATGACGTCCTCGACGAACCGGGCCCAGTCCGGTTTGGCGGTCCGGGCGGCCAGGCTGTCGGGGTGTTCGGCGAGCAGCCGGCGCAGCAGCGGCGGGTCGATGCCGAGGGCCCGGGCCTGGGTGTCGGCGGTGTCCGGGGTGTGGTCGGGGAACGCCGAGCGCCAGCGGGCCAGTCGGCGGTCGGCGCGCCAGCCGAGGCTGCCCTCGGCCGGGCTGTCGGGCACCGGGGCGGGCGGTTCGCCGTCGGCGGTCAGGCGCTCGGCCAGCCACAGGCCGCGCGCCCACCAGCTGCCGGTCAGCGGTGCGCGGTCGACGCGTGACCAGGGGGCGGCGGTGTCCGCGGCATCGGGCGGGGTCTTCGAGGGCATGCTGAACTCCTGGGATGCGGAGGGCGGACGAGCCGGGGCGGACGGGGCGCGGCGCAGAGGCGGTCGTCGGCTGTCGTGAATGGAAGTACCCAGTCGATTCATATGAGCTGATATCGACGCCAGGCGAGTCTGCCCGCGTCCATGACGGTGCGTCAAGTGGTGTGAATGGACATGCCCGATCCATTCATCTCAGCTGTTGAAGCGGGGCGGCCGAGCCGGGTGGCGTGACCTGCCGGAACGCGCGCAGGTGCCCCCGGAGTGCCGAACACCCGGGGACACCTGTGGAGTTGGTCGGATCGATGCGGTTGTCGAAGGCGGAGCGCGGTGCCCGGCCCTCGTGCGGCGCGGTGCTCGGCCCTCGTGCGGCGCGGTGCTCAGCTCTCGTGCGGCGCGGTGCTCAGCCCTCGTGCAGCGCCCACTTGTCGCTGTCGACCCGCACCGAGCCCGGCAGGGCGATGAGCTCGGGCTTGAACAGCGGCTGGGTGTCCATCGCGGGCTCCCAGGTCGCCAGCCGCTCGTCCTGGGGGACCTCGATCCGCCGGTCCGCGGCGAGGTCGGCGACCACCTTCAGCAGCAGCCGCACGCCGAGCGGAGCCAGGTGGTCACGCCACAGGCTCTGCGCGGTCGAGCCGGGCGGCACGAACAGGTGCTCCTGGGCGGCGAGCGGGCCGCCGTCGGTGCGTTCGGTGAGGTGGTAGACGCTCCCGCCCGTCACCTTGTCGCCGTCGCGGACGGTCCAGCGGATCGCGTCCCGGCCGCGGTGCAGCGGCAGCAGGCTGGGGTGGTACCCGATGGTGGCGACGGCGGCCCTGGCCCGCGTCCGGCGGCCGAGGAAGGCGTGCGAGTGCGCGGCGAGGATGACGTCCACCCCGTCCGGGACGTGCATCGCGCGCAGTTCGGCCGAGTCCGTCCAGGGGATGTCCCGGGGGAACGCCCAGGCGCGCAGGCGGTCCCAGGACATCGCGTCGCCCTCGTCGGACTTCCCCTTGCGCAGCCGGGGCGCGGCCGCCCCGACGATCTTGTGCCCGTTGTCCAGCAGGGCTTCCGCGACCTGCACCGCGAACGCCCCTTGCCCTGACATGTAGATGTTCATCCGCACTCCCGCGGTCGCTGGTCGGGTGGTTGCCGGTCCCTCAGGCCTCCGTCGGTGCCTCCAGTCCGGAGCGGTCGGGATCGAAGCGCACCGGCATGGTGGAGAACCCGGTCAGGAAGTTCGACCGGATCGGCAGCGCCTCGCCGGTCTGCTCGAACCCGAGGGTGAAGTCCCGCAGGGCCTTGAGCAGTTCGGCGATCTCCACCTTGGCCAGGTACGAGCCGACGCAGAAGTGCGGGCCGTAGCCGAAGGCCAGGTGCTTGTTGGGGGTGCGGCCGAGGTCGAACACCCCGGGCTGCGCGAAGACCCGCTCGTCCCGGTTGCCGGAGGCGTGCCAGAGCGTGACGATCTCGCCCGGCCGCAGCCGTACGCCGTGCAGTTCGGTCTCCCGCTCGACGCTGCGCCCGAAGTGCATCGTGGGCGAGGCCCAGCGCAGCACCTCGTCCACCGCGGTCTCGACCGCGACCTCGCCCCGCTTGAGCCGCCGCCACTGTTCGGGCTGGGCGGCGAGGGTGCGGACGCAGTCGATCATCGTCAGCCGGCTGGTCTCGTCGCCGCCGATGATCAGGCTGTAGCAGTTCAGCACGACGTCCTCGTCGGACAGCGGCACCCCGTCGATGGCGCTGCCGATCAGCATGCTGATCACGTCCTCGCCGGGCGACTCGCGCCGCTCCTCGACGACGTCCATGAAGTACATCAGGATCTCGTTGCGGGCCATCTCGGAGTCGACCTCGTCGACGTCCTCGTCGTCCGCCGACAGCGCGGTCCTGGTCAGCGAGAGCAGGTAGTCCCGGTCCCGTTCGGGCACGCCGAGCAGGTTCGAGATCGTGGTCATCGGGATCCGGCTGGCGATCCGCTCCGCGAAGTCGCAGCCGCCGGACTCGACGGCCTCGCGGATCCACCGCCGGGTGTTGGTCCGGACGGTCAGCGCGACCTCGTCGAGCACTCTCGGGGAGAGCACCCGCTGGAGGATCTTGCGCAGCTCCAGGTGCCGGGGCCCGTCGGTGACGGCCAGCATCCGGCCGGCCCCGGCGTCGCCGCCCTCCAGGAGGGTGACGAGCACGTTGCCGCGCTGGGACGTGAAGTTCACGTTGTCCCGGTAGGTGGCCATGATGTCGTCGTGGCGGGAGAGCACCCAGAACCCGGGGCGGCCGCCGGCCGGCGGGTTCCAGTGCAGCGGCGCGGTGTCCCGCAGGGTGCGCCAGAACCCGTCGAGGTCGTGGTCCGCGAAGGTGGCCGGGTCACCCAGGTCCACGGTCTCCAGGGAGGGTGTGGTCGTCGGCGCGTTCATGCTCACCAGTCCGTGCGCCAGAACCGGCGGGGCTGGAACGGGTAGGTGGGCAGCGGCACCCGGCGGCCGGCCTCCCCGAGGTGCAGGGCGTCGAAGTCCACCTGCCGGCCGGTCACCCAGGCGGCGGCCAGCTCGGCGAGGGCCCCGGCGTCCCGGCCGGCGGGCACGATCCCGTCGCCGGTGCGGGAGAAGGCGTCCGGGTCGGTCCGCGGGGCGGCGGCGGTCGAGGTGGCCGGGCCGCGGGCGCCGTCGTCGGACAGCGCCGCGATCAGCTCCTCGCGGCTGCGGACCACGGCCGCCCACCGGCGGGCCATCACCTTGCGGCCGAGGTTGAGGGTGAAGCAGACGTCGTCCAGGCGCAGGCCCGGGTCGGCCTCCAGCCGCTCCCTGAGCCGGGTGCGCTGACGGGCCAGCGCGTCGTCGTCCATGGCGGACAGGGTGGCCAGCCACGGCCTGCCCGCCTCCTCGGGGGCGCGCTCGGCGGGCGTCGGCGCCTCCTCCAGCAGCAGGTGGGCGTTGTAGCCGCCGCCGCCGATCGAGGTGACGCCCGCGCGGCGGATGCCGGCCTCCGGATCCCAGTGCGCGCCCTCGATCTGCGGCACGAAGGGGGTGCTGGGGAAGTCGAGGTCCGGGTTGACCTCCGTCAGGTTGATCGTCGCCGGGAGGGTCCGGTGGTACAGCGCCAGCGCGGCCTTGACGGCACCGAAGCCGCCGGACACCACGCCGCCGTGGCCCACGTTGCCCTTGACCCCGCCGATCGAGGTGGTCGCGGTCTGCTTCCCGAACGCCATGGTCGCCGCGTGCACTTCGAGCTCGTCGGTCATCGGCAGGCCGAGCCCGTTCGCCTCGTACATGGACACGGTGTCCGGGGTGACGCCGCCCACCTCCATGGCGGCGGCGATGCACGCGCTCAGCCGCTCGGGCTGGGCCAGGCCGTACGCCATCGCGCTGACGCCGTTGTTGTTGACGGCCGAGCCCCGGACCACGGCGTAGACGTGGTCGCGGTCGGCGACGGCCCGGCCGAGCGGCTTCAGCAGCACGGTGACGACGCCGCTGGACAGCGCCGTGCCGGTGCCGTTGGCGTCGAACGGGCGGCAGTGGCCGTCCCTCGACAGGATGCGGTTCTCCTCCCAGAGGTGACCGCGGGGGTGCGGCAGGCGGACCAGCGCGCCGCCGGCGATGGCCAGGTCGCTCTGGCCGAGCAGCAGCGACTGGCAGGCCAGGTGCACCGCGTAGTGGAAGCCCGCGCAGACCGCGGCGACGGTGACGGCCTCGCCGGTGAGGCCCATGTAGTACAGCGCGTTGGAGGTCATGGTGTCCGGCGACCACGCCAGGCTGGCCTCGATCGCCTCGGGGCCGACCGACACCCGGTCCGGCGGGGAGCTGTACTGCGCGGCGGTCTGCGGGTTGTTGGCGCCGTACATGCCGACCTCGGCCTTGAGCCGGTCCGGGTCGTAGCCGCCGTCCTCCAGCGACTCCCACGCGCTCTCCAGGTACAGCCGGTTCTCCGGCGTCATCCTGGCGGCCATCCGGTCGCTGATGCCGAAGACCGACGGGTCGAACTTGTCGTACGTGTCGAGCACGCCGCAGGCCCGTACGTAGAACGGGCTGTGGATCAGCGTCTCGTCGACGTGGATGTCGTCCTTGGTCAGGAAGGACACGGACTCCCGGCCGTGGACGAGGTTGTCCCAGAACTCCTCCTTGGTGCGGGCGCCTGGCGCCCGCAGGGACATGCCGATGACGGCCACGTCACCCGGGTCGTACTCCTGCTCGGGGCTGTCGGTCATGGGAAGGCTCCTGCTTCTTCGGCTTCGTTGGCTTCGGGTGGGGCAGGGGGTGCTCAGCGTCCGGCGGCCGCGCCGCCGCCACGGCCGCGCAATGCGGCACGGCGGGCACTGGCGCGCTGGCGGGCGGACTCGACCACCTCGGGGGTGGCGCCGCTCTCGTCGTCCAGCCAGCGGGCGAGGGAGGCGATGTCGCGGAAGCTGAAGAGGTCGGGCACGCGGACGCGGCGGTCGAAGCGCCGGGTCATCAGCCGGGCGAGGCGGACCAGCAGCAGCGAGTCGCCGCCGAGGTCGTAGAAGGCGGACTGCACGTCGATGGCCGACGGTTCGAGGTCGAGCAGCTGGCCCCAGATCTCCGACAGCGCCACCTCGGTCGGCGTACTGGCGGCCGTCAGCGGACCGCCGGAGGCGGCCGGCGGCTCGGGCAGCGCGTCGCGGTCGAGCTTGCCGCCCGGGCCCAGCGGGAGGGCGGGGAGGACGACGAGGGTCGCGGGCACCATGTAGTCGGGCAGTTCGACGGCGAGCCGGCCGGTGACGGCGCTCTGCAGCGCGGCATCCAGCCGGGGGCCGTCCTGGGCGGCGCCACCCGGGGCCGTGCCGTCCTGCGTCGCGCCGTCGCCCGCGGGCACGACGTAGCCGACGAGCCGGTTGCCCCGCACGACGGCGGCCGCCTCCCGGACCTCGGGGCAGGCGGTCAGCCGGGCCTCGACCTCCTCCAGCTCGATCCGGTAGCCGCGCAGCTTGACCTGGTGGTCGGAGCGGCCGAGGAAACGCAGTTCGCCGTTCTCGGTGAACTCGACGAGGTCCCCGGTGCGGTACATCCGCCCGCCCTCGCGGAACGGGTCCGGCAGGAAGCGCTCGGCGGTGGTGCGCGGCCGGTTGACGTAGCCGTGCGCGACGCCGACGCCGCCGAGGTAGAGCTCGCCGGGCCGGCCGGGCGCCACCGGCCGCAGGTTCCCGTCGAGCACGTGGACCACGGCGTCGGCGGTCGGCGGGCCGATGGTCGGCTCGTCGGTGCCGTCCTCGGGCACCAGCCCGAAGGAGCAGAAGACGGTTCCCTCGGTGGGGCCGTAGGCGTTGAACACCCGTACGGCGCCGGTCTCCCGGTAGGCCCGGTCCACCAGCTTGCGGCGCAGTGCCTCGCCGCCGAACACGATCGAGCGCACGTTCGGCGGCAGGGCGCCGGCGTCCAGCAGGCCGTTCATGACCGACGGGACGACGGTCAGGTGGGTGATCCGGTCCGCGTACCGGCTCTCCGGCAGGTGCACGGCGCTCTCGACGAGCACGACGGCGCCGCCGCGGCAGAGCGCGTTGAAGACCTCCATCACGGACATGTCGAAGCAGATCGAGCTCGCCGCCGAGACGCCGCTCAGGTCGCAGCCTTCGAGGACCCGGTCCATCGCGGCGAGCATCGCCACGGCGCCGGCGTGCCGGACGGCCACGCCCTTGGGCCGGCCGGTGGAGCCCGAGGTGTAGATGACGTACGCGGTGTCCTCGGGCACGACCGCCACCGGCTTCGCGCCGGGCTCGGTCGTCACGGTGTCCCCGAGCACGACGACGGTCGCGCCGGGCGGGCAGTTGGCCCGGGACGCGGGCGTGGTGAGCAGCAGGCGGGTCCCGCTGTCCTGGACCATGAAGGCCAGCCGGTCGGCGGGGTAGTTCGGGTCCAGCGGCAGGTAGCAGGAGCCGGTGCGCAGGACGGCCAGGACGGCGACGAGCAGGTCGGGGGTGCGCTCGACGCAGATGCCGACCGGGACGCCGGGGCCCGCGCCGTCGGCGGCCAGCCGCTCGGCCAACTCACGGGAGCGCTCGTTCAGTTCGCCGTAGCTCAGGACGCCGGCGTCGGAGTGGACCGCCGTCGCGTCGGGGTTCTTGACGGCCTGGGCGATGAACTCGGAGTGCAGGGTTTCGGTCAACGGTCCGTCTCCTTGGGGAGGCCGGCCGGCGCGACGGCGCCGAGGGCCTGGTCGGGTCGGGCGATCGAGTCGAAGAGCACGGTGCGGTACAGCGAGAGCAGCGCCGTCACGGTCCGCCGCTCCAGGTAGGCGGGCTTGAACTGGACGTGGCCGGCCACCCGGCCGTCGATGTCGGCCATCGAGATCTCCAGGTCGAACTTGGCGAGGTGCCGGCGGACCTGGAGGGGTTCGAGCGGCAGCGCGCCGTCCGGGGTGAGCGTGTCGCCGACGCCGTGGAAGAGCTTCACGGAGCGCGGGAAGGCGTCCGAGGAGAGCCAGTTCACCACCACGTCGAACCACGGGGAGCGGCCCTCCGCGCGCGGCGGCTTCAGCTGGGCGGCCAGCAGGTCGAGGGGGTAGTTCATGTGCTCCAGCAGGCCCAGCGAGAAGGCGTGGACCTCGCGCAGCAGCTCGCGGAAGCTGCGGTCGGCGGTCGGGTTCGCCCGCACCAGCACGGTGTTGAGGTAGTAGCCGATGGCGGACTCCCAGCCGGGTTCGGCCCGTTGGGCGATGGCGGTGGCGAGCACCGAGTCCTCGGTGCCGACCGCGCGGTTGAGCGTGGCGAAGAACCCGGCCAGCACGACGGTGCTCACCGACACGCCCTCGCGCACCGCGAACTCCCGCAGCAGGCGCGTCTCCTCGGCGCTCCAGCGGAACGCGACGTCCCGGCCCTCGTAGGTGACGCCCGGCGGCCGCTCCTTGTCGGAGAGGTCGAGGTGGGCGGGCGGGTCGGCGAGCTTGCGCGACCACCAGTCCAGCGCCGCCTCGGCGGCCGGCCCGGCCAGCCACTGCCGCTCCCACGCGACGAACTCGGTGTACGGGGCGACCGGCGCGCTGCTGGCCGGGTCGGCGCCCTCGTAGTACTCCTGGATCTCGCGGATCATGACGTCGGCCGACGCCGCGTCCGAGGCGATGTGGTGGACGAGCACCAGCAGGTAGTGGTCGGCGGGGCCGCGCCGCATCAGGACGATCCGCACCAGCGGCCCGTTGTCCAGGTCCAGCGGCTCGTGCCCGTACCCGGCCAGTTCCTCGCGGGCCTGCTCGTCGTCCAGGTCGGCGGTGTCCACGACGAGGAACTCGTACACCGGCTCGTCCAGGATGACCTGGTACGGGCTGCCGCCCGCCTCCACGAAGACGGTGCGCAGCGCGGGATGCCGGTCCAGCACGGCCAGGACGGCGCGCTCCAGGGCCTCCTCGTCGACCGCGGCCCGGATCCGGGCGGTCACCATGAAGTTGTACGGCACGGCGTCCGGCGCGACCATCTGCATGAACCACAGCGAGGCCTGGCCGTGCGAGGCCGGCGCCACGTCGAGGCCGAGGCCGTCGGCGCGCAGCTGCTCCAGCGCCGGGGCGTCGGTGGCCTCCAGCAGCCCGCGCGCGTCCAGTTCCTCCAGCAGCTCCTCGGCGTCCAGTTCGGAGAGGTCCGCCAGGAAGCTCCGGTCCGGCCGGGCCGGGGGAGCGGTGACGGGAGCCGTGACGGGAGCGGGGATGACGGGGCCGGCGGGGACGGCGGTGGCGCCGGCGGGTGCCGGAGCGGGTGCGGCCGGTCCGGCGGTGAGCCCGACGAAGTGGGCGACGACCTCGGTGATGGAGCGCCCGTCCAGGAACACCACCGGCGACACCCGGTGCCCGAGCACGGCCTGCAGCCTGTTGACGAGGCGGATCGCCAGCATCGAGTCCAGGCCGAAGTCGCGCAGGCCGGCCGCGGTGTCGAACCTGCTCACCGGTACGCCCAGCGCGTCGGCGAGTTCGGCGAGGACGACCTCCGCCACCGGCCGGTCCGCCGCCGCCGGGCTCTCGACCGGCCGCGCCTCGACGGGAGCCGTGACGGCCATGCTCGCCGCCGCGGTCTCGACCGCCGGAGCCGGGGCGGGCGCGGCCTCGCGGCGGGGCTCGGTGTCGATCCAGTAGCGCTCCTTCTGCCACTGGACGAGCGGGGTCTCCACGACCTCGACGTCGTCGCCGAACAGCGAGTCGAAGCTCAGCGGCAGCCCCCTGACGTACAGCGAGGCGACGGCGCCCAGCAGGCAGCGGACGTCGCTCTCCCCGCGCCGCAGCGAGTTGATCGCGTGCACCTCGGTGCCGCGGGACAGCCCGATCTCCTCGACCGCGCCGCGCAGCGTCTCGTGCGGGCCGATCTCGACGAAGGTGGTGACGCCCCGGTCCACCAGCGCGCCGATGGTCTCGGCGAAGCGGACCTGGTTGCGCAGGTTGTGCACCCAGTAGTCGACGTCGGTGACCGGGTTCACCGTGTCGGCCAGGGCGGTGGAGTGGAAGGGGATGCCCGGTGTCAGCGGGGTGATGCCGTCGATGGCCGCGCGCAGCGGCTCGAGCAGCGGGTCCATGCCGGGGCTGTGCACCGGCCGCTCGACCCGGATCCGCCGGACGGAGACCCCGTCCCGCAGGAGGTCCGCCTCCAGGGCGTCGACGGCCTCGGGCGACCCGGAGACCGCCGCGCTGGTGGGGCTGTTGACCACGGCGACGGCCGCGTGCTCGGCGTACGGGGCGAGCCGGGGCCGCAGTTCCTCCTCCGGCAGGTCGACCGAGATCATGGCGCCCTCGGCGGCCTTGCGCTCCAGCAGGTGCGAGCGGGCCACCACGACCCGGGCGGCGTCCTCCAGGGACAGCGCGCCGGACACGCAGGCGGCCGCGACCTCGCCCAGGCTGTGGCCGACGACGGCCGCCGGCTCGACGCCCAGGTCGAGCCAGACCTGCGCCAGCGAGACCTGCAGGGCGAACAGCACGGGCTGCTGGAAGTCCATCTCCTCGTACCTGGCCTCCTCGGCCGGGGCGGCGAGCAGGTCGAGCACCGAGAACCCGCCGGCCGCGCGGACGGCGGCGTCGCAGGCGGTCATCCGGGCCCGGAAGCCGGCGTGGGAGCGCAGCAGCTCGCGGCCCATGCCGACCCACTGGGTGCCGCCGCCGGAGAACACCAGCGCCACCCGCCGGTCGGCGTTCCCGGAGACCGTACCCGTGACGACGTCGGGGTGCGGCCGGCCGGCGGCGACCCGGGCGAGTCCGTCCAGGACGTCCTGCCGGTCGCGGGCGAACAGCGCGATCCGGTGGCCGTGGTGGCTGCGCCGGGCGGAGAGGGTGTAGGCGAGGTCGGACACCCGCAGGGCCGGGTCGCGTTCGACGTGGTTGGACAGCTCGCGGCAGGTGTCGGCCAGCGCGTCCGCGGTCCGGGCGGTGACGGGCACCAGGTGCAGCTGCCCGTCGGCCGCGGCGTCACCGGGGCTCGGCGCGAGGTGGCGGCCCCGGTCGCCGGCCAGGAACGGGTGGGCCGCGACGGGGAGTCCGGCGGTGTACAGGGCGCCGAGTGAGCCGAGCAGGGTGGCGGCCTCGTCGGCGCCGCGCCGCAGGGAGGGCAGGGTGGCCGCCGCCGGGAGGATCTCCGAGACCGACTTGAGCAGGAGGGGGTGCGGGCTGAGCTCGACCACCGCGTCGACGTCGTGGCCGCGCAGGGCCGTCAGGGCGTCGACCATCCGGATCTCCCGGCGCAGGTTGTCCGCCCAGTAGTCCGGCCCGAGCTCCGCGCCGTCGACGAGTTCGCCGGTGACGGTGGAGATCATCGGGATGCGGGTGGACCGGGGCCGGATGCCGTCGAGCTCGGCCTTCAGCGGGGCGAGGACGTGGTCGACCAGCGCGGAGTGCGGGGCGTGGCCCATCCGCACCCGGTGGCTGGTGACGCCGGCCTCGGTCAGCCGCAGGACGAGGTCGTCGATCTCCTGCGGGGTGCCGGTGACGAGGGTGGAGCCGAGGCCGTTGCGGCCGGAGAGGGTGAGCCCGCCGGTCAGGTGCGGCAGCACCTCCTCCGCGGGGGTCATCACCACGATGCCCTCGCCGCGGCCCACGGCCAGCAGTTGGAGGAGCCGGCCGTGGTGGGCGGCCAGCCGGGAGGCGTCCTCGAAGTCGAGGGCTCCGGCGATGTGGGAGGCGGCGAACTCGCCGACGCTCTGCCCCACCACGACGTCCGGCTCCACCCCCAGCGAGCGCCAGGTCTCGGCGAGCGCGACCTGGAGGGAGAACAGCAGCGGCTGGAAGACGTCCATGTCGTCCAGGCGGCCGTCGGGGTCGAGCAGCTGCTCGACCAGCGAGAAGCCCAGCAGCTCCCGCATCCGCCGGTCGGACCTCATCATGGAGCGGCGGAACACGGGCTGGCCGGCGAGCAGTTGACGGCCCATGCCGACCCACTGCGAGCCGTTGCCGGAGAACAGGAACGCCACCCGCGGCCTGCGGCCGGCCTTCCCGGCCTCCCCGACGCTCAGTCCGGGGGCGTCCGCGCCGGTACCGAAGGCGTCGAGGCTGCCACGGAGTTCGGCCATGTCGCGGGCGGTGGCGGCGAGCCGGAACGGGCCGTCGCCGGGGGTGCGGCGGCAGAGCGCGCGCAGGTCGTCCGCGTCGCGCACCGCCCGGGCCCGCTCGGCCAGCTCCTCGGGGGAGTCCGCGGCCAGCAGGAGCAGCGAGGCCTCGGGGCGCGGCAGTTCCTCGACGGCGAGGTGGCAGATCGAGCCGCCGAACCCGAACGAGCTGACGCCGCCGCGCCGGGCGTCGGAGCGCCGCGGCCACGGCTCCAGCCGGTCCTGGACGGTGAGGTTGTACTCGTCGAACAGGATCTGCGGGTTCGGCGCGCTGAAGTGCAGGCTCGGCGGCAGCACGCCGTTGCGCATCGACATCGCGAGCTTGACCAGGCCGACGATGCCGGCGGCCGCCTCCAGGTGGCCGACGTTGGACTTGACGGAGCCGAGCCGCAGCGGCTCCGCGCGGTCGCCGCCGAGGACGGCGCCGATGGCGTTGGCCTCGATCGGGTCGCCGAGCGGTGTCGCCGAGCCGTGGCACTCGATGTAGTCGACGAGGTGGGGTGCGATGCCGGCCCGCTGGTAGGCGGTGCGGAGCATCTTCTCCTGGGCCTGGGGGTTCGGCGCCGTCATGCCGTTGCTGGGGCCGTCGTTGTTGGAGGAGCTGCCCTTGATCAGGCAGTACACCGGCAGGTCGCGTTCGAGCGCCACGCTCAGCGGGGCGAGCACGACGACGCCGGCGCCCTCACCGCGGACGTAGCCGTCGGCGCGGGCGTCGAAGGACTTGCAGCGGCCGTCCGGGGCGAGCGCGCCCATCTGGTCCATGGCGGTGTAGTAGTCGGAGACGAAGCTCAGGTTCACGCCGCCGGCCAGCACCAGGTCGCTCTCGCCCAGCCAGATCGACTGGCAGCCCACGTGCACCGAGACGAGCGACCCGGCGCAGGCCGAGTCGATGGCCATGCTGGGGCCCTGCAGGCCGAGGACGTAGGAGACGCGGTTGGCGATGATGCCGTCGTGCATGCCGGTCGCGGTGTGCGGGGTGATCTGGCTGTCGGGGCCGCGGTAGTGGGCCAGGGCGGCGTAGTCGCCCCAGCAGGAGGCCATGAACACGCCGGTGTCGCTGCCGACGAGGCTGTTCGGCGCGATGCCGGCGTCCTCCAGGGCCTCCCAGGACAGCTCCAGGACCAGGCGCTGCTGAGGGTCCATCTGGACGGCCTCGCGGGGCGAGATGCCGAAGAACAGCGGGTCGAAGCGGTCGATGTCGTCGATGAACCCGCCCCAGCGCACCCGGTCGTTCAGCAGCTCGCGGCGTGCGGCCGGCACCGGTCCGACGGCGTCGCCGCCCTCGGTCAGCAGCCGCCAGAACGAGGACGGGTCCGGCCCGCCGGGGAACCGGCAGCCGATGCCCACGATCGCGACCGGCTCGTGCGTGGGAGAGCGGCGTTCGGTGCTCCGGGCGGGCTCCGCGGCCCGCGGACCGTCGACCAGGGCGCGGGCCAGCCCGTCGACGGTCGGGTACTGCCACATCAAGGTGGCCGGGACCTGCCGGCCGAGGAACTCGGACAGGGCGGCCGCGAGGTTCACCGACTTCAGGGAGTCCAGTCCGTACCGGTGCATCGGTGCCCACCGGTCCACGGAGTTCGCGGAGACGTCCAGTAGCTCGGCGAAGCGGGATAGCAGGAAATCCGTGACGGCGGATATGTCTCGCGCTGCGCGCTCTTGGGGCATGGCGACTCCCTCGACAGGGCGGATGGAATGGACGGTTGGAGCTTCACAGCCGATCGTTCGCAGGGGGGGACTGGCGGTTCTTTCAGGTGGGGGGAATTCGGCCACGAAGGAGCACCTCAGGTATAGGCCTGTACATGACATGCCTAGGCCTGCGGTCGTGCGGCACTGCTCCTCTCGTGGCAGGAGGGAGGAACGGAGCGCCGATCGCGTGACTCGCCAACGCGTGTGGGGGGCAGGGTGCTACGAGGTGACCGGAGTGATCGCGGATCAGCGGCTCACTGTGGAATTCTCACCGGCGCTCACGGCGCCGCGCCGGCGGAGCTGTCGCGCATTCTCGCTGCCGGGATTCTGGCAGCGCTGTTTCATCCGCGCGTTCGGGTGGGGAGCTTCTCGACTCCAGGATTGCGCACTTCGTGCTCCGGTTGTGGCAGTGGCGAGATTTGATCGACAAAGTGTCCGATTCGATCTCCTGGGACGGTACCATTCAGTGCCGTTTTGCGGGCCGGGGCGGAGTGGACAGCGGATGAGTGGTCAATGCAAGCTGTCCGCATGGCAGTTGACAAATTTGACGCGGCGTCGACCGATGCCGAGAACTCCTTACCCGGACCTGCCCCGGCCGCCCCGGTCCGCCGGCCGGGACTGGCACTCGGCGTGCTGGCCGGGGCACTCGCGCTGGACGTGAGCGGCCTCGGCGTGCTCAACGCCGCCCTGCCGTCCGTCGGAGAGCGCTTCCACCTGGGCGAGACGACGCTCCAGTGGGTCATGACCGCCTACGCCGTCACCTTCGCCGGCTTCCTGCTGGTGGGCGGCCGACTGGCCGACGTGCTCGGGCGGCGGCGGGTGTTCGAGGTCGGCGTCGCGCTGTTCACCGTGTCCGCACTGGTCGGCGCGGCGGCCCCCAACACCGCGACCCTGCTGGGCGCGAGAGCCGCGCAGGGCATCGGCGCCGCCCTGTCGGGCCCGGCCGCGCTGGCGCTGCTCACCGACACCTTTCCGGCCGGTCCGGCACGCAACCGGGCCTTCGGGGTGTACGCGGCCGTCGGCGCCGCGAGCTTCAGCGGCGGGGTGCTGCTGGGCGGCGTCCTGACCGAGTTCCTCGGCTGGCGCTCGGTGCTGTGGTTCTCGGTGCTGCTCGGGCTCGGGGTGCTGGCCGCGACGCGCGTCGGACTGCCCGACGGCGCCGGCCACCGCGGCCGGCTCGACCTGCCCGGCGCGATCACCGGCACGCTCGGCCTCACCCTGCTCGTCGTCGGCGTGAGTACCGGCGGTGCCTCGGCGTGGATCGTCCTCGCCGCCGCCGTGCTCTTCCTGGTGCTGTTCGTCGTCCGGGAGCACCGCACCGCCGACCCGGTGCTCCCGCTCGGCCTCTTCCGGACCAACGCGGTGCGGGAGGCGAGCCTGGCGGCGTTCCTCCAGTACACGGGCTCGGTCGGGATGCTGTTCTTCGCCCCGCTGTACCTCCAGGGGATGCTGCACTACTCGCCGTTCGAGTCCGGCATCGCCCTGGTGCCGATGTCCCTGGCCGTGTTCCTCACCGCCAACTTCGCCACCGGCCGGCTGCTCGCCAAACACTCCCCCCGGACGCTGATGGCCGTCGGCCTCGTCCTGATCGGGGTGGGCACCGGGCTGTGGCTGGGCACGCCGCAGGACGGCGACTACCTGCTGCACGTGCTGCCCGGACTGGTGGTCAGCGGCATCGGTCAGGGGCTGAACTTCCCCTCGATGACCTCCGCCGGCCTCTCCGGCGTCCCGGAGCGGCAGCACGCCGTCGCCGGGGCGGTGAACGTGGTGACCCAGCAGATCGGCGCCAGCGTGGGCGTGGCGCTGCTGGTGCTGGTCGCCGCGACCACCGAGGACCAGCTCGCCGGTTACCACCTCGCCTACGTCACCGCCGCCGCCGCGTGCGTGCTGGGCGCGGTGTTCATCGCGGTGCGGCGACGGGCCTGAGCGTCCCGCGCGGTTCCGCGGCCGGTGTCGCGGACCCCGCCGACCAAGATGCCTGAGCCGCCGGTCCGGAGCCCCCGGACCGGCGGCTCAGGCCGTGTTCGGTCCGGCGACGGCGAGACGAGGGAGCGCCCGCCCCCCGCCGCAGCGGCCGGCGGGCCCGCCGCTGACCGGCGGTCGCCGGGCTCGGACCGCGCTGCGGGCGGCGCGCACCAGGGCGTCGAAGAGCCGCTGCTGGGCCGGGTCCTCGTGGGCGGTGTCCTCCGGGTGCCACTGGACGGCCATCGGGCGCGCCGGCATCGCCCGCGTCGACCGGGACGCCGAGACCTTCGCCTCCGCGAGGTTCGTGAACCCGGAGGAGGTCGACGACGACCGGATCGAGAAGCGCGCCTCCGTCCTGACTGCGTGAACGGCGTCAGGAAGCCCCCCGTGGCGGTCACGCACGCCTGATGGGCCGTCAGGTATACGGCCCGGAGCCGGAGTTCCGGGCCGTACGCCGTGTTTCCCGGCACCCGCTCAGCCGGCCTCGCGTAGCTCGCTGTTCCTGGAGATGGCCGCTGCCCGGACATCTAGCAGCGCGAGCAGGACCGGTGGGTCGAGGGCGCGCACGGGGCGAAGGTGAAGTTCGAGGGGATCCACCGGGACGTTCGTCCTGATCTCGATGGGGCCGACCGAGCCGACGGAGGCCTCGTCGGTGAGGACCTCCTCGCAGGAGGCGGGGACGGAGTGCGCGAGCAGGTACCAGGTCCCGGCCGGCACGTGTTCGAGGAGGAAGGAGCCGGGGCGGGGGAGCACGGCGCAGGCGGCCGGCCGGCCCTCGGGGATGCGGGTGCGGAAGAGTCCGACGAAGACGCGGCCGAGTCGTTCGGCGTCGCACGCCCGGATCTCGCCGCGGACGGTGGCGAGTTCCGTCGGCTGGTTCCAGCGCCGGGTGTCGAGTTCGATGTGGTTGGTGAAGCCGCGTAACTGGCGGAACATCGTGGGCGAGGTGCCGACGCTGCTGGCGAACCGTGAGCTGAAGGTGCCGACGCTGTTGTAGCCGACGCGGTGGCTGATCTCGGTCACGGTGCAGTCCGTCTCGAGGAGCAGGCGCTTGGCGGCCTCGATGCGAATGGCGGACAGGAAGCGTCTCGGTGAGACCCCGGTCACCCGCTGGAATTCCCGGGAGAAGTGGAATTTGCTGTAGATGGCCGCCTCTGCCATATCGTCTATGGTCAGTAATTCGCCGATGTTCTCGTGCATGATCTCGATGGCTCGGGCCACGGCTTCTTCGATTGCAGGTTTCAAGGTGACTCCAGATTCTCGCTGTACCCGGTGGACGACGGAAACTTCGCTCCGGCACTGCGTCCCGTGACGCAGCCGATCGGGGGGAGGAGATTCGGCTGCCGGAGCGTGCGAGGTATCCCGGCTCCCTTCGTTAAAGTGCCAGTGACACTGCGTGTTGTCGCGATTGCGATTGACGACCGTAGCAGGTGGACATGACAAGTACAACGGTGTGTTCACGCCCTTATTCGGCAAAGTCGAAGGGGGAGATACTCGCCGGTATATGTTTGAAATATCGCAGCAATTGAAGAGGTGTGGCCGAGGGGGGATGACGTAGCCGTGGGTGGTGCGGATGGGGCGGGCGAGGCGCCGGTGACCGGTGGGACGAGCGTGCCGGGCCGGTGCCCGCGGAAGTCCTCCCCGGATCACGGCGGTTCCACCCCTCAATCCGCGTCGGTCGCCGAGTCCACCTCCTCCCGGAGCCGCTCCGCGGAGGCCGACACCGAGTTGACGGCGGCCTCCCGGGTGTCGCCGACGGCGACCATCAGCCCCACCAACTGCGCCTCCAGCAGGCTATCGGCGTTCCAGGGCTCGGTCAGGTAGTCGCCGAGCTCCAGAACGACGAGACCGTGAACGGCGGACCACATCTGATGTGCGACCAGGTCGGCGTCCGCCGCCCGGAACCGGCCGGCCTCGATGCACCGGGCGGCGCACTCGGCCACGCCCGCCAGCGTGTAGCGGCCGTATTGCCGGTCCTCCTCACCCAGTGAGAAACCGGCCAGTGAGGACCCTCCGAACATCACCGCGTACAGGTGGGGGTTGGCCAGCGCATTGAGCCGGTACGCACGACCCAGCAATGCCAGGTCGCTCACCGGGTCGTCGCTGAACTCCACCAGGGTGAAGTAGTGCTGGAGCCGGGCGAACCCTTCGTGAACCATGGCGCGCACCAGGCCGCGCATTCCGTTGAAGTGGGTGTACAAGGCCATCGTGGAGGCGCCGATCTCGCTCGCGATGCGACGGGCGGACAGCGCCTGCGGCCCTTCCTCCGCGAGCAGCCGGGCGGCGATGTCCACCAGCGCCGGACGGGTGCTGGGATCCGTGTGACGCGGACTCATTCCTTCAGTCAAGCAAAATGCCGTTATCCCAGGGCGGTTCGCGCCCACAACCCTCGGATCCCCGCACAATGCGAGAAGCAGCCCTTCGCGCGCCGGGCATAGCTTTCCAGTCACTCAGCGCGACATTCCAGGGCCCACCGGCGGCCGGAGAACAGCCGGGAAGATATGTCGTGGGCCCTCGCGCGATCACCACACCCTTGGTCAACGGAGGTCGCTCTTGTCCACCACAGCCCCCGGCCGGACCACCGGCGCCACGCTGCTCCTCTCCCTGGGCAGCCTGATCGTCCTGGTCTCCTCGGCATTCGCCTTCCACCATTCCTTCGCCATGGATCCCTCGATGCCGATGGCCCACATGCCGGCCGACGACGGCCGGAAGCTGCACGGCATGGCACTGGCGGACATGCCGGAGATGTTCACCGCCCTCGGCGGACTGCTGCTCGTGGTGGCCGGCGCCGCGCTGCGCGGGCGGCCGAAATCCGTCGAGGCCGACTCCGGGTCCGGGCGGCGCGGCCGGCTGCTGGTCGCCGTCATCGGCACGGCCGCCCTCACCATCGACATCAGCAAGACCTCCACCCTGGGCTTCGTCATCCCCGGCATGCGGGCCGAGTACGGGCTCGATCCCCGTACCGCCTCCCTGCTGGCGGTCTGCGGGCTGACCGGGACGGCGGCCGGGGCGCTGCTGTTCGGCGTGCTCACCGACCGGATCGGCCGGCGCAGCTCCTACCTGATCGCCACCCTCGGCTTCACCGCCACCAGCATGTGCGGCTCGATGCCCACCTTCGAGGGGAACCTGGTGATGTGCGGCCTGATGGGCCTGGCGGTCGGCGGCCTCGCCCCGCTGCTCATCACCCTGCTCACCGAGACCGCCGGCGGAAAGGTCCGCGGCTCCGTGGTGGTGGCGCTCTCCGTCGTCGCCACCGCGGTCGGCTACCTCGTCGCCGCCGGCTCGGCGCTGTGGCTGGAGCCGGTGTTCGGCTGGCGGATCCTCTGGCTGATCGGTGCCCCGACCGGCGCCGTGCTGGCCCTGCTCACCCCCCTCGTCCCCAACCGGGTCTCCGCCCCCGCTCCGGCGGCCGCGGACGCCCCGGCCGTCCGGCACCTGCCCAGGTCCTCCCGGGCCCTCACCCAGGGCCTGCAGCGCGCCTTCGCCACCCTGATCGGACTGCTCACCTTCGGCCTCACCACCTGGGTGCCGAGCCTGGCCAGGATCGGCGGCGTACCGGTGCACACCGCGAACCTGATGCTCACCGTCGCGGCGATCGTGATGATCCCGTGCGCCCTGCTGCTGATGCTCGGCTACCGCCGCTTCGGCCCGACCTCCATGGCCGCGGGCCTGGCCACCGCAACCGCCGTGCTGCTGCTGGCGCTCACGGCCAGCGGCGCGGTGGCCGAGGTGGGCTGGATCGCCGCGGGCGCGCTGGTGGCGGCGCTGTTCTCGGTGAACTCGATGGCGGCGATCTTCCTCCCGATCGCGGCCGACCTGGCGGAGCCGGAACGGCGCGGCCGGACCACCGGGTGGGTCTCCCTCTTCAACCGGCTGGGCGGCCTGATGGGGCCGCTGCTGCTGGCGAGCCTGGTCTCCTCGGCCTCCGCCGTCCTGGTGGCGGTCTCCGCCCTCGCCCTGCTGTGCGGCGCGGCCGCCTGGTACATCAGCCGCCGGCACCGCCTCGCGCTGGCGGGCCCCGAACCGGCGACCGACTGACCGGCGACCGACTGACCGGCGACCGACCGACCGGCGGGGGGGCCCCCGGGGGGCCCCCCCGCGGCCGCGGGGCGGCCGGGCGCCCCCCCCGAGCAGAGAAGCCCCCCGAGCACGGCCCCGCCGCGAAAGGGGAGGCCCCCCAAAACGCCGCTCCCCCCCCCCCCGCCCCCCCCCCCCCCCGCCGGGGGCCCCCCGCGCCGCCCCCCCCCCCCTCGACCGCGGGGCGTCCGGGCGCACAGCACGAGCAGAGAAGCCCGCCGATCTCGGCCCGGCCGATACTGGGCAGGCCCCCGAATCCGACGCTCCGCAAAGCGAGTCGAGACGGCGTCGGCATCCGGACCCCCTGACGGAAGGAAGAGGCATGCCCGACTCACAGGACGTGACAGCCGCACTGGCGGCGGACGGCGACGCCGTCGAGGCCCTGGTGGCGGACCTGGCGGACGCCGACTGGGCGCGGCCCACCCCGGCGCCGGGCTGGACCATCGCCCACCAGATCGCCCACCTCGCGGCCACCTTCAAGCTGGCGGGCACCGCCGCGGCCGACCCGGAGGCGTTCAAGGCGCTGGCCGCGGGCGTCGGGCAGGACTTCGACGGTGCGGTGCAGCAGTCCCTCAAGCCCTACCTGGCGCCCTACCTGGCGTCCGGCGCGCCGAAGGACCTGCTGGAGCGCTGGAACGCCGAGCGGCGGACCGCCGAGCAGGCCCTGGCGGCCGTCCCGGCCGGTCAGCCGGTGCCGTGGCTGGTCCGCCCGCTGCCGGCGCCCGTCCTGGCCGCCGCCGGGATGATGGAGCTGTTCGGCCACGGCCAGGACATCGCCGACACGCTCGGGGTGCGCCGCGAGCACACCGACCGGCTCCGCTACCTGGTCGAATTCGCCGTCCGCACCTGGGACTTCGGGTACCAGGCGCGCGGACTCGCCACCCCCGCGACGGAGTTCCGCTTCGAGATCACCGCCCCGTCCGGCGCCCGCTGGGAGTTCGGCCCCGCCGACGCCGAGCAGCGCGTCAGCGGCCCCGCCGTCGACTTCTGCCTCCTGGTGACCCGCCGCCGCCACCGCGACGACCTCGCCCTGACGGCCGACGGCAAGGACGCCGACGGCTGGCTCGACCTCGCCCAGGCCTACCGCGGCCCGGCCGGCGAGGGCCGCACTCCCGGCCAGTTCCGCCCGTCCGGGAACTGACCGCCGTACCCGTCCTGAATCCGTAGAGAGGGGACCTTCATGGCCACCCGTACCGACGAATGTGCCGTGGTTCTCGGCGGAAGCATTGCGGGCCTGCTGGCGGCCAGGGTGCTCTCCGAGTCCTATCCGAGGGTCGTGATCGTCGAACGCGACAAGATCCTCGGGGTCCGCGGGCCGCGCCGCGGTGTCCCGCACGGCAACCACGCCCACGGGCTGGTGGCCCGCGGCCACCAGATCATGGAGTCGCTGTTCCCGGGCCTCACCGACGAGTTGATTGCCGCAGGGGTGCGGCCCGGTGACTTCAGCGGCGACATCCGCTGGTACTTCAACGGGCTGCGGCTGCGCCCCGCCCGTACCGGCCTGCCGTCCGTGCCGGCCACCCGGCCGGTGCTCGAGTACCACCTGCGCGAGCGGGTGCGGGCGCTGCCGGAGGTGTCGTTCCTGGAGGAGCACGACGTCGTCGCCCCGGTGACCGACGCCTCCGGGCACCGGGTCACCGGGGTGAGGGTGCAGCAGCGCACCCCCGGAGCCGAGGAGCGGACGCTCTCGGCCCACCTGATCGTCGACACCACCGGCCGCGGCTCGCGCACCCCGCTGTGGCTGGCCGACCTCGGGTACCAGGCGCCCCCCGAGGAGCGGATCGAGATCGACCTGGCGTACACCACCCGCCACTACCGCCTGGAGAAGGACCCGTTCGGCAGCGAGATCGCCATCATCCCGGCCGCCACGCCCTCGCACCCGCGCGGGGGGTTCTTCTACCGGGTGCCCGGCGACGACAACCAGGTGGAGCTGTCGGTGACCGGGATCATGGGCGACCACCCGCCCACCGACCCGGAGGGGTTCGACGCCTTCGTCCGTTCGCTGCCCGCCCCCGAGATCCACGAGGCGATCCGCGACGCCGAACCCCTCGACGAACCGCTGCGCTTCCGCTTCCCGGCCAGCGTCCGCAGGGACTACAACCGGCTGGAGCGCTTCCCCGCGGGGCTGCTCGTCATGGGTGACGCGGTCTGCAGCTTCAACCCCGCCTACGCCCAGGGCATGACCTCGGCGGCGCTGCAGGCGCTGGTGCTGCGGCGGCACTCCGCGGGGCGCCGGCTGCCGCGCCCCCAGGACTTCTTCCGCGAGGTCGCGCGGGAGATCAAGACCCCCTGGGAGTCCGCCGCGGTGTCCGACCTCGGCTACCCCGGCGTCAAGGGCCGGCGGACCGCCCAGACCAACCTGGTCAACCGGTACGTCGCGCTGGCCCAGCGGGCGGCGGTGCACGATCCCCGGGTGACCGACGCACTGGTGCGGATCGCCGGACTGGTGGCCTCCCCGCAGTCCCTGATGCACCCGCGCACCCTGCTGCGGGTCCTGCGGGCCTGCCGCCGCCCCGTGCCGCCCTCGGCCTTCGGATCGCCGACTTCCTGAAGCGGACGTCGGCGATCCGATTGGGAGGGAAGACACTTCTTCGCCACTATGTCGAGAGCGGCGCGTCGGCGCCGACGAAGTAGTGGAGGGGGGCGCAGCAGGCGCCTCACGTCGCAGGGAGCGGAACCATGAAGTACCTGATCATGATGTACCCGAACGCCGCGGTCCTGGACGCGATGTCGGAGGAGGAGCGCAACGCCCTCTTCCAGGGGCACGGCGGGTTCATGGAGAAGATCAAGGCGAGCGGCGAGTTCGTCGGGACCCTGGCGCTGGCCGGCATCGACCAGAGCGCCGTGGTGAGCGTCCGGGGCGGTGTGCCCGCGGTGACGGACGGTCCGTACGCCGAGGCCAAGGAGTACATGGGCGGAATCTACGTCATCGACGTCAAGGATGCGGAGCGCGCCCGCGAGGTCGCCGCGATGATCCCGGACGCCGCGGTCGAGGGCCTGGGCATCGAGCTCCGGCCGGTCGTCTACAGCGATGGTTTCTCTTCCTGACCGGTCGCCCGGGGGCCCTCGTGGCCCCCGGGCTTCCGGCTCTTCCGTGTTCTCACCCGTGCCGGCGGGTGATCAGGTCTGGAGCTGGGGCTCCGGGTCCGTGCGGTCGGGTGCGCGTCGGGCCGGTGGCCGGCCCCAGCGGCGCATGGCCGGCACCTCGACGGTCTTGTGCAGCACCCAGGCGAGCGCCACGCAGAGCGCGTAGAGGCCGAGGATGAACAGGATGGCGACGGGTGTGGAGAACGTCGTCGGGGTGTATCTGCCCGCGTAGCCCACGAACTGGCCCGAGAACGCCGCGTGCGCCGCGAAGATCACGGTGATGTGGATGATGTAGAAGGCGAAGGACAGCTCGCCGAGCCACATCATGAAGCGCCCGTCGAGGATCGTTCCCCTGCCGGAGCGGTCACCGGAGGCCAGCGAGCCGATCAGCAGCGCGGCCGGGATCGGGTAGAGCGCCGCGACCATGAAGACGGCGGGCAGGTGGGCCATCAGCAGGAAGACGGCGAGGTTGAGCAGGACGGCCGGCAGGACGCGGATCCTCGGCCACCGCCCGTCGGCGACGATCCGGGCGAGGAGCATGCCCATCACGAACTCGATCGTCCGGACGGGCGGGAAGAAGCACAGCGCCCACATCTGGGGCCAGGACCCCGCGGGGTAGAAGCTCGGCGGGTACCCCGAGAGCAGCGGCTGGCTGATCACCGGGATCAGGGCGGCGGTCACGCCGAGGCCGATCAGCCAGGGCCACAGGGCCCGCTGGTCGAGCCGCCGGACGAACCGGAGCAGCAGCGGGAACAGGGCGTAGCACAGCAGGTCCACCGTGAGGGTCCAGCTCGGCCCGTTGAACTGGTACAGCATCAGGTCCTGGGAGGGCCACCAGGTCTGCACCAGGAAGAGGCCGGCGATGGCCGGGACCCATCGGATGGTGTCGCCCGCGGCGGCGAACTGGCTCAGGGCGAGGACCGCGATCAGGGCGTGGGACGGGCCGATGCGCATCAGTCTGCGCCGCCAGAAGTCGACGGTTCTGCGGCCCGGTCTGGCGGACCAGGTGAGGACGAATCCGCTGAGGACGAAGAAGACCGAGACCGCGAGGAAGCCGACCCGCCCGTTGCCCGTCAGGCTGTTGAAGGCGGAGTGGGCGGCGGGGTCCGAGAACACGGGGAGCAGGAGCGCGTGGTTGGCGAAGACGAAGACGACGGCGACGGCCCGCAGGCCCTCCAGCGACGGCAGCGTCATCGCAGGGGTGGGTAACTGGGATTTCACGGCAGTCCCTTTCTCCGGGGTGGAGAACGCTCGGACGGTGCCGCCCGGTCTCTCGGCCGGTACGCGGCACCGGGCGGCGCCGGGCGGCACCGCCGGCCCCTACGTCGAACGGGGGCGGGGGGATTCGACACCGTCGTCCTCCTTCTTCCTCAAGTTGCGCCGGGGCGGCGGGAGTTGCCGGATGCGCCCGGAACGGACCGACGGCTGTGGCCGGGGCTTTCTGCCCCGGCCACAGCCGTCGGTCGTCGCGGTGGGTGGTGCGGTCAGCCGGTCGCGGGGACGGAGTCCTCGCTGCCCTCGGTGGGGGCCTCGGCCGCCGGCTGGCCGGTGGGCGGCACGTGCCGGAGCAGGGAGGTGACCAGGGCGGCGGTGGCGACCAGCAGGACGCCGGAGATGGTCACCACGGTGTGGAGCTCGGAGGCGAAGGCCGCCCGGGCGGGCGTGAGGAGGGTCTCGGCGACCTGGGCGGACAGCGAGCCGGCGGCCTCCGTCGCGCCCGCGAGGGAGTCCTTCGCCGTCCGGACCGCGTCGGCCGGCAGGCCGTCCGGAAGGCTGAGGGTGCCGCGGTAGACGGCGGTGCCGATGCTGCCCAGGGCGGCGATGCCGAGGGCGAACCCGAGCTGGCCGCTGGTCTCGTTGAGCGCGCCCGCGGAACCGGCCTTCTCCTGCGGCGCGGAGCCCATGACCAGGCCCATGCCGAGGGTGACCATCGGGCCGGAGCCGAGGAAGACCACGGCGAAGCCGGTGATCAGCACGACCGGGCTCGTTCCGGGCTCCGCCATGGTGATCACCAGCATGCCGACCGCGGCGAGGACCAGTCCGCCGCCGATGACGTACGCCGGGCGGAAGCGCTGGCCGAGCTTGGGGGAGATGCCGAAGCTGATCGTGTTGGCGAGGATCGCCGGCAGCATCCACAGGCCCGAGTGGAGCGGGTCGCGGCCGTACACCAGCTGCAGCGTCTGGGTGACGAAGAACATCACCGCGCCGGTGAGCATGGTGCCGAGGAACAGGCTGACCAGGGCCGCGGAGAAGGCGCGGCTGCTGAACAGGCTCAGGTCGAGCAGCGGGTTCGGCAGCTTGCGCTGGCGGTGGACGAAGAGGATGCCGAAGCCGATGCCGACCAGCACGGCCGCGATCGACAGCGGCTGCCAGCCGTCCTTGGCGATCTCCTTCAGCCCCCAGATGGCGAGCAGGACGGCCGCCATCGACTCCAGCGCGCTGATCGGGTCCAGGCGTCCGGCCTCGGGGTTGCGGAACTCGGGCAGGAAGGCCGGGCCGAGCAGGAGCAGCAGCACCATCGGGGGGACACCGAGCAGGAAGGCCGAGCCCCACCAGAAGTGGTCGAGCATGGTGCCGCCGATGATCGGGCCGATGATGGCGCCGGCCGAGAAGCACGCGCCCCAGATGCCGAACGCGGCGCCACGCTGCTTGGGGTCCTGGAACATGGTGGTGATCAGCGAGAGCGTGCCCGGCGCGAGGGTGGCGCCGGCGATGCCGAGCAGGGCGCGCGAGGCGATCAGCATCTCGGGGCTGACGGCGTACGCGGAGGCGACGGAGGCGAGGCCGAAGGCACCGGCACCGATCAGCAGCAGCCGGCGCCGTCCGATGCGGTCGCCGAGCGACCCCATGGTGACGAGCAGGCCGGCGAGCATGAACGAGTAGATGTCGGTGATCCACAGCTGCTGCACACCGCTGGCGTGCAGGTCCTCCGACAGGCTGGGCAGGGCCAGCAGCATGACGAAGACGTCGATCGAGACCAACAGGGTGGGCAGGGCGAGGACGGCGAGTCCGATCCACTCTCGCCGTCCGGCCCGGGGCGCGGCCTCGCCGGGGGACGTGGTGTCGCTCATTACGGGGGTCCTTCCGCATTCTCGGGGCACTCGGCATCCGCGGGTGCCGTCACACCGGTACGTCGGACCCGTCGACAAGGTCTCGACATCTCCGGCGGAAACTCCGGCGCAGCGGCGTCATCTCGGCTTGGATGTCGAGGGCGGGCCGCCTGTGGCGACGTCTCAGGTGCAGAGCACCAGCCGACCGCGCGAAGGACCAAGGAATGATGGTATGAAATACATGCTTCTGATCCATATGAACCCGGTCATCTGGGACGGTCTGCCGGAGCGGGAGCGGAACGAGGTCTACTCCGGGCACGCCACGTTCCAGCAGAAGATCCTCGACTCCGGTGAGATGGTGACGACCCAGGCCCTCGCCGATCCGTCCGCCAGCGCCACGGTCAGAGTCCGCGACGGGCGGCCCGCGGTCACCGACGGCCCGTACGCGGACACCAAGGAGTTCCTGGCCGGCTACTACCTGGTCGACTGTGCGTCGAGGGAGCGCGCAGTCGAACTGGCCGGCCAGATCCCCGATGCCCGGTACACCGGCATCGAGGTCCGCCAGGTCGTCTTCGAAGCAGATGCGGAGAGTTGAGCCGATGAACCGTGACGCCCGGGTCGAGGGCCTGCTCCGATCGCTGGCACCGCAGGTCCTCGGCGCGGTCGTCCGCCGCTACGGACACTTCGACGCCTGTGAGGACGCCGTCCAGGACGCCCTGCTGGCGGCGACCGTCCAGTGGCCCGACCAGGGCGTCCCCAACAATCCCCGGGCGTGGCTGATCACCGTGGCCGCCCGCCGGGTGATCGACGGGCTGCGCAGCGAGCAGGCCCGCCAGCGCCGTGAGGCCACCGTCGCCGCGCTCACCCCGACCGACGAGACGGTGACGCCCGGCCCCGGCGAGGAGCCCAAGGCGGCCGAGCACGACGACATGCTCACCCTGCTCTTCCTGTGCTGCCACCCCTCGCTCACACCCGGCTCGCAGGTCGCCCTCACCCTGCGGGCCGTCGGGGGTCTGACCACCGCCCAGATCGCGCACGCCTTCCTGGTCCCCGAGGCGACCATGGCCCAGCGGATCAGCCGGGCCAAGCAGCGGATCAAGGCCACCGGCTCGTCGTTCCGGATGCCTCCGCAGAGCGAGCGCGAGGAACGCCTGGCGGTCGTGCTCCAGGTGCTCTACCTGATCTTCAACGAGGGCTACACCACCACCAGCGGCCCCGACCTGCTGCACCCCGAACTGGCCCGCGAGGCGATCCGGCTCAACCGTGAACTGCACCGGCTGCTGCCCGGGGAGGGCGAGGTCGCGGGCCTGCTGGCGCTGATGCTGCTGACCGACGCCCGCCGCCCGGCCCGCACCCGGCCCGACGGCAGCCTCGTCCCGCTCGCCGAGCAGGACCGCTCCCGCTGGGACCAGGCCGCGCTCAAGGAGGGGCTGGCGCTGATCGCCGAGACGCTCCCGCGGATGGTGACCGGGCCGTACCAGGTACAGGCGGCGATCGCGGCCGTGCACGGCGAGGCCGCGCGCGCCGAGGACACCGACTGGCCGCAGATCACGGCCCTGTACGAGGTGCTGGAGCGGATGTCCCCCGGCCCGATGGTGCGGCTCAACCACGCGGTCGCCCGCGCGATGGTCGACGGCCCGGCGGCCGGGCTCGAGATGCTCGCGCCCCTGGAGGCCGACGGCCGGCTCGCGGGCCACCACCGGCTCGCCGCCGTCCGCGCCCATCTCCAGGAGATGAGCGGCGATCCGGCGGCGGCCCGGGAGAGCTACCGCGAGGCCGCCCGGCAGACCGGCAGCCTTCCCGAACGCCGCTATCTGGAGGCCCGCGCCGAGGCGACGAACAACCAGTGACGGGCCCGCCGGTGACGGGCCGACCGGTGACGAGCCCGGGCCGCTGAGGCCCGCGTCAGCGCAGGCCGCCGCGCGGGCGCGGCATGAGCGCCAACAGCACGGTCATGCCGAGCAGGGCCCGCAGATCGGGGCCGATGTCCCGGCCGGCCGCCCGCTGCTGCTGCGCCAACTCGTGGGCCATTCGCAGCAGTTCGGAGTCGGTACGGGGGACCAGCTCCGCGACGGCGGACAGCGTCACACCGGCGAGCAGGCACGTCATCACGCCGTGCCGCCACCGGACCTGGTCGAGGTGCAGGGCCGCGAACGGGCCCATCGCCGCCGCGATCAGCAGCGGGTCCCTGCTGCGCAGGCCGTCGGCGACCAGCTCCAGGCCGAGCCGCGTGCAGGAGGCCGGCAGCAGCGCCAACGCCCGTAGCACGCCGCGCTGTTCAGCGTCGTCGCCGCGACGGTAGAGCCGCTCGACCTCGTCCTCCAGGAGCCCGGGGGGCAGCACCTCGGCCAGCACCGTGAGCAGCCGGGCCCTGGCCCGGTCGTCGACGGTGCCGAAGACCAGGCCCTGCGGGTCGGCCTCCGGCCGGACGGGCCCCCGGCCGACCGCCCGGCCGACCAGCGAGAACTCCTCGTGGACGGCGGTGGGGCGCTGCCGGATGCGGCGTTCGGCACCGGCCAGCCAGCCGTTCTCCGGTGCGTGCAGGATGGCCACCGAGCCCCCTCGCGGGATGTCGGTGGCAGGCCAGGGATGTTCCTCGTGGTACTGCATGATCGACGGTCTCCGAATCGTGGACGACAGCGGTGCAGCCGTGGGCGGCAGCTGAACGGAAACGGTTTGTTCGGTGGCCGACTGGTGCCCGGCGGGCGGCGGTTGGTGCGCAGGCCTCAACCGCGGTCGGCGATGCTCGCTATGAAACAGCGGGGCGCGGAGCACGGTCAAGAACCGCCGCGGGGCCGCGAACCGGCCGGACGATCACGGGGGAGCACGCGTTCGCGCAGGTCGCGGCAGGCGCCAGGAGGCGCGGAGGGGGCCCGGAGCGGGCACAGGGAGCCCCGTGGACACCGCACGACACGAGAAGGGAGGCGTGCGGGGCCTCCCGCGGGGCGCCTGGTGCCGGGCGGCCGTCGGGACGGCGTCCACTCCGTCCCGGCGGCCGCAGCAGCCGGCATCTCTGCCCTGCACTTGGTAGTCGAAGCCGACGACGCGTCATCGACATCCGCGGGCAAGATTCTTCGGACTTCTCTCGAAGCCGCCGCCGGGCCGCCGCCGGGCCGCCGCCGGGCCGCGACCGCGCCACCGCAGGGCCCCGGCACGACGAAACAGCGGTCACCGGCGCGGCGGTGGTACCTGCCGTGCCGGTGACCGCTGTGCTGCCCGAGGGGCGCTCAGAGCCGCTGCAGCGCCTTGCGGTCCACCTTGCCGTTGGCGGTCAGCGGCAGGGTGACGACGAACCGGACGTCCCGCGGGTACTTCTGCGGCGACATCCGGGCGCGGACGAAGTCCTTCAGCTCGGCGGCCGAGACCTCCGCGCGGCTGACCACGTACGCCCTGGTGAGGGTGAGGCCGTCCTCCTCGTAACCGACGACCGCGCACTGGTCCACGGCCGGGTGGTTCAGCAGGCAGTCCTCGATCTCGACCGGCGCGACCCAGACCCCGTGGACCTTCAACAGGTCGTCCGCCCGGCCCCGGTAGTAGAAGAAGCCCTCCTCGTCCCGGGTGAAGAGGTCGCCGGTGCGCACGGTGTGCTCCGCGGGGAAGGTCACGGCCGTCTGCTCCGGTGCCTCCCAGTAGCCCGACGCGGCGGTCTCGCCCACCACCTGGAGGACTCCGAGCTCGCCGTCCGGCAGCGGGTCGCCCTGGTCGTCGACCACGTTCACCCGGTACCCCGGCACGACCTTGCCCAGGCTTCCGATCCGGGCCTCACCGGGCCGGTTCGAGATGTAGGCGTGGTAGACCTCGCAGGAGCCGATGCTGTCGGTCACCTCGACGCCGAAGGTGTCTAGCCACCTGCGGTGCAGCTCGCCCGGCAGCGCCTCGCCGGCCGAGATGCAGAGCCGGAGCGAACTCAGGTCCCGGGTGCGGGCGTCGGGGTGGTCGACCATGGACTTGATCATGGTCGGCACGTTGACCAGGACGGTCGGCCGGTGCCGCTCGATCAGGTCGAAGATCCGCTCCGGCGTGCTGCGCTCCGGGAAGACGACCCCGGCGGCGCCGACGCCGAACGGGAACAGCACCGCCGTGTCCCGCGAGTAGCCGAAGAACAGCTTCGGCACCGGCAGCACGACGTCGTCCGGGCGCAGGCCGAGGACGCCGCGGGCGTACCAGTCGAAGCTCAGCACCGGGCTGCGGGCCGGCACCGGGACGGCCTTGGGCGCGCCCGTGCTGCCCGTGGTGAACTTCCACATGACGATGTCGTCCCGGTCGACGTCCACCGCGGCCAGCTCGTCCGACTGCCCGGCGAGCAGCGTCTCGTAGTGCAGCTCGCCCTCGCGCAGCTCCTCCGGCGCCAGGCCCATCACCAGGAGGTTGCGCTCCCCGGCCTCGCGCAGGGCGGCCACCGTCGCCCGGTCGACCAGCGTGAGCGACGGCTTCACGTAGTCGAGGTAGTACCGGTAGTCCTTCGGGTGGAGGTAGCTGTAGACCTCCGCGGTGACGGCACCGATCTTCTGCACGCCGTACCAGGCGGCCACGTACTCGACGCCGTCGCTCAGCGCCATCATCACCCGGTCGCCGCGCCCGATGCCCAGGCCGCGCAGCAGGTTGCCCACCCGGTTGGCCAGCGCGCCCAGTTGGGCGTAGGTGGTGCGTCCGGTGTCGGTGATCAGCGCGGTGCGCTCGCCGTCGTTGCGGTCGACGAACCAGTCGGCGACGTTGAGTCGCTCCGGTACGTCCGCGTACCGCATCGGGCCCTGTGGCCCGGATGTCCCCGTCTCGGTCATTTGCCGGACCCCACCAGGTCGCGCAGCTTCTCGGCGGGGCGCTCGATGAGGTAGTGGCTCACCGTCGCGAACAGCACGCTGCCCGCGAGGACGAAGACCAGCAGTTCCCAGAAGCCGACCTTGCCCACGAACGCGCCGACCGGCATGGCGTGGTTGTCGAAGATGCTTCCGTTCTTGAACCAGGCGTGGATCATCGGCAGGTGCCAGAGGTAGATGCCGTACGACATCCGCCCGAGGAAGCGCACCGGCGGGTTGCCGAGCACGCCGTCCATCAGCCGCGAGCTGACGCCGGGGACGGTCAGCGGCAGCACCACCAGCATCGCGAAGAGGATGGTGAGCACCTGGACGGTCAGCTCCTGCGCCAGGGCGCCGTAGGTGCCGGTTCCCGGGATGCCGAAGGGCTTGGGGATGTTGAGCAGGAACACCACGCCCGCGCCGAGCCAGCACAGGTTGGGCCGCGCGGCCACCATCCGGAAGAGGGCGGGCGGCTCGGAGGTCGTCTCGGCGTAGGCCAGCAGCGCCGCGAGCGCCATGCCTCCGGCGAAGAAGCTGAAGGAGCCGAAGGGGAAGAAGGAGTAGTAGAAGACGTCGGCCTTCATGGCCGGCAGGTACGCGAAGGTGGTCCAGCCCAGGCTGGCCAGCGCGACCAGGGCCAGCGGCAGGGCGATCCGGCGGGCCCGGCGGCTCGGGTCGGCGGCGCGGGACGCCCACTTCTGGACGAGCCAGCCGATGAGCGGCAGGCTCAGGTAGAACACCAGCTCGGTGGGGACCGTCCAGGTCGGCTCCAGGCCGGCGATCCAGTCCATCGGGTTCCTGGTCAGCACGAAGTGCACCATCAGGAACGGCTTGAGCACGTACCAGGGTCCGTCGATGTTGTCGAAGTCGATCAGCAGCAGGACGGCCAGGACCATCGCCCAGTAGCCCGGCACGATCCGCAGCGCCCGCTTCCAGAGGAACGGGAGCGTGGCGGGTCGCCGGGTCCCGGATATCGCGGCGCGCGCGAACGGGCGGAACAGCAGGAGGCCGGACAGCACGAAGAAGGGCGACAGGCACACCTCCAGGCCGTTGGCCAGCACGCTCCACAGGTCATGCCCCGGCTCGGCCATCGAGTGGCTGACGTTGGCCTCGTACGCGACGTGGTACGCGAGCACGCCGACGGCGGCCAGCCCGCGCAGCCCTTCGAGGGTCGGAACCCTCTTCGTCTTCTGTGCCCCCCCGGCGATACCGACGGATCTCTCTGTCACTGCCATGCGTGTGTCCCCCTCTGGTGACTGTGTTCCGGTGTTAGGGAGCCGTCGAGGGCCGGGCCGCCGAGGTGGCGGCCCGGCCCGACCAGAGGTCTCAGTTGGCGGCGGCGTGCTGCGCGACCAGCTCGCTGAGCTGGTCGACGGCGGAAGCGGGACCGGGGAAGAACCGGTTCTTCGTCAGCGCGAAGGCGATGCCGGTCTCGGTGTCGGCGTAGGCCGTGCTGCCACCCATGCCGGGCATGCCGAACGTGGTGAGCGTGTCCTGCGGGTTGGCACCCGGCCGGCCCAGGTTGTAGCCCAGCGCGCGCGGCAGCGGGAAGCCGATCATCTGGTCGACGTCGGCGGTGGCCACGGCCGTGACCTCGCGCAGCCGCTCGTCCGAGATCAGCCGGACGCCGTCGACCTCGCCGAGCAGCGCGGCGTACATCCGGGCCACGGCGCGGGCGGACATCGTGCCGCCGGAGGGGATGTCCGAGCCGAGCACCAGCGGGTGGTTGCCGTAGTCGGCGCTCGGGGTCACGGCCGCCGGGGTGGCCTTGAACAGCGGCATGTCGGCGGGCATCATCGCCAGCATCTCGGCGGTGCCGGGCGCGTCCTCCAGCCGGGCGAGCCGGCCGAGCTCGGACTCCGGGACGCCGAAGAACAGCTCGTCCGCGATGCCGAGCGGGCCGGTCACCTCCTCCTTGAGCACCTGGGAGATCGGCTTGCCGGTGGCCCGGCGGACGATCTCGCCCATCACGAAGCCCCAGGTCATCGCGTGGTAACCGGTCTTGGTGCCGGGCTCCCACCACGGCTCGGCGTCGGCGAGCAGGCCGACCATCCGGTCCCAGTCGGCCAGGTCCGGGATGGTGAGGTCGGACGGCACCGCCGGGACGCCGACCGAGTGGGTCAGCGCGTGGCGCACGGTCGCCTTGTCCTTGCCGTGGGCGCCGAACTCCGGCCACAGCTCGACGATCGGGGTGTCGTAGTCAAGGGCGCCGCGGTCGGCGAGGACGTGCACCACCGTCGCGGTGACACCCTTGCCGGTCGAGGCGCTGTAGAACGGGATGTCCGAGGTGACCGGACGGCCGCTGTCGGGGTCGGCGACGCCCGCCACCGCGTCCACGACCAGCTCGCCGTGCTGGTACACCGCGACCTGGATCCCCTGCTCGGCGCCGGACTCCACCATCTCGTCGATGGCCTGCTGGACGATCTTCTGCATGATGCTCATGCCCTTTCGACTTTCGCTCTGTGGATCCGGCGCCCCACGGGCACCGCTCACATGAGACATCGGTGCCGCCGTCGGGATCTCGACATCGGCCCGCCGGGTGCTCGAAGATTTTTTTCGGTTCACCCGGGTGGCGGCGGTCAGCCGGTCCAGCGGTGGCTGTAGAACTCGAAGTCCAGCGCCTGCCCGTCGAGCGCGGCGTGCAGCTCGGCGACGGCGGCCCGGGCCGCGGCCCGCACGGAGGGCACCCGGCAGTCGGCCGCCAGCCCGTGCAGCACGCGGTAGCAGTCGCGCAGCTGCCCCTCCTCCTCGGGCGAGAGCCGGGCCGCGGCGGGGGAGTGGTCAACCGGCTCGTTCGTCATGGAATCGCGCTGCCTTCACTTCGAATCGGGGGAGGCTGCCGGGGTCGGCCAGCTCGACCTCGGGGCGCAGGCCGAGCTGGCGCTTCATCTCGGCGCTGATGCGCGCGCAGAGCTCGGCCTGCTCGGAGCGGCGCGCGGCCGGGACGGGCCGCGGCTCGACGCGGACGACGACGGTGTCGAGCCCGCGCACCGTCCGCAGGACCGTCTGGTACTCGCTGACCTGGTCGAAGCCGCGCATGATGTCCTCGATCATCACCGGGGTGACCGAGATGCCGCGGATCTTGCGCATGTCGTCGGTCCGGCCGAGGATGCCGCCGTCGTACCAGTCCCAGCTCCGACCGCAGCCGCACTCGTGCCACGGCCGCTTCACCACGAGGTCGTCGGTCCAGTACCGGAAGATCTGGATGCCCTCGCGGCCGAGCGCCGTCATCACGCGGACGCCCTGCTCGCCGTAGCCGACCGGCTCGCGGGTGACCGGGTGCAGGACCTCCTCGATCACCCCCGGCTCGATGATGTGGCAGCTGCCGGCCCTCGCCGGGCACTCGAACATGAAGACGGTGGCGAGTTCCGTCATCCCGGCGAAGTTGTACACCCGGGCGCCGAAGGCGTCGGCGATCGCGCGCGCGGTCGAGTCCGGGCGCGGTTCGGCGCCGGTCACCACGATCCGCACGTTCGCCTCCGCGGCCAGGTCGACGCCCATCTCCCGGGCCGTCTCCACGAGCCTCATCGCGTAGGTGGGCGTGCAGCCCAGGACGTCGATCCGCTGGTCGACCAGCAGCCGCACCCGGCTGCGGGAGTCCATCGAACCGACCGGGACGACCATGCTGCCCATCCGCTCCAGGGCGTAGTGCATGCCCCAGTAGCCCATGAACAGGCCGTACCCGAAGGCGACGCAGCCCCGCTGCCCGGCCCGCACGCCCGCGCCGTACAGGGCCGTGCACCACATGTCGACGGCCCAGGTCCAGTCGCGCGCCGTGTCGAAGGTGCGGAACGGCGGGTTGCCGCTGGTGCCGCTGGTCTGGTGGTAGCGGACGGCCAGGGCCGGATCCGTCGAGGGGATCGTGCCGTACGGAGCCGGCTCGGCCTGCTGGGCGGCGATCAGGTCGGACTTGTACACCAGCGGCACCCGCTCGGTGTACTCCTCCAGGGAGGCGATGCCCTTCGGCAGGCGCTCGCGCCAGAACGGCGAGTGCTCGGCGTGTTCCAGGGCGCGCCGCAGCTTCCGCCACTGCCACCGCGCCAGTTCCTCGCGCGGCATGGTCTCGGTTCTCGGGTTCCAGTACGGGGTGTCGGTCGGCAGGGGCGTCATGACACCACGCCGGTCTCGGTGGGCGCCGGGCGCAGCACGCAGAGGTCGGCCCAGCCGGCCGCGAGCACGGTGTGGATCTGGTCGAGGGTCCGCAGCGCGTCGTCCACCATGACCGCGATCCCGGCCTCGTTGCGTACCGCGTCGGCGAGTTGGAGGACGTCCGAGGGCTCGTCGGCGGCCCCGCAGGCCTCCAGGAGCAGCAGGTCCGCGCCGTGTTCGGCCAGCCGCCGGGCCAGCGCCACGAGCGGACCGGACCCGGTGGACCGCGGGCCGGCCGGGTCGGGGCCGAGCGCCACCGCGAGCGGGCGGGGGGAGGGCCAGGCGGCCCGCAGCGAGTCCAGCGCCGCGAGGACCCGCTCCGGCGGGCCGGCCGCGGGCTCCGGCCACGGCTCGGCGCAGAGGTCGAGCAGCAGCATCGCGCAGCCGTCGTCGACGGCCTGCCGGGCGAGCTCCCGGTAGCTCCCCGGGTCGTCCGCCAGGGGGAGCCGGCGGCAGGCCGGTGCGGCGGCCCGGTTCACCGGGCCGGGTTCCGGGTCGAGCACCAGGGCGCTGCCCAGTGTCCCGGGCGTCCCGGCCTCGCTGACCAGACGGTTCTCCAGGTGCAGCCCGCCGATCCACAGCGGGGCGAACGCCGGCGGCGGCGCCAGCTGCGCCTGCCGTCCGGTCGCCCGGCTGTGGAACCAGCCGTCGAAGCGGGCCGAGAACTCGGGGTCGCGGGCCGCGATGTCGGCGTGGGTGATCCGCCAGGACCGGGCCACCAGCTGGTACGCGAACTGGGTCGGCTCGAAGTCGGTGTAGCGGTGCAGGTTCTCGAAGTAGCGCTCGGACCTGCGCGCCGCCTGCTGGAACTTCTCGACCCGTGGCATCCGGGCCCGCTCGAAGCGGGCCAGGGCGTCGGTGAGGCTTCCGGAGCCCGCCCGCAGCTCGTCGGCCAGCACGATGGCGTCCTCGATCGCGAGCCGGGTGCCCGAGCCGATCGACCAGTGCGCGGTGTGGGCCGCGTCGCCGATCAGGACCACGTCGCGGTGGTGCCAGGTGGCGCAGCTGAGCTGCCGGAAGTTGGCCCAGGGCGCGCCGTTGGACCGGATCGGCCGTCCGTCGAGGTCCGCGGCGAAGATCTCCTCGCAGCGGCGCACCGACTCCTTCTCGTCCAGCTCCGGGAACCCGGCCCGCTGCCAGGTCTCCTCGGAGACGTGGATGATCATCGAGCTCCAGGGCTGCCCCGACGGGTAGCAGTACCCGTGGAAGCGGCCCCACTCGGTGTCGCGGAAGATGTAGGTGAAGTAGGGGAAGACCTTGTCGACCCCGTACCAGACGTAGCGGAACGCCGACTGTTCGAACTCCGGCCGGAAGACGTCCTCGTGGGCCCGCCGGACCACCGAGTTCACGCCGTCAGCACCGACCACGAGGTCGGCCCCGGAGTGGTCGTCGAGGCTCTCCACCCGGTGGTGGTGGTGCACCCGCGCGCCGAGCCCGGTGGCGGTGTCGCGCAGGATGGCGAGCAGGGCGGCCCGGGGGACGCCGTGGAAGCGGTTGCCGTTCACCAGCAGCCGGGAGGAGCGGTACCGGACGTCCACCGGGGTCCAGGTGGTGCCGGCGGCGACGATCGCGGCGTGCGTCGCCGGGTCCACCCGCCCCAGCTCGTCCAGCGCTCCCTCCGGGAAGACGACTCCCCAGCCGTACGTCGTCTCCGGGCCGTTGCGCTCGAAGACCCGTACGTCGTCCGCGATTCCGTACCGGCGTAACAGGACGGCGAGGAAGAGTCCGCCGGGACCGCCGCCGATGATGTCGACCCGCATGTGTCTCACTGTTCCGTTGGGGATCCGTCGAGGATGGTGGCCGCCTTCCAGCGGCCGATGTGCTCGCGAAGCGCGTCCGGGCGGGCCGCGGGGGCCGCCTGGGACAGCACGCTGATCAGACGGCTCCCGACCACCACGCCGGCCGCGTCCGGGGCGAGGGCCCGGATCTGCCGCTCGTCGCGGATGCCGAAGCCGACCAGGAACGGCCGGGAGGCCGTCGCGCCGAGCCGCCGGGTGAGGCGGGTGGCCTCGTCGAGGTCGAGGTCCGCCCCGGTGTGCTCGGCCAGGTTCCGGTACGTCAGATGGGCGGCCGCCGACTCCAGTTGCCGGACCAGCGCCGGGTCGGCGGCCGGGGCGATCCCGGGGACGGCGCTGAGGCCGGCCGCCGCGACCCGCTCCAGGTCCTCGGGCCCGTCCGGGCGGGCGAGCACCAGCGCGTCCGCCCCGGCCGCGGCCGACCGTGCGAGGAGCAGGTCCCAGCCGAGGTCGGCGACGGTCTGCGGGTAGACCAGGAGCAGCAGCGGGAGGTCCGCCGCGGCCCGGCGCAACTCGCCGAGCCACTCCCAGAGTTGCTCCTGGTCTGCCCCTCGGGCGCGTTCGAAGGACCGCGCGATCTCCGCACCGCGCGGGCGGGTGCCCGGAGTCGGGATGCCGAACTCCAGGATGTCCGCGCCCGCGTCGGCCGCCGCCAGGGCCAGGTCCGGCCGGTCGCAGGTCAGCGGGTCACCCAGCGTCAGGTAGATCGCCAGGGCCCGCTGTTGTGCGGCGGCCAACCGGTCCAGGCAGCGTCCGAGCCGGTCGCCGGGACCGCCGGACGAGGCCGGTGGGAGATCGTCGGACACCTGCTAGGCCCTCGCCGCGTCTCGCAGTGACCGGACGGTGGCCGCCGGGTCGGCGCTCTTGGCGATGGCCGTCCCGACCAGGATGCAGTGGGCCCCGGCGCTCGCGGCCCGGGACACGTCCGCCTCGGAGTGGAAGGCGCTCTCGGAGATCACCAGGAGGTCGTCCGGGCAGTCGGCGATCAGCTTCTCGCTGAGGCTGACGGTGCCGTCGTCGAGTTCGAGCGCCGTGATGTCCCGGTTGTTGATGCCCACGGCGACCGCGCCGAGCTCGATCGCCCGCTCCAGCTGCTCGGCGTTGTGGACGCCGACCACGACCTCCAGCCCGAGGTGCTCCGCCCGGCTCTTCATCGCGCCGAAGAGCTCCGGGTCGGGGACCGTGCTCAGCGAGATCTGCACCGCGTCGAAACCCGCCTCGTGCGACTCGTCCATCTGCTCCACCGTGCGGAAGAACTCCTTGCGCATCAGCGGAACCCCCGCCACCCGGCGGATCCTCCGGGCGATCGGGATGCTGCCGCCGAAGAAGTCGGGGTCGGTGGGGGTCGAGAGCGCGTCGGCGCCGCCGTCGAGCAGCACCCGGACGTAGGGCTCGAGCTGCTCGTCGGAGATCAGCTCCCCGTCCCGTGGGGACCGGCACTTGACGTCGACCATCAGGGCCGGCCGGCGGTCCCGGCGTGCGGTGGCGAGTACGTCATACAGGCTGTTCATGATCCTCCTCTCGGGTCGGTGCCACCACATTGTGGTCGGCCCCGGTGTGCCGGACTTCTTCTGTCGTGCTGTGACGGATCCGGTCGGAGACCTTGACCCAGCGTGCGAGCAGGTCCGCGGCCGCCCCCGAGTCGACCGCCCGGGTGGCCTGCGCCAGCCCGGAGGCGAGGTCCTCCTCCAGGGATCCGGTGAAGCCGGTGTACGCGGCCAGCGCCGCGGCCGCGTTGAGCAGCACCGCGTCCCGCACCGCGCCGCGTTCGCCGCGGACCAGCCGGCGGACCGTCTCCGCGTTGGCCGCCGCGTCCCCGCCCCGCAGGTCCCGCGGCCGGGCCCGGGGGATGCCCAGCGCGACCGGGTCGAGGGTGCGCTCGGTCACCGTGCCGTCCTGGACCAGCCAGACCCGGCTGGTGGTCGTGGTGGTGAGCTCGTCCAGGCCGTCGTCGCCGCGGACCAGCAGCACGGTCGCGCCGCGCCGGGCGAACACCTCGGCCAGCAGCCCGGTCCGCTCCGGGAAGGCGCAGCCGACCAGGGCGTGCGACGGCCGGGCCGGATTGAGCAGCGGCCCGAGCAGGTTGAAGACCGTCGCCACGCCCAGGTCCCGCCGGGTCTCGGCGATGTGCCGCAGCGCGGGGTAGCACACCGGACCGAACAGGAACCCGATGCCGATCTCGGCCACGCAGCCCGCCACCGCCTCCGGTTCCAGGTCGATGGCGACCCCGAGCCGCTCCAGCACGTCCGCCGAGCCGGACCTCGACGTCGCGCTGCGATTGCCCACCTTGGCGACGGTGGCACCGGCCGCGGCGGCCACCAGCGCGGCCATGGTCGAGATGTTCACCGAGTCGGACCGGTCGCCGCCCGTGCCCACGATGTCGAGGGCACGGGCGGCGAGCCGGACCGGACGGGCGTAGCCGAGCGTCGTGTCGGCCAACGCGCCGACCTCGGCCGGCGTCTCGCCCTTCGCGCGCAGCGCCACCAGGAAGCCCGCGACCTGGGCCGGGGCCGCGGCACCGGACATGACGCGGCCCATCACCCAGGCGATGTCCTCGGCCGAGAGGTCCCGGCCGTCCAGGAGCTGCTCGATCAGCCGCTGCCAGTCGGGCACCGCCCGGCCGGCGACCGGCTGACTACGCGCCGGCAGCGCTCCCATTCCCGCCCCCCGGCTCGTCGTGCCGGGCGGCCGCACCGACGACCGCCGGAACCTCCGCCGGACGGGCCTCGATCAGCGACGACCTCGCCGAGCGGTCGATCCCGACGAACTCGAACCCGCTCTCGGTGAGCAGCCGCCGCCAGGAGCTCTCGCTCCGCTCGCGTCCCCCGAGCAGCACCAGCATGTGCAGGTCGAGCAGCTTCGCGGGGTGCGGCCGGGAGTCGTCCGGGATCACCTGTTCGAGGATGAGCAGCCGGGCCCCGGGCCCCATGGCCCGGTGACAGCTGCGCAGGATCTCCACGGCCCGGTCGTCGGACCAGTCGTGCAGGATCTGCGCCAGGACGTAGACGTCGCCCCCGGACGGGACCTCGTCGAAGAAGTCGCCGCCCACCACCCGGCAGCGCTCCCGCAGTTCGCCCCCGCCGAGCCCGGACAGCGCCTCGTCCGCCACCTTCGGCAGGTCGAACAGCACCCCGCGCAGCTCCCGGTGCCGGGACAGCAGGGTGCCCAGCAGCGTGCCGTTGCCGCCGCCGACGTCGACGACCGTGCCGACCCCGCTCCAGTCCCGGTCGAGCAGGGGCAGCAGTCGCAGCGTCACCAGCCCGGCCTGGCCCTCGTTGAAGGCGGCCAGCTCCGCGGGATGGTCGCCGAGCCAGTCGAACATGGGCTTGCCGAAGACGGTCTCGAAGGCCGCGCGGCCGGTGCGCAGCGAGTGGCCGGCCGCCGTCCACGCCTGGTACGCCTCGCCGGCCATCAGCGAGGCGAGGTGGTGCAGCGAGCCCGGCGCGTCGCGGTGCAGCAGGGCGCCCAGCGGGGTGACGGCGAAGGTACCGGCGGGCTGCTCCACGAAGAGCCCCTCGGCGGTGAGGACCCGCAGGAAGCGGTGCAGGGCGTCCGGGTCGGCGCCGACCCTGCCGGCCAGCTCCGCGGCCGGGACGGCCTCCTCGCCGAGGCTCTCGACCACCTTGAGTTCGGTGACGGCGAAGATCGCCTGGGAGACGATGTACCCCATGATCTTCCGGCGCAGCAGGCTGTTCTGGTCCTCGGGGTCGGGCATGGTGTTCTCCGTCGGTCGCGGCGGTCTCCGGTTGTGGTCGCGGGTGCGTTCCCCCGCGCCTTGCAGGTCCGGGAAGAGTGGTATCGCGGCGGTGGCCTTCAGGTAGTCGGCACCGGTGGTGCCACCGGTGCCGGGGGAGTCCTTGATGATCTTTCGGGTGATCCCCCAGTGGGTCCGCTTCATGGCGCGCCAGCTGTCGTCGAGCCGGGCCATCGCCGCGGCCACCGCCTCCAGCGCGGGCTCCCCGAGTACGGGTACCAGCTCCTGGTAGACCTCCTGGAGGGTGGGGCTCGGCACCTCGACCCGGGCGACCCTGTCGTCGGTCGCCGTACGGGGCCGCTGTGCGGTGATCCGCTCCACCTGCCGGTAGGCGCGGGACTGGATGGCGCTGCGCCCCTCGGTGTGCGCGCGGATGATCGCGAAGCCCTCGCGGGACATCGTGGTGAGCACCCGGTAGAGGATCGGGGTGCTCTCCACCCGCTCGGCCGCGGCCCCGAGTTCGGCGACCGCCGTGCCGAGGTCCGCGGACCGCAGCGCCGTCAGCGCCCGCTCCAGGCACCGGTACGTCCGCCGGTAGACCAGCTCGAAGAGCTGCACGCTGCGCACGAACATCAACTCGTCGTGGACGGGCGTGGACGGGAGCATCGAGATCTCGGCCGCCTGCCGGACGGCCTCCGGCGTCGCGTCCAGCGCTGCCTGCGCGAGCCGTCGGCCGAGCGCGGCCAGCGCCGGGTCGTCCCGGTCGAGCGTCCGGACGAACCCCGCCGGCGGCACCACGCCCCCGCGTGCCGTCGGCGCCAGTTCGGCCACCCGCGCCAGGGCCTGGGCGACCGCGTGGGTCCGCACCCGCTGCCAGTGCGCGTCCGGCGTCACCGCCAGGGCCTCGCTCTCGGCGAGCAGGAGGTCGGCCAGCAGGACGCGGATCTGGGTGTCGAGGCCCGGGTCGGTCTCCGACTCGCCGTCGGCCGCGGCCAGCCGTTCGAGCATCGGCACGAGGAGGTAGGAGTCGTAGTCGCCGTCGTCCTGGTCGAAGGTGCTCGGCAGCCAGTCGAGGAGCAGCCGCCGGCCGAGCGGCTGCCGGTGGTCCGGCGGCGCCGCCGCGGCCAGCCTCCGCTCCAACTCACGTAACGCGTCGACCAGTTCGGGGGAGGCGTAGTTCCGTCCCGCGGTCTGGAAGTGGTCGAGGATCTCCTTGAACGGGAAGCTCTCCGGTGACCCGCGCTCGCCGTCGGTCTCCAGCCCGGCGGTCCACTCGGCGAGGCGGGCCAGGGCCGCCGCGGGATCCGGTCGGTCGCTGGGGCGGGCTCCGCGGAGGCTGATTCCCGCCACGCCGGTGTGCTGCGGCCACTCGGCGGTCGGGCCGGCCGGGGTGCGGCCTTCGGTTCGGACGGACGGGGACTTGTGTTCCGATAGGTACATGCCACACCTCGTGGAATAGTGGCGGGATGGCCGCCGTGAGGTGGATCAGGGATCGGTCTCACATCTCGCTGCGGATCGCCCAGAGGTCCGGGAACACCGGCTGGTGCAGGGTGCCGCGCAGGTACGCGGCACCGGCGGATCCCCCCGTGCCGGGCTTGGCACCGATGATCCGTTCGGCCATCTTGGCGTGCCGGTAGCGCCACTCCTGGATGAGTTCGTCGAGGTCGAGCAGCCGCTCGCACAGCTGCGCCGCCACGCCGTCGTCGCGGTAGACCCGCAGCAGCACCGACTGCACCGCCTCCGAAGGCGCCTGGGGCAGCGAGACGTCCCGGTGCAGGCGGTCCTGCGGCACCGGGTAGCCGTGCTGCGCCAGGTAGCGCAGGACGGAGTCGAACACCGGCGGCCGGGTCATGGCCGCGGTGATGGCGGTCCGCTCGGCACTGTGCCGCGGGTACTGGCTGACCATCGCGTCCCCGCGCCGGCCGAGCACCGCCTCGATCTCGCGGAACTGCGCCGACTGGAAACCGCTGCCGTTCAGCACCGACCGGAACGCGTTGAACTGGTCGGCCGTCATCGTCTCGATCAGGCCGACGTGACCGACCACCGCCCGGAAGACGGCGAGCAGCCGGTTCAGCCGGCGCAACGAGCCGCCGCTGTCGCCCTCGGACAGCGCCCGCTGCATTTCCGAGAATTCATGGAGGATCAGCTTGAAGAAGATCTCGTGCGCCTGGTGGACCACGATGAAAAGCAGCTCGTCGGGCACGTCGGTGCGCGGCCGCTGCAATGCCATGAGTTCGTCCAGTGCGAGATATGCGGAATAGTCCAGAACCGCCGTGTCTTCGCCCGTCACAACCCACATCCGATTCGAGTAGTGAATCTTGAGCTGGAATGTCCGACAGGCTAGCGGGCGGCGCCGAAGGTCAACAAGGCGAGGATGGGGAGTTCAGCAATCCGGAAGATGTGACGTGCCGTCAGTTCGGTGCCCCGCGGTCACCGTCAGGCCGGTGACCGCGGGGCACTGGACGACCGTCAGGTCAGTGACCGCAGGGCCAGGACGGTGGTCAGGACGTCCGCGTGCGAGACGTAGAGGCCGTTCAGGCCGAAGCGCAGCAGGTTCGGCGGCCGCACGTCGCCGGTGATGCCGCGTTCGACCAGGGCCGCCATGAGCCGGGCCGCCTCCGGGTGGCCGAGGGTCAGCTGGCTGCCCCTGCGTTCGTCCCGGCGCGGCGTCACCAGCTCGAAGCCCCGGCCCGCCAGGTGTTCGTCGACGCAGGCGATGAAGAACCGGCTCAGCGAGAGGCTCTTCCTCCGGAGCTGCCGGAGGTCGACGCCGTCGAAGACGTCCAGTGCCGCGTCCAGGGCCAGCAGCGACAGGATCGCCGGTGTGCCGATCCGGCAGCGGGCGATCCCCTCGGCCGGCCGGTAGTCCGGCGTCATCGCGAAGGGGTCGGTGTGGCCGTTCCAGCCGGTCAGCGGCTGGTCGAGGTGGTCGTGGTGGCGGCGGGCCGCGTAGCCGAAGGCGGGAGCGCCCGGGCCGCCCGACAGGAACTTGTAGCCGCAGCCGACGGCGAAGTCGACGCCGTCCCGGTCCACCGCGAGCGGGACGGCGCCCACCGCGTGGCTGACGTCCCAGACCACCACGCCCCCCTCCCGGTGGGTGGCCGCGGTCAGCCGGGCGAGGTCCCACAGCTCGCCGGTGCGGAAGTCGACGGCGCTCGCGGTGACGACGGCCAGGCGCTCGCCGCAGTCGGCGAGCGCCTCCTCGAACCCGGACACCGGGGCCTCGCGCAGCTCCAGGCCGAGCATCCGGGCCACCGAGGCGGCCAGGTAGCGGTCGGTGGGGAAGCCCGCGTCGTCCATCAGCAGGATGTCGCGCCCGGGGCGCAGCCGGGCGGCGGCGGTCAGGGCGTTGAACAGTTGGACCGAGGTCGAGTCGCCGGCCACCGTCTGGCCGGGGGCCGCCCCGAGCAGCCGCCCGAGCCGGTCGCCGACCCGCAGCGGCGCGTCCCACCAGCCGTCCTCGTACCAGGCGCCGATCAGGTGCTCGCCCCACTGCTCGGCGACGACCCGGCGGACCCGCTCCGGCACGGAGGCCGGCAGCGCGCCCAGCGAGTTGCCGTCCAGGTACACCGTGTCCGGGGGCAGCAGGAACGCCTTGCGGGCCGCGGCGAGCGGGTCGTCCCGGTCGAGCTGCGCGGCGACCTCGTGCGTGGTCACAGGCCCACCTGCGCGAACACCGCGGCGCCGAGCCCGGTCGTCGGATCGGCCAGGTCGAACGGGAGGTCGAAGTGGTTGCGGTCGGCGGCGACGACCTCGCGCACCACGGTCGCGCGCGGGCCGACGGCCCGTACCAGGTCGTCGTGCTGCCGGGCGAACTCGTCCGTCTCGGCGCCGCCCCTGGCCACCACGAGGGCGGGCAGGCGCGCGGGCAGCCGCAGGATCGGGCTGAGCCGGGCCGCCGCCGCGGCGTCCAGCCCCAGTGGCGCGTTCACATAGGTGTGCCGCACCGGTTCGAGGTCGTAGACGCCGCTGAGCAGGAGCGCCCCGGCGAACGCGTCGGCCGGGTGGCGGCCGCCCGGCCGCCAGTCGTCCAGCAGCGCCATCAGGGCCAGGTGGGCGCCGGCGGAGGAGCCGCCGATATGGACGCGGCCCGCGTCCACCCCCAGCTCCTCCGCGTGCTCCAGCAGCCAGAGCAGGCCGCGGCGGACCTGCGCGACGATCTCGTCCAGCCGGTACTCGGGCGCCAGCCCGTAGCCCAGCGCCGCGAACGCGGCGCCGGCCGGGACCAGGTCGCGGGCCGGGAAGGACGCGTCGTCCTTGCTCAGCTCCTGCCAGTAGCCGCCGTGCAGGAAAACCACCAGCGGCGCGTTCCGGGAGCCCGCCGGAAAGAAGTCCAGGGATTCCGCGGGGGCGGGGCCGTAGGGTATTCCACGGCGGACCTCGAAATCCGCCCGGGCTTTCTCGCTGTCGCCGGCGTACCGGTCCACGAAGACGTTCAGGTCGGGCACGCGGGAACTCGGCGAGTACTGCCGGTCCAGTGTGCGCTGGTCGTATCCGCGATACACCGGCGATTCCATAAGGGGCCTCTCCGTTTCTGCCCGGCGCCGCCACCGGCGCCGGGCGGGTTCGAGTTTCCGGTCAGCGCACCCGGCGCGCGAAGGTCCGGACGTCGCCGACGAACAGCTCGGGCTCCTCCAGCGCCGCGAAGTGCCCGCCGCGCTCGAGCTCGGACCACTGGGCGAGGGTCGGCAGGATCTGCTCGGCCCACCGGCGGATCGGGCGGACGGCGTCCTCGGGGAAGACGGCCACCCCGACCGGCGCGGCGAGCGGCCACGGGCCGGCCCAGGTGCGGATGAAGTCGGCGTCCAGCCGGTTGGACTCGTAGTAGAGCTGGGCGCTGGAGCCCGCGGAGGCGGTGAACCAGTAGATCTCGGCGTTGGTCAGCAGCCGGTCGCGGGCCACCGCGTCCTCCGGGACCGTCTCCGCGGCCGTCCACTCCTTGAACTTCTCGACGATCCAGGCGAGTTGGCCCACCGGGGAGTCGGTCAGACCGTAGCTGAGGGTCTGCGGGCGGGTGGACTGGATCTTCCGCCAGCCGGCCCCGTCCTGCTCGAAGTTCGCGGCGAACTGCAGCCGGGCCAGGTCCGCCTCGCCCAGGTTCGCGAACTCGGCCGGGTCCTGCGGCGGGAAGGTGGCGAGCATGTTGAGGTGGACACCCGCGACGTGCGCCGGATCGGCCAGGCCGAGCTGGAGCGAGACCGGCATGCCCCAGTCGCCGCCCTGGACGAGGTAGCGGTCGTAGTCGAGCCGGTGCATCAGCTCGGCCCAGGCCCGGCCGACCCGGGCGGTGTCCCAGCCGGCCTCCTGGGGGCGGCCGGAGAAGCCGTAACCGGGCAGCGAGGGGATGACCACGTGGAACGCGTCGGCGGGGTCGCCGCCGTGCGCCCGCGGGTCGGTCAACGGCCCGATCACGTCCAGGAACTCCACCACCGAGCCGGGCCAGCCGTGGGTGATGACCAACGGCATGGCATCCGGCTCCGGCGAGCGCACGTGCAGGAAGTGGATGTCCACGCCGTCGATCTCGGTCAGGAACTGCGGGAACGCGTTGAGCTGCTCCTCGGCCTTGCGCCAGTCGAAGCCGGTGCGCCAGTACTCGGCCAGCTCCTTCAGATAGCCGAGCGGTACACCGCGTTGCCAGCCCACGCCCGGCAGCTCACCGGGCCAGCGGGTCGCCGCGAGCCGGCGGTCCAGGTCGTCGAGGGCTTCCTGCGGGATGTCGATACGGAAGGGGCGCATGGCGAGTCCTCTCGGTGGGACGGTCGGGGCGAAGGCGGGGGCAGCGGCGGGGCCGGAAGCCGGCCGGGTCTCAGGCGGCGATGTCTCGGACGGCGGTGTCTCAGGCGGCGAGGGGGGTGTTCTGGTACGAGGCGATCCGCCAGTCGCCACCCTGGCGGGCCAGCACCCAGGTCGCCCGGATCGCGCGCTCGGCCGTCACCTCGGCGTCCCCGGGGGCCAGCACGCCGCCCCGGGTGACCACCACGGCGACGTCCTCGGCGAGCGGGCGGACCGACACCGGCTCGCCGGTGACCCGGGTCCCCTTGAACGGGCCGGCGAAGGCCTGGGTCATGAAGGCGCGGATCTGCTGACGGCTCGTCAGGAACACGTCGCCGGGCAGGATCAGCGTCGCGTCCTCGGTGAAGACCTCGGCGAAGCCGTCGGCGTCCTGCGCGGCCCAGGCCGCGACGATGCGCTGCGGGACGGCGCTCAGGGCGGCGGCGTCGGGGGTGTTGGGCGCGGGAGTGGCGGACATGGTCTCTCCTTCTCCGGTGGTCCCGGCCGCGATCACGCGGGCCGGGTGACGGCCAGCCTCACAGCAGGCCGGGAGGGGGGACAACTCCCGGATTGCGATGGTGTGTTGCCCAGAAAAAGGGGAACGGCATGCCTCGGGTGCGCCGCAATCCGGGAGATGCGGGCACCCCGGCCGACTGTCAGCCTCGACAGGGCCGATCAACGACCGCGGCCCGGACGGCCAAGCCGTCCCGAGTGGGCCGCCCACTCCGGAGGAGCCCCCGATGACAGCCAAGGAATCCCCGTCCAGGGAAGAACTGGTGAGCCGTGCCGCCGAGCTGGTGCCGCTGCTGCAGAAGAACGCGCTGTGGCACGAGGAGCACCGCCGGCTGTCCGACGAGACCCTGGCGGCGCTGACCGACTCCGGACTGCTGCAGATCCGGGTGCCGCACCGCTACGGCGGCTACGAGTCCGACATGCGCACCGTGGTGGACGTGATCGCCGAGCTGGGCCGCGGCGACGGCTCCACGGCCTGGGTCATGGCGGTCTACGCGATCAGCTCCTGGATGGCGGGCCTGTTCCCGGACGAGGTGCAGGACGAGATCTTCGCCGACCCCGGCGTGCGGGTGAGCGGCATCCTCAGCCCGACCGCGGTCGCCGTGCCGGTCGAGGGCGGCGTGCTGCTGAACGGCAAGTGGACGTTCAACTCGGGCGCGCTGCACAGCTCCTGGAACACCAACGCGGCCGTGCTGATGACCCCGGACGGCCCGCAGCCGATCATGGTGGCGGTCCCGCTGGCGGACCTGGAGATCGTCGACGACTGGCACACCACCGGCCTGCGCGGCTCCGGCAGCGTCACCACCGTCGCCACCGACCTGTTCGTTCCCGAGCCGCGGGTGCTGCCGATGGTCCCGGTGCTCCAGGGGCAGCACCGCTCCCTGGCGAACGCCGACTCGCCCATCTACCGGGCGCCGTTCATGCCCACCGCGTGCGCCACCGTGGCCGCGCCGGCCCTCGGGCTGGCCCGGGCCGCCAAGGAGGCGTTCTTCGAGCGGCTCCCCGGCCGGAAGATCAGCTACACCGAGTACGCCAACCAGGCCGAGGCCCCGATCACCCACATCCAGGTGGCCGAGGCCATCACCCGGATCGACGAGGTGGAGTTCCACGCCCACCGCGCCGCCGCCCTGCTCGACACCAAGGGCCCCACCGGCGAGGAGTGGACGCTGGAGGAGCGCGCCCGGATCAGGCTCGACCTCGGCGCGGTCTGCTCGCGCGCCAAGGAGGCGGTGGACATCCTCAACACCGCCAGCGGCGGCTCCTCGATCTACACCACCGTCCCGATCCAGCGCATCGAGCGGGACGTCCAGACGCTCAACCTGCACGGCATCCTGCACCCCAACACCAACCTCGAGCTCTACGGGCGGGTCGCCTGCGGGCTCGGCCCGAACACGCTCTACCTGTAGCCGACGCTCTGCCCTGACAGGGCCGCCGCCACCAGCGGCGGCGGCCCTGTTCGGCATGCCGTCCGACCGTTCCCATCGACCGCTCGGAGACCTCCATGGCAATCCCCGAACCCGTCGTCATCGACCGCACCGGACGTGACATCCACGCCGAGGCCGCCCGGATCCGGGCGAACGGCCCGGTCACCCGGATCGAACTGCCCGGCGGCGTGCTCGCCTGGTCGATCGCCGACCACGAGACCGCCCGACAGGCGCTCAGCGACCACCGGCTGTCCAAGGACCCGCGCCAGCACTGGACGGACTTCGCCGAGGGCCGGATCGGCGAGGACTTCCCGCTCATCGGCTGGGTGCTGATGGACAACCTCACCACCCGGTACGGCGCCGACCACACCCGGCTGCGCCGGCTGACCGCCGGGGCCTTCACCCCGCGCCGGGTCGAGGCCATGCGCGCCGAGGTCCAGAAGGCCGTCGACGAGCTGCTGGACGAGCTGGGCCAGTGCGAACCCGGCGAGGTGCTGGACCTCAAGGCCCGCTTCGCCCGCCCGATGCCCGCCCGGGTGATCTGCGACCTGTTCGGCGTCCCGGCCGAGGACCGCGCGCAGATCCTGCGCGGCGGCGAGGCGAACATCGACACCAGCCTCACCCCGGAGGAGGCCGCGGCCAACGTCGAGCAGTGGCACCGGGAGATGCTGGAGTTCGTCGACTCCAAGCGCCGCGACCCCGGTGACGACCTGACCAGCGACCTGGTCCAGGTCCAGGAGGAGGACGGCTCCCGGCTGAACGACTCCGAACTGGTCGGCACCCTGCACCTGCTGCTCGCCACCGGCACCGAGCCGGTGATGAACCTGCTCGCCAACGCGACCCGGGCCCTGCTCACCCACCCCGAGCAGCTGGCGCTGCTCCGCAGCGGCGCGGTGACCTGGGAGGACGTGATCGAGGAGACCCTGCGCGTCGAGGCGCCGGTCGCCCACCTGCCGTTCCGCTTCGCGGTGGAGGACATCGCGCTCGGCGGCGTCGTCATCGCCAAGGGCGACCCGGTCCTGATCAACTTCGCGGCGGTGGGCCGCGACGGCGCGATGCACGGCGACAGCGCGGACGCCTTCGACGCCGGCCGGCCGGACAAGGAGCACCTCTCCTTCGGCCACGGCGTCTACCGCTGCATCGGCATGCCGCTGGCCCGGATGGAGGCCGAGATCGCCCTCTCCGCGCTGTTCAGCCGCTTCCCCGACCTCGAACTCGCCGTCCCCGCAGGGGAACTGGAGCCGCAGGTCACCTTCATCATGAACGGCGTGCAGACCCTCCCGGTCCGCCTCACGCCGCGAACCCGCTGACACGAAAGGATGGTCGGGCCGATGTGGGCTGCCGTCGTACCGGAGGCCAAGGCGCGCTGGGAACTGCGCGAGATCCCCACCCCCACGGCTGGACCGGGTCAGGTGCTGATCCGGGTCCACGCCTGCGGGGTCTGCCACAACGACCTCTGGGTCAGCCAGGGCGTCTTCCCCTTCCCGCCGCTCGACCCGGTGGTGGTCGGGCACGAGGCGGCCGGTGAGGTCGTCGAGGTCGGCCCGGGTGTGACCACCCGCCGGGTCGGCGACCGGGTCGGCACCACCTGGGTGCAGGCGACCTGCGGCCGGTGCGACTACTGCCGGCTCAACCTCCCGCTCACCGGGCAGTCCGGGATGAACTGCCCGCAGTCGGTGATGAGCGGCCTCACCGTGCAGGGCGGCCACGCCCAGTACGTCGCGGTGGCGGCCGACAGCACGGTGCTGCTGCCGGACGCCCTCTCGTACGAGACCGCCGCGCCCGTGCTGTGCGCCGGCTACACCGCGTGGAGCGCGCTGCGCGCCGCCGACCCCAAGCCGCACGAGCGGGTCGCGGTGCTCGGGATCGGCGGACTCGGCCACCTGGCCGTGCAGTTCGCCCGTGCGGCCGGCTTCGAGACCGTGGCCGTCACCAGCTCGCCGGACAAGCACGAGCTGGCCCGTTCGCTCGGCGCGGACCACGTGGTCGCCGACGGCGAGCAGCTGCGGGCGGCCGGCGGCGCCGACGTGGTCCTGGTGACCGGCACCTCCTACCGGGCGGCCACCGAGTCCCTCCAGGGGCTGCGGCCGAACGGCCGGATCGTGCTCGCCACCATCGACCCGGTCGACTCCTTCGCCATCCCGCCCACCAGCCCGTTCTGGGCGCAGCGCCAGCAGGTGATCGGCGCCACCCACAACGGCCTCGACCAGCTCACCGAGGCCCTCGACATGGTCGCGTCCGGGGCCGTCACGCCGATGGTCGAGGTCTTCCCCAAGGAACGGGTGGCCGAAGCACTCGAACGGGTCGAACAGGGTGGGGTACGCTTCCGCGCGGTCGTCAACTATCTCTGATCAACCGTCAAATACCGCAACCTGCAAGAAGCGCACGGTCTGATCAACGATCAGGATGGCGACCTGGGACGCACCCGAACAACGTTTCGGGCGCGCGGATACCGACTTGGGGAGGACATCCTGAACAGGCGACACTTTCTCGGCCTGGCGGGCATCGCGGCGAGCACCGGCGTACTGATACCGGTGAGCGCGCTGGCCGCCGGGGAGTCGGAGCGCCCCGGGCAGGCCGCCCGGGGCGCGGCCTCCGGGCCGTTCTCCGTACGGATGCCGGTACCGCCGACCCTCAACCCCGTGGCCCGCACCGCCGACACCGACGTGTACCGGCTCGACATCCTGCCGGCCGAGCTCGAGCTGATCCCCGGCGTCAAGACCAAGTGCATGACGTTCGGCGGCAGCTTCATCGGCCCGACGATCCGGGCCAAGGAGGGGCGCCGGGCCCTGGTGACCTACCGCAACTGGCTGCCCGAGCACGCCAACGTGCACCTGCACGGCGGCCACGTCCCGGCGGCCAGCGACGGCCACCCGATGGAGGTCATCGACCCGGGTGCCGAGCGGCAGTACGAGTACCCGAACCAGCAGCCCGGCGCCACGCTGTGGTACCACGACCACAGCCACCACATGGAGGCCGAGCACGTCTACCGCGGCATGCACGGCTTCTACCTGATCGAGGGTCAGGGCGAGAGCCAGTACGGGCTGCCGTGTGGCGAGTACGACGTCCCGATCGCGATCCGCGACGCCGAGATCGACGCCAACGGGCAGCTGGTGGCCGGCGACCCGCGGAACCGGAACGTGATCCTGGTCAACGGCCGTCAGAAGCCGTACTTCCCGGTGGCCGCGCGCAAGTACCGCATCCGGCTGCTGAACAACTCCACCCTGCGGTTCCTGAAGTTCAACTTCGGTTCCCTGCCGGTGCTCCAGATCGGCTCGGACGGCGGTCTGCTGCCCGCGCCGATCGACCGGACGGGGACGGACTTCCCGCTCGCCGCCGGCGAGCGGGTCGACCTGGTGGTGGACTTCTCCCGGCAGCGGGTCGGCACCCAGTGCTTCCTCACCAACCAGGGCCAGTTCACCGGCAACGACGAGGTCGAGCAGGTGCTGCGCTTCGACGTGACCCGCCCGGCCTTCGACTTCAGCCGGGTGCCCACCGCGCTGCGCGCGATGCCCGCGCTGGCGCCGGCCACGGTCCAGCGTGAGGTGCGGCTCTCCTTCGACCTGACCGGCAACCCGGTCGGTCTGATCGACGGCAAGCCGTTCGACGAGAACCGGGTGGACCAGCGGATCCAGCGCGGTGCCACCGAGATCTGGACGATCATCAACGACGACGGTGCCACCAAGTACGGTCCGATCCAGCACTCGTTCCACATGCACATGACGCAGTTCCGGGTGCTCGACCGGGACGGCCAGCCGCCGCTGCCCGGTGACGTCGGCCTGAAGGACACCGTCCCGCTCCCGCCCGGCACCTCGGTCCGGGTCCAGGCGACCTTCGCCGACTACCTGGGCAAGTACATGTACCACTGCCACATGCTGGAGCACTCCTCGGCGGGCATGATGGCGCAGATGGAGATCGTCGACTGACCCCGCGCGACACGAAGGCGGCGGGGGGGGGGGGGCCCCACCCCCCCCCCCCCCCCCCCCGGGCCCCCGGGGGGGCCCCCCGCCCCCCCCCGCCCCCCCCCCCCCCCCCCCCCCCCCCCCCCCCCCGCCGCCGTTTCCGCGGGTGCTACCCGATCACATCTCCAGGCCCTGCTCGAACATCACCTGACGGACCTCGATGCCGGTGTGCTTGGCGTCCGGGATCATCCCGGCCAGCTCGATCGCGCGCTCCCGGGTCTCGACGTCGACCAGGTAGAAGCCGCAGACGAACTCCCTGTTCTCCAGGTACGGGCCGTCGCTCAGCGCCGGGGCGCCGTCACGGACCTTGACGGTCGTGCTCTTCTCGGGCTCCGCCAGCGCCTGGGTGTGGACCAGCTCGCCGGACTCGCGGAGGAGCTTCATGAAGTCGCCGTGGCCGGCGTAGACCGCCTGCTTCTCGTCCTCGGGCAGGCCCTCCCACAGCACGGGGTTCATGTGCATCGTCAGCATGTACTTCATGACTGTCTCTCCTTGGGGGTGGCGCCCCGGGCGCTTCCCGGGGCTTCCACCGGAGACGTCGGAGCCGGCGGCCCGTTCTCGACATCCCCGGTCGTGCGTACAGGACGAATCCCAGGCCGGACGGCCTGCGGGCGCTCCGGCGGGCGGTCCGACGGGCCGGGCCGGCCCGTCGGCCGGGGCCGCCGGGGCCGCACACGCCGGCGGCCGGCCGTGGTGTCCCACGGCCGGCCGCTCGCTCGTCGACGTCAGCGCACCAGTCGGGCGGCCCGCGGGGCCGTCCGCTCGAGCCACCAGTGGGCGACCAGCAGGTTGAACACCCAGCCCGCCCAGTTGGCCAGGTCGAGGAGGGTCATGATGTCGATCCGGAAGCCCGGGACGTGCAGCATCAGTTCGGCCAGCACCCGGCCCCAGGTGGTGCCGAGGGCCAGCGCGAAGCTGTAGACCATCCACCGCCGGTGGTCGACGAACCGGCGCTGGAGCGCCGCCCGGAGCCCGAGCAGGGTGGTGCCCAGCCAGAGCACCGCCATCATGGCCAGCCCGGTCTTGCCGGACGGCGCCGCGGAGTACGGCACCAGCACCAGCGCCAGCACCCCGCTGGGCAGCGCTCCGGCGAAGATGTACAGTCGGCCGCTCATCCGGTGCACGGCCGGGTGGTGGCGGCGGATCCACGGCAGGACCTGGAGGAGGACCGTCACCAGCGAGATGTTGCCGAGGACGACGTGCGCTACCAGGACCGCGTAGTGCGCCGGGAAGTCCGGGTCGAGCGGGATCCGGGCCTGATGGCTGTCCCCCGACAGGTAGCGCGGGAAGGCGTACAGCAGGTTGAACACCACGACGGCGGCCAGGGCCGCCGCCCACGGGCTCTGCCACCAGCTCGTCGCGGCCGTGGCCGGTTCCGTGCCGGGTCTCGCCCGCCGTGGTCCGGTGGCCAGCGCACCGGTCTGCTCCGTGTTCTCTGTCACCGCTGGTCCTCAGCTTCCGTGTCGTCGTCGTCCTGACAGGTTCAGTGGTGGTATTCGCCGGCGTTGACGTCCAGGCAGTGCCCGGTGACGGCGCGCGCCAGCGGGGAGGCGAGGAAGAGCACCGCGTCGGCGACCTCGTCCGGCTCGGGCAGCCGGCCGAGGTCCAGGGTGGCGGCGATCTCGTCGTAGATCTCCTGGACGGTGATCCCGCGCTGCGCGGCGACGTGCCCGAAGCCCTCGCGCAGCGCGTCCGCCCAGATGTAGCCGGGGGCGACGGTGTTCACCCGGACGCCCCGCGGGCCGAGTTCGGTGGCCAGGCTCTGCGCCAGCGACAGCAGGGCGGCCTTGCTCATCTTGTAGGCGCCGAACGGCCGCTTGGAGTGCCGGATCACCGCCGAGTTGATCATGACGACCGATCCCCGGTTCTCCGCCAGCGCGGGCGCGAACAGCCGGGTGAGCCGCAGCGCGGCGTACACGTTGGTCTCGAACCCGGCGCGCACGTCCGCGAGGTCTACCTCGCCGAGGTCGACCATCGGCGGTACCGCGAAGGCGTTGTTGACCAGCGCGTCGACCCGGCCGAAGGCCTCCGTCGCGGCCTTGACCAGCGCGGCGGCCGACGAGTCGTCGGTGATGTCGGTCGGCACCGCCAGCGCCCGGCGCCCGGTCCGCTCGACCTCCGCGGCGATCTCGGCGAGCCGGGACTCGGTCCGGGCGGCGAGCACGACGTCCGCGCCCGACTGCGCGGACCGCAGGGCGATCGCCCGCCCGAGGCCGGGGCCGACCCCCGAGACCACGACGACCTTGTTCTCAAGCATCCTGATCCTCCTTCACATTCGCTTCGCCGCCGGGGAGTTCGACCGACAGGGCGTGACGGAACACGTTCCGGGGGTCGTACGTCCGCTTGACCTGCTGCAGGCGCGGGTAGTTGCCGCCGTAGTAGAGCGTCGACCAGGGCACCCCCGAGGTGTTCCAGGCCGGGTCGGCCAGGTCGCGGTCGGGGTAGCCGATGTAGGTGCCGTCGCTGTTCTCGTCGGGCACCGGGACGCCGCCGCTCGGGGCGTACGCGTCGCGGTAGAACGCCCGGACCCAGGCGATGTTGGCCTCGTCCTGGTCCTCGGACTGCCAGATGCCGGCGCAGTAGAGGACCTTCAGGACGGAGTCGCGCTGGACGGCGGCGGTGGCGTCGGGGGCGACGGTGTTGACCTTCCCGCCGAAGCCCGCGACCACGATGCACGACATCGGGTTGGTGTGCTCCGGATCGCTCAGGTAGCGCCAGATCACGTCGAGTTGGTGATCGGTGAACCCCTTCCGCAGGTAGCCCGCCTTGTCCTTGTAGCGCCCCTTCGGGTCGCTCGGGAAGCTGTACGAGGGCAGCCAGGAGCTGAACCAGGGGACGACCTCGGCGGTGTGCACCACCGGCTCCACGCCGACCCCGGCGGACACGGACTCGAAGTGCTCGGCGAACACCTTCTCGGCGTCCGGTCCGTCGTGGTCGATCACCACCGTCATCCCGAACATCCCGGAGTTGCGGTGGGTGACGATCAGGTTGCTCCACAGGCCGGCCGCCGGGGAGTCGGCGTCGTCGTTGTTCTCGTACCAGGTGGCGTAGTTGCGCAGCAGCGTGGTCAGGGACCGCTCGGTCATCCCGTCCCAGGGCCACATCACCGTCCGCTTCCAGACCCGGGCCGGCGCCTTGGGCAGCAGCCCGGCCGGGTCGTCGGTGTCCGCCCCCGGGGTGCGCAGCCAGTACCTGGTCACCACGCCGAAGTTGCCGCCGCCACCGCCGGTGTGGGCCCACCAGAGGTCCCGGTGCGGGTCGTCGGGCTCGGATGTGGCCACCACGGCCCCGGCCCGGCCGGACTCGTCGACCACCACGACCTCGACGGCGTACAGGTGGTCGACGATCAGGCCGTCGCGGCGCGAGAGGGGGCCGTAGCCGCCGACCGGGAAGTGGCCGCCGACGCCCACCTCGAAGCCGGTGCCGCCAGGGATCGTCACCCCCCAGCGCTTGAACAGGGTGCGGTAGACGTCACCCAGCAGGGCGCCGGACCCGACCTCGATCGCGCGGCGCGCGGGGTCGTGGGCGATGCGGTTCAGCTCGGACAGGTCCAGCAGGATCTCGATCTCGGGCGAGGTGGTGAAGTTCTCGAAGCAGTGCCCGCCGCTGCGGACCGCGATCCGCTTGCCCGCCGCCACCGCCTCGTCGACGGCCGCCACCACCTCCTCGGTGGTGGTCACCAGGCGCACCTCGTCGGGGCGTCCGACGAAGCGGTGGTTGAAGCCCTGCACGAGGTTCTCGTACCTCGGGTCCCCGGGCCTGATCACCGCCGGGCCGGTCGGATCAACGGTCTTGTCGGTCATGCTCGTTCGTCCCTCCGTGTTCCTGCGCCGCAGAGACGTTCGCACGGCACGGCCGGGCGGCACATCTCGCGGATTGCGGTGTGATCGGGCGGGTGTGATCGGGTGGGTCCGATCGGGCGCCGCGGTCGGGTGCCGAGGTCGGGCGCCGGGATCAGGTGACGGGATCAGGCGGCGCGTTCGGCGGTGATGACCGCGAAGGTGCCGGGGGTGTACTGGTCCCGGACGGTCAGGCCGGCGGCCGCCAGCCAGGCGCGCAGGTCGGCGAGCGCGAACAGCGGCATGCCGTCCGGGAAGCCGGGCCCCCGGAAGGTGCCCTGGAAGTGGCGGTCGACCGGGTCGGCGGCCTGGAGGAAGGTGAGCAGGGTGAAGCTGCCGCCGGGCCGCAGGCAGCGGCCGACCTCGGCGATCACCCCGGCCGGGTCCGGCATCGCCTGGAGGGCGTTCCAGCAGTTGACCGCGCCCAGCGTGGCGTCGCCGAACGGGAGCGCCTGCGCGCTCGCCCGCAGCGCGGGGACCTCCGGCAGCCGTCCGCTCAGCCAGGTGAGCATGGCCGGGTTGAGGTCCAGCGCGATCAGCCGCTCGGCGCCCACGGCCTCGGCCAGCACGGCGGTCCACCGGCCGGCTCCCGCGGCCAGGTCGAGCACCGGCCCGTCGACCGGATTGGTGTGTGCGGCGATGTAGCGGTCCTCGTCGGCCGGCGTCACCTGGCCGCCGAAGTTGCCGCCCATCAGCCGCAGGAAGGCCGGCCGCAGCACGGTCTCGTAGTGCAGCCCGATGTTGCGCATGGCGGCGGCGTTCTGGAGGACGTCCTTGGGGTCCGAGGGCTCGCTGCGCTCGAACAGGTCCAGGTGGCCCGCGGCGGACGAGAACTCGGCGGCGCAGTCGGCGCAGCGGGCGCCGCCGGGGGAGACGTCCAGGCGGCCGGTGCAGGCCGGGCAGCGCAGCACCTCGGCGTGGCGGGTGAGGTCGGCGGTGCCGACGGCGTCGGCCGACAGTGCGGTGGTCCGGTGCGGGCTGGTGTCGGCGACCACCTCGGTGGTGCCGTGGCGCAGCGCCCAGTACGCCTTGGCGCCGGAGTAGCCGATCAGCATCCGGGTGTCGCCGTCCCACGTGGCGGCGAGCTGCGCGGGGGCGAGCGCGTCGACCCACGAGCGGTCGAAGGCGCGTTCGGCCTCGCTGAGCACCCACTCGGCAGGCGAGGGCCAGACCCGCCCCAGGACGGCGGTGGCCGCGTCCAGCGGCCGCAGCACCCGGTCGAGCCGGCTGAGGTCGTCCTGGGAAGGCTCCAGCGGTTCGACGGCCGCCAGGATGCGGTCGCGGTCGGCGGGGAAGTGCGAGAGCAGGTACAGCAGGGCGAGGGTGCGCCCGGGGTGGGCCCCGCGGTCCGCGAGCAGTTCGAGGAACCGGTCCAGCTCCTTGCCGATCGGCTCGGCCGACTCGCCTCCGACGGAGGGCGGTTCGGCGCCGGCCAGCAGGCCGAGCAGCAGGACCAGCCAGCCCTGGCGCTCGGGCGGGGCCTGGTCCAGTGCGGTCAGCAGCGCCGGCACGGTGGCCGGGGCGAGGTCGCTCGCCCGGCCGTCCTGCCACAGCGCGGCCACCAGGTGCCGGAAGGCGGCGTCGCGCTGTTCGGCGCCGGCCGTCGTGAAGGCGGTCAGCAACTCCACGGGGGTCTGGGTCATTTGGGTGTCCTGTTCGGGCTCTGGCCGGCGGCTTCGGTCATCGAGCGGGCCAGGGCGAGGGCGTCCTCGCGGACCTGGCCGCCGAGGCGCGGGCGCTGACCGGTGTCGGAGTACTGCCGGGGCCGGCTGCCGCTGGTGCGGCGCAGCACGGTCATGCTGTTCTGGCGCAGCTTGCGGCTCTCCAGCAGGTTCAGCATCTCGAACTCGCCGGGGGCCAGCCGCTGGGTCTCGGCGATGTAGTCGAGGATCGCCTCGCCCTCGGGGTAGGTCATCAGGTAGTGCATGACGACGATCCCGCCGTCCGGATCGATCAACTCCCAGAAGTTCTCGAAGAAGTAGAGGCAGTCCCAGGCGTCCACCCAGGCGAAGTCGATCGGCCGGAACTCCTCGGGGAGTCGTCCGACGGCCCCGCGCATGTCGGAGTTGACCACGGTGACCCGCTCGGCGAGGCCGAGTTCGCCCAGCACCTCCGTCACCAGCGGGGCCGAGGAGCCGCTGTCCGAGAGGTCGTCGATCGCCACGAACCGCGGCTCGTACGGCTCGCGGTAGCCGGCCGGCAGCAGCAGCGCGGGCTCGCTGTCGATCCACGCCTCGTCCAGCTCCCGGCCGTCCGCGAGGTACGGCCGGGTCTTGCGGACCAGCGCGGCGGCCTCGGCCGCGGCCAGTTCCTCGGCCTCGGCCAGGGCCTTCGCCAGGAACGGCGTGGTGTACCCCATGCCGACCTCCAGCACCCGGCGGGGCCGGGCCAGGTGGATCAGGTGGGAGAGCAGCGGCGCCACCACCTCGGTGCCCATGCCGGGCACCCGCAGCCGCTCCACGGCCGCCCGGAACCGGTCGTCGAAGATCCCGTCACGCGCCATCGGCCACACCCCTGCCCTTCTGGTACTCGATGGCCTGGTACAGCGCCTTGATGTTGCCGCTGCCGAACGAGCGGGCCCCCATCCGCTCGATGACCTCCAGGAAGAGGGTGCCGCGCGGGTGCACGGACTTGGTGAAGATCTGGAACAGCTGCCCGTCGTGGTCCTGGTCGATCAGGATGTTCAGCCGCTCCAGGTCCGCCACGGAGTGCCGCAGCGGGGTGAGGCGGCCGGAGAGCAGCCGGTAGTACGCCTCCGGGGTGCCCAGGAACTCCACGCCCCGGCCGGCGATCGCGTCGACGGACCCGACGATGTCGTCCGTGGTGAAGGCGATGTGCTGCACCCCGGGCCCGCCGTGGTCCTTCAGGAACTCGTCCAGGTGGCCGGTGACCTGGGACTGGTCCGGTTCGATCAGGGTGAAGGTGACGGTGCCGTTCTGCACCACCTTGGTGATCATCACCTGCCCGTTGACCTTGATCCGCTCCGTGAAGATCAGCTCGAAGTCCAGCACCTCCCGGTAGAAGGCGACCGTCGCGTCGATCTGCCCAGGCTCGACGCAGATCGCGAAGTGGTCGACCTCCCGCAGGCCGAAGTCCGGTGCGGCCGGGTCGGTGGCGACCGGCGCCAGCCCGGGCAGCGGCCGCTCGTCGGCCGGGTCCGGCCGCTGGACGAAGGTGTGGGCGATGTCGCCGACGCCCATGATGGTCGCGGTGACCAGCTCGCCGTGCGCGGCCGGCCCGGCGACGGGCCGGGCGCCGCGCCGCACGGCCTCCGTGAAGGCGGCCCGGGCGTCCGGGACGCGCAGCGCGATGTCGGCGACTCCGTCACCGTGCTTCTCCACGTACGCCGCTCCCGGGTGGTCGCCCGGCAGCGGCTGGCTGAGCACCACCCGGATGCCGTTGCGGCCGAGCGCCACCGAGCGGAGGTCCGGCGCCTGCGGGGCCGAACCCGCGTACACTTCCAGGCCGTAACCCCGGACCAGCCACTCGGTGGTGGCGGCGAGGTCGGCGACGTAGCAGGCGATGTGGTCGACGAGCATGCCGCCGAAGGTCTCCTGACCCGCGTCGAGGCTCATGTTCCAGACTCCTCGTCAGTCGTCGGGCTGCCCAGGGAGGCGCCCGGTGAGGCTCTTCGGCCTCAGATCGGTCCAGTGCTCGTTCACGTACGCGAGGGCGGCGATCCGGTCGACCGGGCCGTGCTCGGCCGTCCAGCCCGCCGGAACCCCGGCGGCGGCCGGCCAGAGCGAGAACTGGCCCCGCGCGTTGACCAGGACGGTGAACCGGCCGTCCTCGGCGTCGAAGGGACTGGTCATCCCCGCTCTCCTTCCGGTCGGTCCAGCAGGCTCTCCAGCGCGGCCACCGAGGGCACGTCGAAGAACTGGGTGACGGTGAGCCGGACGTCCAGCGCCGCCCGGATCCGGCTGACCAGCCGCATCGCGTCCAGGGACTGGCCGCCCACCTCGAAGAAGCTGTCGTCGATGCCGACCTCCGGCACCCCGAGCACCTCGGCGAACAGCGCGCACAGCTGCCGCTGGCGCTCGGTCGCCGGCGCCCGGCGGGCCGAGTCGGTCACCGGTTCGGGCAGCGCCCGCCGGTCCAGCTTGCCGTTGGGGGTCAGCGGGAGGGCCGGCACGCTCACGAAGGCCGTCGGCACCATGTACGCCGGCAGCTGCGCCACCGCATGCGCCCGCAGCGCGCCCGCCTCGACCCCGTCGGACTCCGCGACGTAGTAGGCGATCAGGCGCTTCTCCCCGGACTCCGACTCCCGTGCCACGACGGCGACATGGGCCAGACCGGGGTGGCGCGCCAGCGCCGCCTCCACCTCGGCGGGCTCGATCCGGAAGCCCATCACCTTGAGCTGGTCGTTGGCCCGGCCGAGATACTCCAGCAGACCGTCCCGGTCGACCCGGACCAGGTCCCCGGTGCGGTACATCCGCTCGCCCGGCGCGTCGAAGGGGTTGGCCACGAAGCGTTCGGCGGTCAGGTCGGGCCGGTTGAAGTAGCCGCGGGCCAGGCCGCGTCCGGCGATGTGCAGCTCGCCCACCCCGCCGGCCGGCACCGGCCGCAGCTCGGCGTCCAGGACGTGCAGCCGGACGTCGTCCATCGGCCGGCCGACGCCCACCGGGCCGTCGGCGACATACGGGGCGGTCATCGCCGCGCTGGTGCTGAACAGCGTGGCCTCGGTCGCGCCGTACATCGCCCGCACCACCAGGCCGGGGTTGTGCTCCAGCACCCGCTGGACGGCCGAGGGGGCGATGACGTCGCCGCCGGTGAGCACCTCGCGCACGCCGGCCAGGCAGCCCGGGTCCTCCTCGGCGAGCACCCGGAACAGGCCCGCGGTCAGGTGGATGCCGGTGATCCGCTCCTCGGCGATCAGCCGGCGCAGGGCGTGCACGTCGAGGTCGCCCGGCGGGGCCACCACGATCCGCCCGCCGTGCAGCAGCGGCACCCAGAACTCGTAGGTGGAGACGTTGAAGGCGTACGGCGCCACCATCAGCACCCGCTCGTGCCGGCCCTGCGACCAGATCGAGTCCAGGGCCAGGCCGAGCGCGTCCCGGTGCGCGACCGCGACGCCCTTCGGCTCCCCGGTGGAGCCCGAGGTGTGGATCACGTAGGCGAGCGCGTCCGGCTCGACCGGGACGGCCGGGTCCGTCGCGGGGTGGTCGGCGAGGCCCTTCTCGCCCTCGACGACGACCACCTCGGCGACGTCCGGCAGGCCGCGCCCGCGCATCGCCTCGTCGGTCAGCAGCACCGGCGCCGCGCAGTGCTCCACGATCCACTGCTTGCGTGCCAGGGGGTAGGCGCTGTGCAGCGGGAGGTAGCAGCCGCCGGCCTTGAGCACGGCCAGCACCGCCACCACCAGGTCCGCGGAGCGCTCCATCAGCACCGCGACCGGCGACTCGGCCCGCACGCCGAGGTCCCGCAGCCGGTGCGCCAGCCGGTTCGCCCGCTCGTCCAACTCGCGGTAGCTGAGCCGGACTTCACCGGACGATACGGCGATCGCGTCCGGTGTCCGCAGCGCCTGTTGTGTGAAATGCCCCTGAAGGGAAGGGGAAGCCACCATGCCCTCCGATCCTCATCGATTGGTTGTCGGCCGGTCGTCGGCGCCCGGATCAGCTGTCGAGCAGCCCGTGCACGGAGTCGCTCAGGTCGGCGAAGGAGGACAGATCGGGTACGGTCCACCCGTTCAGGTCGTACTCCGCCAGGCACTCGTCGACCAGGCCCTTGTAGGCGTCCAGCTGGCCGTTGGCGAGCTGGGCGAAGAGCAGCTCGATCCGGGTGTTCTCGTGACTGCCCGCGTAGTTGCGCTCGTAGAGCTCGTGGCGGCCGCCGAACTCGCTGCCGACGGCGTCCCAGAGCAGCTTCATCACCTTGACCCGCTCGACCGCGTCGACACCGCCGGAGCCGCGCAGGAACCGGTCCAGGTAGGGCCGGATCCCCGGGTTGTCGAAGTCCTTGGCGCTGGAGTTCACGTAGATCAGCCCGCTGGCCACGTCCTGCAGCACGATCTCCCTGATCCGCGGGTAGCCCGTCTGCATGAACCACCGGTAGGCCAGGCCGTACTGGGAGTTGGGCAGCACCGCGCCGTTGTGCCAGGCGACCGGGTTGCGGGCGGCCGCGTCGGACAGCCCCCAGAACAGGTTGCGCCAGGCCAGCACCTCGCCGAGCCGGCTCTGCACCCCGCGGAAGTCGCCGGTGCCGGTGATGTCCAGGGCCTTGGCCAGCAGCCCGGCGATGAACTCCAGCTTCACCGCGAGCCGGGTGCAGCCGTGGAAGGTGAACCGCTCGATGAAGCCGGACTGCCCGGTGAACAACCGGATCTTCTCCGGCTGGCCGTAGACGAAGACGTTCTCCCACGGGATGAGCACCTTGTCGAGCACCAGGATGGTGTCGTTCTCGTCCAGCCGGGAGGAGAGCGGGTGGTCGAAGGGGCTGCCCATCGCCGCCGCCGTCGCGGTGTACGACGGGCGGCAGATCAGCTTCATCCCGGGCGCGTCCATCGGCACGGTGGCCACCAGCGCGAAGGTGCGGTCCTTGATCGGCAGGCCGTAGTGCGCGATGAAGTTGTAGTGCGTCAGCGCGGAGCCGGTGGCGACCACCTTCGCGCCGGACACCACCAGGCCGGCGTCCGTCTCCTTCTCCGCGTGGATGAAGACGTCCTTCACCTGGTCCGGCGGCAGGGAGCGGTCGACCGGCGGGTGCACGATCGCGTGGTTCCAGTACAGCACCTTCTCCTGCGACTCGGCGTACCAGCGCCGGGCGTTGTCCGCGAACGGCTCGTAGAAGTCCGCGTTCGCGCCCAGGGTGCCGAGGAAGGACGCCTTGTAGTCGGGGCTGCGGCCCATCCAGCCGTAGCTCATCCGCGCCCAGGCGGCGATCGCCTGCTGGTCGGCGACCAGGTCCTCCGCGCTGCGCGGGGTGGTGAAGAAGCGGTGGGTGTAGCCCTCGCCGCCGCTGTCGACCGGCGCGGTCAGCACCGGCCGGTGTCGCGGATCGTGCAGGGCGTCGTAGAGCCGCGCGGTCATCCGGACCGGGTTGTGGAACGCCGGGTGGGCGGTGACGTCCTTGACCCGGTCGCCGTAGAGGTAGATCTCCCGGTCGTCGCGAAGGCTCTCGATGTACTCCGCCCCGGTCAGCGGGCGGCTGCCGCGCGCATCTCCGGCGGTGGTCTCGCGGGCTTCGGCCATCAGACGCCTCTCCTTGCTGCCAGTTCACCGGACGAACCGAGCCTGACAGTTCCGCATGGGTGGCCGCTTCTCCCGACGTGCGCTCGCGCCGGACCGGGCCGCGAGGGGCCTGGGAGTCAGCACGAGCGGAGATGCCCGGGGCCCGCCGCCCCCGGAGCATGAGCATCTGGATTGCCCGGCCTGCCAGGAAGGATTCCGGAATGAGCAAGCGGATCGACCTCGACATCGTGGTGCCGCTCTACCCGTTGATGCCCTACTTCCAAGACCGGACCAGGGAGTTGGCGGAGAAGTTCACGGCCAACCACCCCGAGTACCGGATCCGGGTCACCGGCGCGGACTGGCTGTCGGTTCCGCAGACCATTCACGACGCCGCCCTGAAGGGCGAGGCGCCGACCATCGCGCAGTACTTCTACACCTCGACCCGGGACGCCCTCGACGCCCGACGGCCCGACGGCTCACCGCTGTTCACCTCGGTCGAGCGGGCGATCGCGGGCCGCACCGAGATCCTCGGCGAGCCGGTCGTGCTCGGTGACGTCGAACCCGCCGCCCGGCACTTCTACACCTACGACGGCGCGGTCGCGGCCATGCCGCCGCTCACCTCGACCACCCTGCTCTACGCCAACACCACCCTGCTGGAGCGGGCCGGGATCACCGAGGTGCCGCTGACCTGGGCCGGCATCGAGGCCGCCTGTCGGGCCGTCACCGCGCTCCCGGACGGGCCGGCCCACGGGATCACCTGGCCCAACCACGGCTGGTGGTTCCAGCAGTCGGTGGCCCAGCAGGGCGCGCTGCTCGCCGACCGGGACAACGGCCGCTCCGGCCGCGCCGAGAAGCTGTACCTCGACTCGGACGCGATGCTCGCCTACGTCGAGTGGTGGCGCGGGCTGCACCGGGCGGGCCTGTACCGCTACCACCCGAGCCGGGTGAACACCGAGGTCGACTGGAACCGCAACTTCCGTGCCTTCGCCGACCAGGAGGTCGCCTTCGTCCTCACCACCTCGGTCGAGGCGGCCCGGATGGCCCAGGCCGGCCACGACGGCGGCTTCGTCGCCCGGGCCTGCCGGATGCCGTACAACGACCGGGTGCCGTACGCGGGCAACGTGATCGGCGGGGACGCGCTCTGGCTGGCGTCCGGGCTGGACAAGGAGACCGAGGACGGCGCCCTGGCCTTCATGCAGTACCTGAACACGCCGCGGACCGCCGCCGAGCGGCACCGGGAGACCGGGTTCATCCCGGTCACCGGCGGGGCGATCGAACTGCTGGAGCAGGAGGGCTGGTTCGAGCGCAACCCGCACTTCCGCACGGCGCTGGACCAGCTCGCCGCCAACTCCGGCTCGCCGGCCGCCCGGGGCGCGCTGCTCGGCGAGTTCGCCGCGATCCAGAACGTCCTGACCACCGCCATGCACGACGTCCTGGCCACCGACGTGGACCCGCGGGAGCGCTTCGCCCGGGCGAACGCCGAGGCCCAGCTTCTGCTGGACGGGTACAACGACGCCTACCGGGGCCTGCGCCCCCGCGGCCCGATCCGGGTCGGCTGAGCGGGCCGAACGACGAAGGGGGCCGGCGGTTCCGCGCGGAGCGGAACCGCCGGCCCCGGCGTACTCAGGACTTCTCGGCACCGAGCTCCAGCGGCGCGTCCGGCGCGCCGACCAGCTCCCGCAGCACCTCGCGGAAGCGGTCCACCTGCTCCGCCATGGTGCTCTCGTCGTAGAGGTTGCTGTTGTACTGGATGCCGGCGACCACGTCACCGGCCGGGTCCAGGTTGAGCGTCCACAGCGCGCCGTTGGGCACGTCCGAGCCCACCGGCTGCGAGGTGAGCCGGCGGCGTACCTCGGTGAACTCCAGGTCCCCGATCAGCTCGCCGTCCAGCAGGAACGGGAACGGGAAGACCTGGAAGACGCAGGCAGCCCGCTCGTCCTCCAGCGTCGGCAGCATCAACTCCGGCGCCTGGGCGAGGATCTGGCCGAACGGGATGTCATGGGCGTACGCCTCCAGGCTGGTGGTGCGGATCCTGGTGACCACCTCGGCGAAGTCGCGGGCCCCGGCCAGCTCCGTGCACAGCGGGAGGAAGTTGAAGAACGGCCCGACCGTGTGGTGGAAGCGGTCCTCGCCGCGGCCCGGCGAGAAGGTCGGCACCACCACCCGGGTCGTCCCGGTGGAGCGCGCGACCATCACCGCGAACGCGCCCATCAGCACCATGAACGGCGTGCTGCGCAGCGCCCGGCCGATCTCCACGGCCCGGGTGGTCAGGTCCTCGTCGACGGTGAAGCGGTACACGGCGGTGGACTCCGGCAGGCCGGAGGACTTCGGCCGGTCGGTGGGCACCGAGAGGATCCGGGCGCCGGCCAGCTGCTCCCGCCAGAACGCGCGCGACTCCTCCAGCGCCGGGTTCTCGGCGAACTCCCGCTGCCACTGCGAGAACTCACGGTACGGCAGGGCGTCCGGCAGCTCGGGCTGGCGGTGCCCGCGGCGCTCGGCGTAGCGGACGGCGAGGTCGCGGATGATCAGCCGGACCGACCAGCCGTCGGCCGCGGTGTGGTGGACGACCAGCGCCAGGATCGCGTCGTCCTCGTCGAAGCGCAGCAAGGTGGCCTTCAGCAGCGGGAGTTCACGCGCGCTGACGGTGCCCGACTCGACCTCGGTGATCAGCTCCTCCACCGCCTGCTCGCGGGCCTGGGCGTCCGCTCCGGACAGCTCCCGCAGCTCCAGCGGGACCGGGGTGGGCGGGTGGACCTCCTGGTACCGCTCGCCCTCGCCCCGGACGATGGCGGTGCGCAGGGCCTCGTGCCGGACCACCACGTCGTCCAGGGCCAGTTGCAGCGTCGCGGCGTCGGCCTTCCCGCGCAGGCGCCAGCCGTGCACGATGTGGAAGTGCGGGCCGAACGGTCCCTCCTCGTCGCCGCGGTCGAAACCGCAGAGGAATTCCTGGTTGAAGGAGAGCTGCGTCCTGCTCTCCGGTGCGTTCGACTGCGGCTTTCCATCGGAGATCATGGGGAATTCCTCTCGCTGGTTCCGGGGCGAATTCGCCCCGGAACCGTAGCAACGGCCCCGCCGCCGTGGTTCTTCGATCGTGCTGGCAATCAGGGAGATGCGCCCCGCCCCCGCCGCGGGCGACAGTGGCCGGGAAATGTCCGCCCGGCCCCGGGCGGAACGCCCGCGCCAACCGTAGAGGAGCCGCGCCGCAATGACGGTCGCCACGAATGCCGCAGGGTCCGGCTCGCCGCAGCCGCCCGAACCCGGTCTGACGCCGAAGGAGGTCATCGCCAGGGCCGAGGCCATCGCGCCGCTCCTGGTGGCCCGGCAGGCCGAGACCGAACAGCGCACGTACTACGCCGAGGACACCCACGAGGCGTTCGCGGAGGCCGGCTTCTACCGGATCCTCGTCCCCAAGCGGTACGGCGGCTACGAGTTCGGCATCGACACCTTCCTGCGGGTGGCGATGACGCTCGCCCGCGGCTGCCCGTCGACCGGCTGGATGTACTGCCTCGGCGCCACCCACGCCCTGCCCGCGGCCTCGCTGTTCGGCGAGCGGGCGCAGGCCGAGATCTTCGCCGGCGGCGACTTCATCTGCCCGGCCACCATCGTGCCCAACGGCCGGGCCGAGCGGGCGCGGGACGGCGGCTGGCGGCTCGACGGCACCTGGAACTACTGCTCGGGCTCGCCGTACGCCACGCACTTCATGGGGCACGTCCCGGTGCCCGGCGAGGACGGCGAGCCGCCGGCGCCGATGCTCTTCGTCGCCCCGCGCTCCCAGTTCCGCCGGCTCGACGACTGGGGCGGCCAGCTGGGCCTCAAGGGCAGCGGCTCGCACAGCATCGTGATCGAGGACGGTCTGGTCCCGGACCACCTGACGCTGCCGCGCACCCACATGAGCGAGGTCCTCGTCGACGGCGGCACCCCCGGCTACCGGCTGCACGGCAACCCGGAGTACGGCGGCGGCTCGCTCAGCTTCATGGTGCTGGAGGTCGCCTCGCTCGCCGTGGGCATGGCCCAGGGCGCGCTGGACGCCTACGGGGAGCTGATGCAGTCCCGCACGACGCTCTTCCCGCCCGTGGTCACCCGCGCCGAGGACCCGGACTACCAGTTCTGGTACGGCGAGGCGGCCGGCATGATCGCCACCGCCGAGGCCGCCGTGCTGCACGCCGTCACCCAGTGGCAGGAGCTCTGCGCCCAGGGGCCCGGCGCCTTCACCCGGGAGCACGACCTGCGCCTCGCCACCATCTGCCGCGAGGTGATCCGGCTGTGCTGGCACGCCGTGGAGGGGCAGCTGTTCCCGACGGCGGGGTCGAGCGCGGTGCGGCAGGGCGAGCGGATCGAGCGGGTCTGGCGCGACCTGTCCACCCTGCACAGCCACTCCGGGATCGGGGTCTTCCTGTCCGCGGTGACGACCCGGGAGCTCGCCCGTGCGCGGTTCGGTGTCAAGTAGCCCGTCGAGTCGAGTAGCCCGTCGAGCCGAGGAGTTCGTGTCATGACCGAGACCGATCCGGTCGTCTCGCTGCCCGGGGAGCGCGCCTACGCCGCCGCGACCGCCGTGTTCAACCTGGCCGCTCCGGTCCGGCCCGCGGCGGCGGTGACCGTCCGCACCGTCGAACAGGTCCAGGCGGCGCTGCGGCACGCCCACCGCGCGGGGCGGTGGGTCCGGGTGCACACCACAGGGCACGCCTCCTCCTCGGCCCGGCCGATGGACGACGCCCTGCTGATCCGCACCGAGCCCGCCGGGCCGGTCGTGGTCGACCCGGTGGCCCGCACCGCCCGCGTCCCGGCCGGAACGCGCTGGGGCGCGGTGGTCGAGGCCGCCGCCGAGCACGGGCTGGCCGCGCCGCACGGCACCTCGCCCACCGTCGGGGTGGTCGGGTACCTGCTGCGCGGCGGGATCAGCTTCTACGGCCGCCGGGCCGGGCTCGCCGTGAACAGCGTCCGGGCGATCGAACTCGTCACCCCGGACGGCGAGTTCCGCCGCGTCTCGGCGATCGCCGACCCGGAGCTGTTCTGGGCCCTGCGCGGCGGCGGGGGAGGGCTGGGCGTCGTCACCGCGGTCGAGCTCGCGCTCTTCCCGGCGGCCCGGGTGGTCACCGGCGCGGCCTTCTGGCCCGCCGCGTACGGCCCCGAGCTGCTGTCCCGCTGGCTGCGCTGGAGCGGGGACGCGCCCGAGACCGTCACCACAGCGTTCCGGGTGATGAACCTGCCGGCCGTGCCGGAGATCCCGCCGGTCCTGACCGGCGGCCCGGTGATCTGCCTGGCCGGCGTGGTGCTCAGCCCGACCGAGGACGGCCTGGCGACCGCCGAGCGCCAGGCCGCGGACCTGCTCGGGCCGCTGCGGGCCGTCTGCGAGCCGGTGCTGGACACCTGGTGCACCACCACCCCGCCGGCCGTGGTCCGCACGCACATGGACCCGACCGACCCGGTGCCGGTGCTCGGGGACCACCTGCTGCTCTCCGAACTCGGCCCGGACGGCGCCGAGACCTTCCTCAAGGTGCTCGGCGAGGGCTCGGGATCCCCGCTGGTCAACGCCGAACTCCGGCAGCTCGGCGGCGCCCTGGCGGTGCCCGACCCGAACGGCGGGGCGCTCAGCCACCTCGACGCGGCCTTCGCGTTCACGGCCGGCGGGCTGGCCGTCGACCAGGTCACCACGGCGGCGGTCCGGGCGCACTGCGCCGAGGTCCGTTCCGCCCTGACGCCCTGGGACACCGGCCGGACCGCGCCGACCCTGGTCGAGCGGCTGGAGCAGCCGCAGGGGCACCTGTCCGCGGCCGCCGTCGCGCGGCTGGACCGGGTGCGCCACCGGGTGGACCCCGCCGGGTGGCTGCGCCACGACGTCCCGCCCGGGTCCTCCAACCGCTACTGACCCGCCCCCGCCGCCGCCCGGCGGCACCGCACCGCACGCACCCGCCGAAGCGCCCTCCGGAGCACCTCCGGAGGGCGCTTCGGCGTTTCCCCGGCCCGCCGTGACGGAATGCGGCCGGCCGGCGGGAAGTCGCGCCTCCCGATTTCCGGCGCCGCCGGGATTCCCCCGCTCGGAAAAGTCTCGGCAAAGCCGGTATGGGTTCGGTGAGCAATGTGAGAGATGCCCCTGCGGGCGGCCGACGTCCATGCTCGTGGGGTAGACCTGCGAGTGAAGTGTGATTCACCGTCGCAATTCGGGAACGCGGATCCAGGACCCCGGGACTTCTTCCTCCCGCCGGAGTCGGCCGCGTCAGTGCACTCGATGCGAAAAGCAGGGCCGTACACGATCTGCCGAGAGGGGAATTCGGTGACATACGGTGAACGATTCCGCAGACTGGTACCTGGCCTGGTGGTGATCTTGGTGGCCACCTCGCTGTTCTTCGCGGCACGGAGCTCGGTCGCGGTGGCCGGGGCGGAACAGGTCGCGAAGCAGTACGGCTTCAAGGAGATGCCCATCGCGATGCCGCCCGGCTACGACCAGCGGCCGATGAGGACCGTGCGGAACGTCAACCCGGCCTACCAGAAGATCCGTTCGTGGATCTCCTCGGTCGGGGCCAGCATCGCGATCAACGACCTCACCGGGCACGGCGTGGCCGACAGCATGTGCATCGTCGACACCAGGACCGACAGCGTGGTCGTCACCTACACGCCGACCGCCCGGCCGGCCGACCGCTTCACGCCCTTCGTGCTGGACGGCAAGCCGCTGCCGATGGACGACACCATGGCGCCCACCGGCTGCACGCCCGGCGACTTCAACGGCGACGGCCGGATGGACCTCCTGGTGACGTACTGGGGCCGCACGCCGATCCTGTTCATGGCCAGGTCGGACGCCACGACCCCGGCCGCGAGCTCCTACGTGCCGCGCGAGCTGGTGCCCTCGGAGTCGCTGGACGGGAAGTACCACGGCCCGCGCTGGAACACCGACGCGGACTACGTCGCCGACCTCGACGGCAGCGGACGCCCGTCGATCGTGATCGGCAACTACTTCCCCGACTCCGACGTGCTCGACCCGAACGGCCTGAAGAACGTCGTGATGAACGAATCGCTGTCCAGCGCCAGGAACGCCGGCGGCGACCACGTCCTGCGCTGGCAGCAGAGCACCTCGGGCCCCGAGCCCACGGTGTCGTACGTGGAGGAGAAGGGCGCGATCCCCTTCGACGCCTCGACCGGCTGGACGCTGGCGATCTCCGGCGCCGACCTGACCGGCGACGGACTGCCCGAGATGTACATCGCCAACGACTTCGGCCACGGGCACCTGATGTACAACAGGTCGACGCCCGGGCACATCCGGTTCACCGAGGCCACGGGCGAGCGCACACCGAGCACCCCCAAGTCCTTCGTGCTGGGCAACGGCTCGTTCAAGGGCATGGGCGTCGACTTCGGCGACCTCGGCCGCAACGGCAACTTCGACATGATGGTCAGCAACATCGCCGTCGCCTGGGGCCTGGAGGAGAGCAACTTCGTCTGGATCAACAAGGCGAAGGACGAGGCCGACATGAAGGCCAAACTCGCCGACGGCGTCGCGCCGTTCACCCAGGAGGCCCAGGAGCACGGCATGGCCTGGAGCGGCTGGGGCTGGGACGCCAAGATGGGCGACTTCCTCAACAGCGGAGACCTCAACGTCCTCCAGGCGACCGGCTTCGTGAAGGGGAACATCAACCGCTGGCCGTGGCTGCAGGAGATGGCCATGACCAACGACGACCTGCTCTCCAACCCCGCGATGTGGCCCAACGTCCAGCCGGGCGACGACATCGCCGGGGACGAGGCCGTCGCCTTCTACGCCAAGACCCCCGACGGCCCGTACGTGAACATCAGCTCCGAGCTGGGCATCGCCGTGCCGACGCCCACCCGCGGCCTCGCCACCGGCGACACCACCGGGACCGGCCGGCTGGACTTCGCCGTCGCCCGCCAGTGGGGGCCGCCCGCCTTCTACGCCAACACCGCGCCCAGCGTGGGCAACCAGCTGAACCTGCGGCTCTACCGGCCGACCGCCGAGGGCGGGGCGGGCCAGGGCCTGGTGAACAGCGGAGCGCCCGCGTACAACGCCACCGTGTGCGTCATGACCCCGGACGGCCGCACCCAGATCTCCCAGCTCGACGGCGGCGGCGGCCACGGCGGCTACCGCAGCTTCGACGTGCGCTTCGGCCTCGGCTCCCAGCAGGGCCCGGTCACCGTCAAGCTGATGTGGCGGGACGCGAGCGGCGGGCTGCACGAGAAGACCGAGCAGATCGACACCGGTACCCACACCCTCATGCTGACCAGCGACGTCCAGGAGGTCCCGAACCGATGAGCGCGACCGCGCAACCCGTTCCCGGCGGCGCCCCGGCGGCCGCGCCGGCCGCCCCCGCGAAACCGAAGGACCCGCGCTACCTGGCGCTGCGGAACTTCGCCATCTCCATCAGCGTGTTCAACATCTTCGGCTACACCCTGCTCGGCTTCGAACAGCCCTGGCTCTGGCCGTTCATCGCGGTGGTCACCGCCTACACCTGCGAGATCTGCTTCGAGCTGATCAGCGCCTGGGCCCAGCGGCGCGCGCCGCGCTTCCGCGGCCGCGGGGCACGCGGGCTCTACGAGTTCCTGCTGCCGGCCCACATCACGGCGCTGGCGGTCAACATGCTGACGTACGGCAACAACCAGCTGCTGCCGTTGTTCTTCGGGGTGGTCATCGGCGTCGGCGGCAAGCACGCCCTGCAGGCGCCGATCGCGGGCCGGATGCGGCACTACATGAACCCGTCCAACTTCGGGATCACGATGTCGCTGCTGTGCTTCGGCACCTGGTTCAGCATCTCGCCGCCGTACCAGTTCACCGAGAACGCGAACACCTTCTTCCGCGTGATGATCCCGCTGATCATCGCCACCGCGGGAACGGTGATCAACGCCCTGCTCACCAAGCGCACGCCGCTGATCGTCGGCTGGCTCGGCGCGTTCGCCATCCAGGCGTTCGTCCGGCACTGGATCTGGGACGTCGCGCTGTACTCCGCGCTCGGCGCGATGACCGGCGTCGCCTTCGTGCTGTTCACCAACTACATGATCAGCGACCCGGGCACCACGCCGATGAAGGCCAAGGCCCAGTTCATGTTCGGCTCCTCGGTCGCCATGGTCTACGGGGTGCTGATGGTGTTCAACGTGGTCTACACCCTGTTCTACGCCACCACCATCGTCTGCGCCCTGCGCGGCATCGGGTGGTGGGTCGCGCACCTGATCCAGAAGTCCCGGCAGGCCAAGGCCGCCGGGGCGGGCGCCCCGGAGGGGACGGCCGCGCAGCCGCAGCAGGTCGGTGCGGTCGCGGCCTGAGGCACCGAGGGTGGCACCACGACGGCGCTGTGGCGCTGCCCGGACCGGGCAGCGCCACAGCGCCGTCGGGCCGGTTCTAGCGTTCGGCCGCCACCTCGACGGGCCGCGCCGGCGGCCGGAACGGGCCCCAGGTGAACGCGGGCAGCCAGGCCTGCGGCGCGTCGCTCCACGCCAGTTCGGTGATCTGGTCGAGCGAGCGCCGGCCGGTGAGCGAGCGCAGCAGGTCGTGCCGGTGCCCGCGCAGGACGGCGGCCGGCTCGCCGTCGCCGGCCAGCCACTCGGCCCCCGGCGCCTCGATCCGCAGCGCCGGAAGCCCCAGCGTGCGCACCGCGTTGGCGAAGCCCCGGACGACCAGGTCCAGCGACGAGGGGTAGGACGGGTGGTCCGGGAGCACCTCCGCCCCCAGCGCGGCCCGCAGGTCCATCTCGTGGGTGAACGCGTCCATCATCAGCATGGTGTGCCGCAGTTGGGGGGACTCGGTGAGCACCCGCTCCACCGGGGCGTCCAGCCGCGCCCACTCGGCGAGCAGGCCGTCCAGGCCGTCGCCGGAGTCGGCGTGCGGGACCTCCCACAGGTTGCCCGGCGCGTCGGCGGCCACCGTCCGGCAGACCTCCAGCAGGTGGCCGACCAGGTCCAGCACGGTCCAGTCCGGACAGGCGGGCACCGCGACCCCGGCCACCCCGGGCCGGTCGCCCAGCAGCGCCGTGATGTTCTCCCGGGAACCGCGGTAGGCGAGGTGGTCGGGCGCCCGGTCCCAGAGCGACCCGGGCGTGGCCTCGGCGTTCCGCTGATACGTGCTCATACGGCTCTCCTTCGGTGGGACGACCTTGACGGGGACGGACCGACGACGCCGGGAACCCGGTCTCGTACGGGCCGGTTCCATTGTGGCGCCCGGGATCCGGGCCGGGGCCGAACGGACGGAACGCGGAGCACTCCCGAAGACGCGGGTCCGAAGACAGCCCCGGAAACGCAACCGTGGAGATGCGGGCCGTGACGTGGCGTCAGGAGCATGGAGGAGCCGTCAATTCCCGATGTGAGCCTGGGAGGGATCGTGCCGACGACCTTGGGATCGCTGCGCCGACTGGTACTGACACCGTCACTGGCCTCGGTGACCTTCGCCGGGCGCGGGTTCCCGGTGACACCCACGGAGTCCACCGAACGGTTGGAGGCGGTGCCCCGGGCGGTGGTCTGCGGCTTCGAGTGGGGGATCGACGCCCGCAGCCAGTGGGAGGTCGAGCGCCGCCTCGCCCTGGTCGAGCCCGAACAGCGCGGATTCGCCTACGAGGGCGCCACCATGGCCTTCACCGTCCTGGACGCGATGGGCCGGGGCCACCGCACCCGGGACCTGCTGGCCGGTCCCGGACAGCCGCACATCTTCCTGGCGTACATCGGCATCGGCTTCGCCATGGCGCGGCTGCCGCGGCCGCTGTGGCGCAAGGTGCTGCCGGACCTCGCCGGGACGCCCTACCACCCGACGATGAGCTGGCTGGCCGTCGACGGCTACGGCTTCGACCTCGCCTACTTCCACACCCGGCGCTGGGTGGACGAGCAGCGCCGGCCGAAGCCGTACCCGTGGCAGGACGCGCCCGAGTACTTCCCGCGGGCGTTCGACCAGGGCGTCGGACGGGCCCTGTGGTTCATCCACGGCGGCTCGCCGGCGCAGGTCGCCGACGCGGTGCGGCGGTTCGACGCCGACCGGCAGGGCGACCTGTGGAGCGGCGTGGGACTGGCCGCGACCTTCGCCGGCGGCGGCACGGCCGACGGCCTGGCCGGGCTGTGCGACGCGGCGGGCCCGCACCGGGCGCAGCTCGCCCAGGGCTCGGTGTTCGCCTCCAAGGCGCGCGCGTACGCCGGGTTCGTCCCCGCGCACTGCGAGACCGCCTCGACGAGCCTGACCGGCCTGTCGGTCGAGGCGGCCGCGAAGGTGGCCGACGACTGCGCGGTGGACGACCGCGCCCCGGGCGCCGCCGGCGGTCCGCCCCCGTACGAACGGTGGCGGGCGAACGTGCGCGCCCACTTCGGCGACTAGGGCCCAGGCGTGTGCGAAGCAGCCGCGGGGCGGATCGGCCGCCCCGCGGAAGACCTGAGAGGAGTAAGGCGTGTCCACTGCATGGCGGACGCTCCGACGTCGAATTCTCACTCCGAGCACCTCTGAGACGCTCATGGAAACACGTGGTTTCCACCGGAAGTCGCCGGCCGCCCAGGACCTCCTGGAGACGGTCGGCGCGCGCTTCCTGGAGGGCTACGCGCACGCCGTGGAGGCCCGCAACCCGGCGGAGGCGGAATACCCGCTGGAGGAGATCCCGGACCGGTTCCGCGGATTCGCCTACGAGGGCGCCGGAATGGGCTTCGCCATGCTCGACGGGCTGCGGCTGTCCGGCGGCGGCTCGGTGGCCCGCTGCCTCCAGGGCCGCGGCGCCGACCACGTCTACATGGTGTACGTCGGGATCGGCTGGGCGATGGCCCGGCTGCCGAGGTTCTGCTGGCCCGACGTCGACGCGCTCGACCCGCTGCTGCGCTGGCTGGTGCTCGACGGGTACGGCTTCCACCAGGCGTACTTCCGCACCGACCGGTACGTCCACCGGCAGTACCGGGACCCGGCGTTCCCCTGGCCGGCCCACGACGCCCCGTCGTACGCCGGCCGCGCGATCGACCAGGGCATCGGCCGGGCCCTGTGGTTCGTCGGCGGCACCGACCCGGACCTGGTCGCGACCATGATCGAGAAGTTCCCGGAGTCCAGGCGCTCCGACCTCTACGGCGGGGCCGGACTGGCGGCCACCTACGCCGGGGGCGTGGACGAGGCCGAACTGTGCGCGTTCCGGGACCGGGCCGGCGAGCACCGGGCGATCGTCGCGCAGGGCAGCGCGTTCGCGGCCGAGGCCCGGATCCGGGCCGGACTGCTGGTGCCGCACACGGAGTTGGCCACCCGGGTGTTCTGCGGCATGGGGCCCGTCGAGGCGGCCGCGGTGACCCAGGAGCTGCGGCCGACCGAGCCGGTGCCGGGCCCGGTGCCCGCGTTCGAGCTGTGGCGCCAGGCCATCGCCGACCGCTTCCGGAACGTCGGGGGGTGCTAGCCGTGGCCGCCACCCGCAAGGTCCCGCCGGGCCCGCCGCGCCGGGCCGCCCCCGTCCTGCTGCGCAGGCTGGTGGGGGACCGGCTGGAGATGATGCGCGCCGCCGCGGCGGAGTACGGCGACGCGGTCCGGATCTCCATGGGCCCCAAGACGCTCTACTTCTTCAACCACCCCGACCACGCCAAGCACGTGCTCGCGGACAACGCGGCCAACTACCACAAGGGGATCGGCCTGGCCCAGGCCCGACGCGCCCTCGGCAACGGCCTGTTGACCAGCGAGGGGGAGCTCTGGCGCAAGCAGCGCCGGCAGATCCAGCCCGCCTTCCAGCACAAGCGGATCGTCCAGCAGGCCGGTGCCGTCGCGGAGGAGGCGGCCAAGCTGGTCGGCCGGCTGCGGGCGCACGAGGGCGGCGGACCGGTCGACGTGGTCAAGGAGATGACGGCGCTCACCCTCGGGGTGCTCGGCCGCACGCTGCTCGACGTCGACCTCAGCGCCTTCGAGGCGGTCGGGCACGACTTCGAGGCCGTACAGGACCAGGCGATGTTCGACATGGTCACCATGGGCATGGTGCCCGGCTGGGTGCCGCTGTCCAAGCAGCTCCGCTTCCGCCGCGCCCGGCAGGACCTGCAGGGGGTGGTCGACCGGCTGGTGGCGGAGCGGGTCTCCCGCGACGGCGCCCGGATCGAGGGGGAGGACGCGCTGTCCCGCCTGATCGTCGCCACCCGGCAGGAGCCCGACCGAGCCGTCGCCCGGCAGCGGATGCGCGACGAGCTGGTCACGCTGCTGCTGGCCGGCCACGAGACCACGGCGAGCACCCTCGGCTGGACCTTCTACCTGGCCGACCGGCACCCCGAGGTGATGGACCGGCTGCACACCGAGGCCGTCGAGGTGCTGGGCGACCGCCTGCCCGAGTTCGAGGACCTGCACCGCCTGCGGTACACCTCGATGGTGGTGGAGGAGGTCATGCGGCTCTACCCGCCGGTGTGGATCCTGCCGCGGCAGGCCCAGGCGGACGACGAGGTCGGCGGGTACCACGTCCCGGCCGGCGCCGACGTGCTGATCTGCCCGTACACCCTGCACCGTCACCCCCGGTTCTGGGACGCCCCGGAGCAGTTCGACCCGGAGCGCTTCGACCGGGACCGGGCGGTCGACCGGCCGCGCTACGCCTACATCCCGTTCGGGGCGGGGCCGCGCTTCTGCATCGGCAACCATCTCGGGCTGCTGGAGGCGACGTTCACGATCGCCATGGTCGCCCGGGAGCTGCGGCTGAGGAAGGTGCCGGGCCACCGGGTGGTGGCCGAGCCGATGCTGTCGCTGCGGGTCGGCGGCGGCCTGCCGATGACGGTGCACCCGGCCGGCTGACCGGGCCCCGGGGCCGCACGGCGAAGCCCCCGCGACCGTCCCTCCGGGGATCGTCGCGGGGGCTCCTGTGTGGGCTCCGGGCCCGGCTCCGAACGCTCCGCGGACGCGGGTTCGAAGCCGGGCCCGGGCCGCGGGCTCAGGCGGTGTCGGTGATCGGGGCGGCCCGCGCGGTCAGTGCCACCGCCCGGGCGTCCAGCAGGGCCAGCAGCACCGGCGGGTCGAGGACCCGGGCCTGGCGCAGGCGGAGCTCGATCGGCAGCAGCGGCACGTCCGGCCGCACCTCGATCGGTCCGACCGATCCCACCGAGACCGGGCGGTCGCCCGTCAGTACCTCGTCGAACGCGGCCGGGACGGAGTGCGCCAGCAGGAACCAGGTGCCGGCCGGCACCTGGTCGAATAAGAAGACGCCGGGGCGGGGGAGGACGGTACACGCGGCGGGTCGCCCCTCGGGGACGCGGGTCGGGAACAGCCCGACGTACACCCGGCCGAGGTCCCCCGCGATGGGGGCCCGGATCTCGCCGCGGAAGGTCGAGAGTTCCGTGCTCCGGGACAGGCCGCGCGGGTCGACCTCGATCCGGGGAGTGAAACCCCCGAGCTGGCGGTAGACGGTGGGGGGGACGCCGACGCTGCTGGCGAACCGTGAGCTGAAGGTACCGACGCTGTTGTACCCGACGCGGTGGCTGATCTCGGTCACCGTGAACGACGTTTCGATGAGGAGGCGCTTGGCCGTTTCGAGGCGGATGGCGGAGAGGAATCGCCTCGGCGAAACCCCGGTCATTCGCTGGAATTCACGGGAGAAGTGGAATTTGCTGTACATGGCGGCCTGCGCCATGTCGTCTATGGTCAGCAGCTCGCCGATGTTCTCGTGCATGGTCTCGATGGCCCGGGAAACAGCTTGCTCGATGGCAGTTGTCATGATTGACTCCAGCTTCTCCGCCGCACCTGCGGATGAACAGAGATTCCACCCTTGCGATGATCGGGAACGAAAGTCGCGGCCGCGCTGACAGGCCGACTGTCGAGGTGCCAGGCAAGCGAAGGGAGGCCCCCTTCGGAAAAGGCGAAGCTGAAAAGTGTCGCCGGCCATAGCAAGTGACGACCGTAGCAGCAGGCACATGACAGACGCAATGGTCCGGTGGCACGTGCCCTCGGCATGACCGTCCGGTGAGTTGTCCCGGAATTCATGTTTGAACGGCCCCGGAGGCCATCAGCAACACAGGAGATGCTTGCGGGGGCGTATTGCGCGCACGATGCCACTGTCGCGTATGCGAATCGGGATCGGCCGGTGCGTGCCGGGCCCGCTTTTCGACAAGCCCCTGAGGAGATGCCGGTGGGCTCGCCTACCTCGGATCGACACGATTACCGGACCATGACGCTCGAAGCGTTCGCGGACACGATCGTCCCGGGCGAGAAGCGTTCCCCCGACGACCGGGCGGTGGCCGGCGCCTCGACCGGCGGCGGCGCCGTCCAGGCGGGCGCCATCGAGCTGCTGGAGACGCCGGCGACCGGACTGTCGGACGCCCTGGACGACTACGAGCAGGCCCTGAACCGCCACGCGAGCGCGTACGCGGACGACCACGGCCTGCGGCTCGACGACTCGGTGCCGCCGTTCGTCGCGCTGCCGTTCGCGGACCGGACCAGCCTGGTGCAGGAACTGACCGGGACGGAACACCAGGAACGTGAACTGTGGGTCCTGCTGGCGCTGTTCGCCAACATGGCCTTCGACACCGCCGCCCACATGCCCACCGCGGACGCGCTCGCGGCGGGCCACCCGGGCCTCACGGCGATGGGGTTCATGAAGCCGGACGAGGACGGCCTGTGGCGGTTCCCCGACTTCTCGTACGGCAAGCAGCTGGCCGAACCCCACCCGGACACCACGTCTTCAGGGAGTCCCGCATGACAAGCACCGAGAGCACCGACGTCCTGATCGTGGGCAGCGGCTTCGGCGGCGCGATCGCGGCGTACCACCTGGCGGCCGGCGGCGCCAAGGTCACCATCCTGGAGCGCGGCCCCTGGCTGAAGGCCGACGACTTCGACCACGACTTCCAGCTCGGCTCCTCGTACACCCGGATCTTCGACTTCGTGGTCGGCGACGGGATGAGCCTGCTCGGCGGCAACTGCGTCGGGGGCGGCAGCGTGGTGTACTTCGCCGCGATGCCGCGCGCGCCGCGGTTCGTCTTCGAGCGCCGCGGCAGCATCGGCCGGCGGATGTGGCCGGCCGCCATCGACCGGGACGTCCTCGACCCCTGGTACGACCGGGTGGCCGAGGCGCTGCCCATCACCCAGCAGGACTGGAACGACGTCACCTACTCGGGCGGGCTGTTCGCCGCGGCCTGCGAGCACGCGGGGCGCACCGCCAACCCCGTCCCGGCCGCCATCGACCGGGCGAAGTGCACCAACTGCAACTGGATGATGTCCGGTTGCCGCTTCGACGCCAAGCGCTCCCTGCTGCTGAACTACCTGCCGGCGGCCCTCGCGCACGGCGCCGAGATCCGGCCGCTGCACGAGGTGCAGCAGCTGACCCGGACGGACGACGGCGGCTACCGGGTGCACTACAGCGTCGTCGACGACGAGGACTACCGGGTGCACGTCGGCAGCGGCACGATCGACGCGAAGATCGTCGTGCTCGCCGCCGGCGCCGGCGCCACCCCGGTGATCCTCCAGCGCTCCGAGGCGGCCCTGGGCGAGATGCCGCACGCCGTGGGCCGTTACTTCTCCGGCAACGGGGAGCGCCTCAACACGGCCATCGTCGACGAGGACAAGGCCCGCGACCTGCTGGGGCTCAAGCGCTCCGACGGCCCGGCGTTCCGGGCCAACCAGATCGGCAAGGGCCCGGTCGTGGCGAGCTGGGACAACCTCGACGGCTCGCTGCCGGAGCACTCCCGGTTCTCCCTGGAACAGCTCTACTTCCCGCCGGGGTTCGGCACCATCCTGGCGCAGGTGCCCGACGCGAGCGGGCCCAGCTGGTTCGGTGTGGAGAAGAAGGAACTGGTCCGGCAGTGGCAGTCCTGGCTGACAATCTTCACCATGATCGAGGACGACAACGAGGGCGTCTTCGGCCCGCCGCCGCCCACCGGCAACGCGCAGCGGATCTCCCAGCAGATGCTCGGGCGCGGGTCGATCTCGTACCGGCCGACCGCCAACACCCTGCGCGCCTGGGCCGATTCGGACGCCGTGGTGAAGGACATCCTGGAGCGCGACGGACTCGCCCGCGTCATGCCGTGGACCAACGACCTGGTGGGCGCCTACACGGTGCACCCGCTGGCGTCCTGCCGGATCGGTGACGACCCGCAGACCTCGGCGCTCGACGACCGGCAGGAACTGCGCAACCACCCGGGCATCTTCGTCACCGACGGCTCCGCCGTCCCGGGGGCGCTCACGGTCAACCCCGCGCTGACCATCTCGGCGCTCGCCGAGCGCGCGATCCCGGGCATCGTGGCCGCCGCGCAGCAGCGCGGCGTGAACGTCAAGTACGGCGCGCCCGCGCCGGACGGCGCCACCAGCGGCCGGCGCGGCGTGCAGGTGCAGCTGCCCGGCCTGATGCGCCGGTAGCGCCAGGCGCCCGACCGGGCTTCCGGACCGGGCTTCCAGACCGAGCTTGGAGGAGGACGCACATGACGACGTCGTTCCTGCGGCCGGCCCTGCGCAGGTCCATGGCGCAGGTCCACCGGGTCGCCCCGGTGCGGCCGGCCGACGCGGGGAAGGAGGTGGCCGGCGTCTTCGCCGAGGTCGAGCGGGAGTTCGGCATGCTGGCACCGCCGATCGGCCTGCACGCCGCCTCGCCGGCGGTGCTCGCCGCCTCCTGGGTGATGCTGCGGGAGACCCTGGTCGCCGGCGGACGGGCCGACCGCGCGACCAAGGAGGCGGTGGCCGCGGCGGTCTCGGCCGCCAACTCCTGCCCGTACTGCGTGGAGGTGCACGGGACGACGCTGGCCGCGCTGCTGCCCGGGGCGTCCGCCCCGGGCAGCGCCCGGGCGGCCGTCGAGGCGTCGGCGGACTGGTTCCGGGCGGACCGGGGCCAGGGCGCGCCGCCGCCGTTCTCCGCCCAGGCGGCGCCCGAACTGGTCGGGGTGGCGGTCACCTTCCACTACCTCAACCGCATGGTCAACCTGTTCCTCGCGCCGAGCCCGCTGCCGACCGGACTCCCGGCGGCCGCGAGATCGGCGGCGAGGGCGGTCCTCGGCCGGCTGATGCGCCACAGCGCGCGCGTCGCCCCGCCGGCCGGGACCTCGCTCGACCTGCTGCCCGCCGCGCCGCTGCCGCAGGACCTGCGCTGGGCGGCGGGCACCCCCAGCGTGGCCGGCGCCTTCGCCCGGGCGGCCGCCGCGATCGACGCGGCGGGGGCCAGGTCGGTGCCGGACGGCGTCCGCGCCCTGCTGGCCGACCGGCTGGCCGACTGGGACGGCCGGCCGCCGGGGATCAGCCGCGGCTGGGTCGAGGACGCCGTGGCGGCCCTGCCCGGGGACGAGCGTCCGGCCGGCCGGCTGGCCCTGCTGACCGCCGAGGCCTCGTACCAGGTCGACGACGGCCTGGTCGCCGAGTTCCGGCGCGGCCGGCCCGGCGACGCCGCGCTGATCGAGCTCACCTCCTGGGCCGCCCTGACGGCGGCCCGGGAGCTGGGCGCCCGGCTCGCCGACCGCGTTCCCACGGCCGCCGGCTGACGCCGCGCACGGCCCGCACACCCGAGGCTCCCGCCGACCGGCGGGAGCCTCGGCGCGTTCCCGGCCAAGGCCCCGGCCGGCCCCCGGGGAAGCCCCCGGCCGGCCCCCGGAAAATGACGCCGTTATCGAATAGCGGCGGCGTGGAATCACACCGTTATGGAAAAGCACCGCCCCCCACCAGGCGGAAAGCAAACTCGGAGAAGACAGCCGGACGGTCGCCGCCGCACTATTGACGACAGTGCAGGCGTGTCGAGTCGGCAACAGATTTGCCGTCAATTCATCTCCATGGGTGGTGAATACGTGAGCAGTGAGCGGATCGCTATCGTGGGAATTGGCCTCCGTTACCCGGACGCCAATTCGGCGAGCGAACTGTGGGAGAACGTACTGGGTGGTCGGCGGGCCTTCCGGCAGCTGCCGGACGAGCGCATGAACCAGGCGGACTACTGGTCGGAGGACCGTAGCGCGCCCGACCGGCACTACACGAAAAAAGCCGCGGTCCTGCGGGACTACGCCTTCGACCGCATCAAATACAGCGTCGCCGGAAGCACCTACCGGGCGACCGACCTGACGCACTGGCTGGCCCTCGACGTGGCCGCCGAAGCGCTCGCCGACGCCGGATTCCCGGACGGTTCCGGACTTCCCCGCCAGAGCACCGGGGTGGTCGTCGGAAACAGCCTCACCGGGGAATTCTCGCGGGCCAACATCATGCGGCTGCGGTGGCCGTACGTGCGCCGCACGGTGGCCGCCGCGCTGACCGGCCAGGGCTGGTCCGAAGGGGACGTGGCGAAGTTCCTCCAGGACCTGGAACCGCAGTACAAGGCGCCGTTCCCCGCCATCGACGAGGACTCGCTGGCCGGCGGCCTCGCCAACACCATCGCCGGCCGGATCTGCAACCACTTCGACCTGCGCGGCGGCGGCTACACGGTCGACGGGGCCTGCTCCTCCTCCCTGCTGTCCGTCGTCACCGCGGCGAAGGCCCTGGCCGACGGCGAACTGGACGTGGCGGTCGCCGGCGGGGTCGACCTCTCCATCGACCCGTTCGAGGTGATCGGCTTCGCCAAGACCGGCGCCCTCGCCACCGGCGAGATGAAGGTCTACGACCGGGACTCCAACGGCTTCTGGCCCGGCGAGGGCTCCGGCATGCTCGTCCTGATGCGCGAACGCGACGCACTGGCGCAGGGCCGGCGGATCTACGCCAGCATCAGCGGCTGGGGCGTCTCCTCCGACGGCAAGGGCGGCATCACCCGGCCCGAGGCGAGCGGGCACCGGCTGGCGCTGACCCGCGCCTACCACCGGGCCGGCTACGGCGTCGAGACGGTCTCGTACTTCGAGGGCCACGGCACCGGCACCGCCCTCGGCGACGCGACCGAGATCGAGGCGCTGTCCTCCGCGCGCCGCACCGCCGACCCGACGGCCCGTCCGGCCGCGCTCGGCACGGTCAAGGGGAACTTCGGGCACACCAAGGCCGCCGCCGGCGTGGCCGGCCTGATCAAGGCGACCCTCGCCGTGCACCACCAGGTGATCCCCCCGGGCACCGGCCACCTCGACCCGCACCCGGGCCTGCTCGGCGACGAGGCGGCCATGTACGTCCCGCGCCAGGCCGAACTCTGGCCGGCCGACCAGCCGGTCAGGGCCGGGGTGTCGGCCATGGGCTTCGGCGGCATCAACACCCACGTCGCCGTCACCCAGGCCCCCGGCAGCACCCGGCGCGAGGCGCTCGACGAGCACACCACCCGGCTGGTCGCCGGCCGCCAGGACGCCGAACTGCTGCTGCTGGACGGCCCGGACGCGGACGCGCTGCGCACCGAGCTGACCGGGCTGCTCGACCTGGTGCCGAAGCTGGCCCAGGCCGAACTGGCGGACCTGGCCGGCACACTGGCCGACCGGCTGTCCGGCGGCCCGGTGCGCGCCGCCGTCGTCGCGACCACCCCGGACGACGCCGTGCGCGGCCTGGAACGGCTGCTCGCCCTGCTCGACTCCGGTGCGCGGGAGGCCTTCTCGGCCGGCGAGGGCGTCTTCCTCGGCCGCGCCAGGACCGCCCCCCGGATCGCCTACCTCTTCCCGGGCCAGGGCTCGGGCCGTGGCGCCGTCGGCGCGATCCGGCGCCGGTTCGCCACGGCGGAGGAGGTGTTCCGCTCCTCGGCCCTGCCCACCGGCGCCGACCAGGTCGCCACCCAGGTGGCCCAGCCGCGCATCGTCACCGGTTCGCTGGCCGCCCTGCGGGTGCTGGACGCGCTCGGCATCCGGGCCGACACCGCCGTCGGCCACAGCCTCGGCGAGCTGACCGCCCTGCACTGGGCGGGCACGCTGGACGAGGAGCAGGTGGTGCGCCTGGCCACGATCCGCGGCCAGGTGATGGCCCGGGCCAGCCACGGCGGCGGCGCGATGGCCGGCCTGGCGGCCACCCCGGAGCAGGCGGCCGCCCTGTCCGCCGGACTGGACGTGGTCGTCGCGGGCTACAACGGGCCCCGGCAGACCGTGCTCTCCGGCCCCGCCGAGGCGGTCGACGAGGTCTGCCGCCGGGCCGCGGCCGAGGGCGTCACGGCGACCCGGCTGAACGTCTCGCACGCCTTCCACTCGCCCCTGGTCGAGCCGGCCGCGGTCGCGATGGCGGCCGAACTGGCGGAGTTCGACTTCGGCGAGCCGGTCCGCCCGATCGCCTCCACCGTCACCGGCCGGCTCCTGGACCCGTCCGCCGACCTGCGCGAGGTGCTGCGAGAGCAGGTCCTGCTCCCGGTCCGCTTCCAGGAGGCCGCCACCGTGGCGGTCGACGGCGCCGACCTGGTCGTCGAGGTCGGCCCGGGCCGGGTGCTGTCCGGCCTGCTGGCGGAGATCGCACCGGACCGCGCCACCCTGGCGGTCGACACCGACAGCGCCTCGCTCGGCCCGCTGCTGCGGATCGCCGGCGCCGCGTACGTGCTCGGCGTGCCCGTCCGGACCCAGGCGCTGTTCGGCGACCGCCTGCTCCGGCCGCTGCCGGCCGACGGCGCGATGACCTTCCTGGCCAACCCCTGCGAGGCGGCCCCGGCCATCGACGCGGAGCTGGCCGCGCAGGACGGCGGCCAGGCCGCGGACGCGCCCGCCGGACAGCCCGGCGCCGCGGACACCGGCGCGGACTCCACCCTGGAGCTGCTGCGCAGGCTCGCCGCCGAGCGGGTCGAGCTGCCGCTGGACTCCGTCACCGCGCAGACCCACCCGATGGACGACCTGCACCTGAGCTCCATCACCATCGGCCAGATCGTCAACGACGTCACCCGGGCGCTCGGCCGGCCGGTGCTCGCCGCGACCCCCAACTACGCGACCGTCGACCTCGGCGGGATCGCGGAGCTGATCGACCAGCTGGCGGACACCGCGCAGGACGGCGGCGAGTCGGCGGCCGAGGTCGCCGGCGTGGCCCCGTGGGTGCGGCCCTTCGCGGTCGAGCACCTGGAGGCCGCCCGGCCCGCCCTGCCGACCCCGGCGGCCTGGCCGCAGTCCGGCCCCCAGGACTCCGCCGGAGCCTGGACGGCGTACAGCACGCCCGGCCACCCGCTCGCCGAGCCGCTGCGCACCGCGCTCGCGGCGGCGGGCCTCGGCGACGGCGTGCTGCTCTGCCTCCCGGACGCGTGCGGACCGGAGGAGGCGGAACTCTTCCTGACCGCGGGTCGGGCCGTGCTGGCCGCCCCCGAGGGTACCCGGCTGGTCGTGGTCCAGCGCCGGCTCGGGGCCGCCGGGCTGGCGAAGACCCTGCACCTGGAGCACCCGTCCGTCCCGACCACGGTGGTCGAACTGCCCGACACCGCCCCCGAGGGCGCGGCCCGCGAGGAGGCGGTGGCCCGGGTGGTCGCCGAGACCGCCGCCACGGCCGGCTTCGCGGAGGTCCGGTACCAGCCGGACGGCCGCCGCACCGTCCCGGTGCTCCGGCCGCTGCAGCTGCGTCCGGCGGCCGAGGGCGGGTCCCCGCTCGACGTCCGGGACGTCCTGCTGGTCACCGGCGGCGGCAAGGGCATCACCGCGGAGTGCGCCATCGCGATGGCCCAGGACTCCGGTGCGGCCCTGGCCCTGATCGGCCGCGCCGATCCGGCCGACGACCGCGAACTCGCCGGGAACCTCGCCCGGATGGACGCCGCGGGCCTGCGCTACCGGTACGCCCGCGCCGACGTGACCTCGCCCGAGGAGATCGCCGCCGCGGTGGCCCTGCTGGAGAGCGGGCTCGGCCCGGTCACCGCGGTGCTGCACGGCGCCGGACGCAACCAGCCGGCCGCCCTGGACGCGCTCACCGTCGAGGACTTCCACCGGACCCTGGCGCCCAAGACCGAAGGACTGGAGGCGGTCCTGGCGGCCGTCGAACCGGACCGCCTGAAGCTGCTGATCACCTTCGGCTCGATCATCGGCCGGGCCGGACTGCGCGGCGAGGCGCACTACGCCACCGCCAACGACTGGATGACCGAGCTGACGCTCCGGTTCCAGGAGCGTCACCCGAAGGCCAGGGCGATCGCCCTGGAGTGGTCCGTCTGGTCGGGCGCCGGCATGGGCGAACGGCTCGGCGTCGTCGAGGCGCTGATCCGCGAGGGCATCACGCCGATCTCCACCGAGAACGGCATCCAGGTGCTGCGCGAGGTGCTGGCGGACCCGTCGGCCGGCCCCGTCCTGGTGGTCAGCGGCCGGGCCGGCGGCCTGCCGACCCTCACCACCGCCCGGCGCGAGCTGCCGCTGACCAGGTTCGTTGAGCGGGTGGTCGCACACCACCCGGACATCGAGCTGATCACCGAGACCGAGCTGACCGAGGGCGGCGACCCGTACCTGAGCGACCACCGGCTCCAGGACGACCTGCTCTTCCCGGCCGTGCTCGGCATGGAGGCGATGGCCCAGGTCGCCGCCGCGGTGAGCGGCCACCAGGGCCCGCCGCTGCTGGAGGACGTCGAGTTCCGCCGTCCCGTGGTGGTCCGGCCGGGCGGCTCGACCACCATCCGGATCGCGGCCCTGGTCCGGGACCCCGAAACGGTCGACGTGGTGCTGCGCAGCGAGGGCACCGACTTCGCCGCCGACCACTTCCGGGCCCGGCTGCGCTACCCCAGGACCGAGGTGCCCGGCACCCCGGTGCCGGACGGCTTCGGCCTGCCGGCGGTGCCGGTGGACCCGGTGACCGAGCTGTACGGCAGCGTGCTCTTCCAGGGCAAGCGGTTCCAGCGCCTGCTGGAGTACCGGCGGGCCAGTGCCCGGCACGCGCTGGCGGAGATCTCCACCACCGCCCAGGCGCCGTGGTTCGCGGCCTACCTGCCGCAGGACCAGCTGCTCGCCGACCCCGGCACCCGGGACGCGATGATGCACGCCATCCAGTGCTGCGTGCCGGACGCCACCCTGCTGCCGCAGGGCATCGAGCGGCTCTGGCTGGCCGATCCGGCCGACCAGGACACCGAGTACGTGGTGCTCGACGCCAGGGAGCGCTCGCAGGACGGGGACAGCTACGTCTACGACGTCGACGTGCGGACCCCGTCCGGGAAGGTCGTCGAGCGCTGGGAGGGGCTGACCCTGGTCGCCGTCCGCAAGCGCGACGGCGCCGGCCCGTGGGTGCCCGCGATGCTCGGCTCGTACCTGGAGCGCGGCCTGGAACGGGTGCTGGGCGGCAGCCGCGCGGTCGTCGTCGAACCCGCGGCGGAGACCGGCGCCGCGGACGGCGACCGCAGGGCCCGCACCGAGACCGCCCTCGGCCGGGCGCTGGGCCGGCCGGTGGAACTGCGCCACCGCCCGGACGGCAAGCCCGAACTCGCCGGCGCGCCCGGGCTGGAGGGAGTCACCGTGTCGGCCTCGCACGGCCCCGGACTCACCCTGGCGGTGGCCGGGCGGGGGCGGCTGGCCTGTGACGTCGAGACCGTCCTGGAGCGGACCGCCGAGGACTGGGACGCGCTGCTGGGCGCCGGCCAACTCGCCCTGCGGGACCTGCTGGTGGCCGAGGTGGGCTGCAGCCCGGCGGTGGCCGGCACCAGGGTCTGGAGCGCGCTGGAGTGCCTGCGCAAGTCCGGTGCGACCACCCAGGCGCTGACGCTCGACCGCGTCCACCCCGGCGGCTGGGTCGTGCTGTCCGCCGGTGACGCGGCCGTCGCCACCTGGGTGACCACCGTCAACGACCGCACGGAGCCGGTGCTCTTCGCGGTCCTCGTCGGGAAGGAGAACTGATGTCGTCCTACTACGAGATCCGGCACACCGTCGGATTCGAGGAGACCAACCTCGTCGGCAACGTCTACTACGTGAACTACCTGCGCTGGCAGGGGCGTTGCCGGGAGATGTTCCTCAAGGACAAGGCGCCGGGGGTGCTCGCCGAACTGCAGGACGACCTCAAGCTGTTCACCCTCAAGGTGGAGTGCGACTTCTTCGCCGAGATCACCTCCTTCGACGAGCTGTCCGTCCGGATGCGCCTGGAGGAACTGACCCAGACCCAGATCCAGTTCACCTTCGACTACCTGCGGATCGACGGCGAACAGGAGAACCTGGTCGCCCGCGGCCGGCAGCGGATCGCGTGCATGCGCGGGCCGAACACCGCCACCGTCCCCGCCCGGGTGCCCGAGGAACTGCGCCTGGCGCTGGCCCCGTACGCCGAGGGGCCGGCCGTCGCGCGGGCCCTCGCGGCGCAGGCCGCGCCCGGCGGGCCGGTGGAGACGGGGCGGGCGCTGTGATCGGCAACGGCCGGCTGCCGGTCAACACCCGGCCGACGGACGTACGGACGCCGGCCACCGAGAACCGGGCCGTCCTGCCGGGCGCCCTGCGCGAGACGATGGCCAGGTTCGCCACCGGGATCACGGTGATGACCACCGGCGGCGAGTACGTCCACGGGATGACCGCCAACGCGTTCAGCTCGGTCTCCCTGGAACCGCCGATGGTGCTCTGCTGCGTGGCCCGCTCCGCGACCATGCACGAGGCGATCACCGTCACCAGGTCCTTCGCGGTCTCCGTCCTCGGCGCCGAACAGGAGACGCTGGCACGGTACTTCGCGAACAAGAGCAGGCCGCGCGGGGCCGAGCAGTTCCACGGCCTCGACTGGCAGCCGGGACCGTTCACCGGCGCCCCGCTGCTGGCCGGCTCGCTGGCCTGGCTGGAGTGCAAGCTGGCCGAGCAGTACGACGGCGGCGACCACTCCATCTTCCTCGGCGAGGTGCTGGCCGCGGACTGGGCCGACGACCGGCAGGCGCTGCTGTTCTACCGCGGCGCCTTCCACCGGGGCATCGGCGCGAACCCGGACGGGATCGGCTGAGCGGGGGATGGGCTCGATGTTGGTGAGCGTGACCGGCGGCACCGGGTTCGTCGGCATCCACTCCGTCGCGGCGATGGTCCGCGACGGACACCGGGTGCGGATGCTGGTCCGCGACCCGGCCGCGGCGGAGCGGGCCCTCGGCCTGCTGGAGGTGGACCCGGGCGCCGTCGACCTGGTCGTCGGGGACGTGACCGACGAGGGCGGCGCGGCCCGCGCGGTGCGCGGCGCCGACGCCGTGCTCCACGCGGCCGCCGTGTACTCCTTCGACAGCCGGCACAACGCGCGGATGCGCCGGACCAACGAACGGGGGACGGAGCTGGTGCTGGCCGCCGCCCGCCGGGCGGGCGCCGACCCGGTCGTCCACGTCTCCAGCATCGTCGCCCTGCTGCCGTCCCCCGGACGGCCGCTCGGGGAGCACTCCCCGGTCGGCCGTCCCCGGGACACGTACATGGCGACCAAGGCCGCGGCCGAGCGGATCGCCCGGGCCCACCAGCGGGACGGCGCGCCGGTGGTCATCAGCTACCCGCCCGCACTGCTCGGCCCGCGGGACCCGGGGCTGGGCGACCAGAACGCCCGGCTGCGCAACGCCCTGCGCGGGCTGATGCCGATCTGGCCGCTCGGCGGCTTCCCGGTCGGCGACGTCCGCGACACCGCGCGGCTGCACGCCAGGCTGCTGACCGCGCCGCGGGCCGGTTCCGACCGGCACTTCGGGCCCGGCCACCACCTGCCCACCCGGCAGTACGTGCGGACCCTGCGGGAGGTCACCGGGCGGCGCCTGCCCGCGGCCTTCCTCCCCGCCCGGGCCATGCTGCCGGTCGGTGCCCTGGCCACCCTGCTCCAGCGCGGCTGGCCTTGGCACATCCCCGCCGAGTACGGCGCCGTCTACACCTGCGCCTGCGCGACCCCGGTCGACCCCGCCGCCAGCACCGGCGGGCTGACCCCGAGGCCGACCGCCGAGACCATGGCGGACACGGTGCGCTGGCTGCACGCCCAGGGCCGGCTGACCGCCGCCCAGGCCGGCCTGCTCGGTGGGGAGGGGAAGGACTGAGACAGCACTGACGGCCATCCGACGGCCGGGGGGGGGGGGCCCCCCGCCCCCCCCGGCCCCCGCGCCGCGGCGGGCGCCCCCCCCCCCCCCCCCCCCCCCCCCCCCGCCCCCCCGCCCCCCCCCCCCGCCCCCGCCCCCCCCCCCCCCCC